>NZ_CAJGBM010000063.1:0-150228 GCF_904426495.1 Pseudomonas sp. OF001 | reverse complement strand
GACTTCTCCCAGATCGACAACGCTCCGGAAGAGAAGGCGCGCGGTATCACCATCAACACCTCGCACGTCGAGTACGATTCCGCCATTCGTCACTACGCTCACGTTGACTGCCCGGGTCACGCTGACTACGTGAAGAACATGATCACCGGTGCTGCCCAGATGGACGGCGCGATCCTGGTTTGCTCCGCTGCCGACGGTCCCATGCCGCAGACTCGCGAGCACATCCTGCTGTCCCGTCAGGTAGGCGTTCCCTACATCGTCGTGTTCCTGAACAAGGCCGACATGGTCGACGACGCCGAGCTGCTGGAACTGGTCGAGATGGAAGTTCGCGACCTGCTGAGCACCTATGACTTCCCGGGTGACGACACCCCGATCGTCATCGGTTCCGCTCTGATGGCCCTGAACGGCCAGGACGACAACGAGATGGGCACCTCCGCCGTGCGCAAGCTGGTGGAAACCCTGGACTCCTACATTCCGGAGCCGGTGCGTGCCATCGACCAGCCGTTCCTGATGCCGATCGAGGACGTGTTCTCGATCTCCGGTCGCGGCACCGTGGTGACCGGTCGCGTCGAGCGCGGCATCGTCAAGGTGGGCGAGGAAGTGGAAATCGTCGGCATCCGTCCGACCACCAAGACCACCTGCACTGGCGTGGAAATGTTCCGCAAGCTGCTCGACGAAGGTCGTGCCGGCGAGAACATCGGCGCCCTGCTGCGCGGCACCAAGCGTGAGGACGTCGAGCGTGGCCAGGTTCTGGCCAAGCCGGGCACCATCAAGCCGCACACCAAGTTCGAAGCCGAAGTGTACGTGCTGTCCAAGGAAGAAGGCGGTCGTCACACCCCGTTCTTCAAGGGCTACCGTCCGCAGTTCTACTTCCGTACCACCGACGTGACCGGTAACTGCGAACTGCCGGAAGGCGTCGAGATGGTCATGCCGGGCGACAACGTCAAGATGGTTGTCACCCTGATCGCCCCGATCGCCATGGAAGACGGCCTGCGCTTCGCCATCCGCGAAGGCGGTCGTACCGTCGGCGCCGGCGTTGTTGCCAAGATCATCGAATAAGTAGTTGATCTTTCTCGGTTGGGCCGGTATAGTAGCCGGCCTGACTAAGTCACAGGCCAGTAGCTCAATTGGCAGAGCGGCGGTCTCCAAAACCGCAGGTTGGGGGTTCGATTCCCTCCTGGCCTGCCAGATTTCTCGAATCTGGCACCCTTCACAAGGTCCTTGCAGATGAACGCCAAGGCTGAAAGCAAAGATTCCCGCCTCGATGTCCTCAAGTGGGTCGTCGTCACCCTGCTGGTGGCGGTTGCCGTAGTGGGGAATCAGTATTTCGCAGCTGAACCCATCCTGTATCGCGTGCTCGGCATTCTGGTGCTGGCTGGCGGCGCCTTCTTTGTTGCGCTGCAAACCGTCAAGGGTGGCGCCTTCTTTGCTCTGGTGAAGGAAGCGCGTGCCGAGATTCGCAAGGTCGTCTGGCCGACCCGCCAGGAAACCACCCAGACCACGCTGATCGTGGTGGCCGTGGTGCTGCTGATGTCCCTGCTCCTGTGGGCGCTGGACTCGCTGCTGGGTTGGCTGGTTTCGTTGATCGTCGGTTAAGGGTGCACTGTGGCTAAGCGTTGGTATGTTGTGCATGCCTATTCGGGATACGAAAAGCATGTAATGCGTTCGCTGATCGAGCGCGTCAAGCTGGCCGGCATGGAAGACCAGTTCGGCGAGATTCTGGTTCCCACCGAAGAAGTGGTGGAGATGCGCAATGGCCAGAAGCGCAAGAGCGAGCGCAAGTTCTTCCCCGGCTACGTGCTGGTGCAGATGGAGATGAACGAGGGGACCTGGCACCTCATCAAGGATACCCCGCGCGTCATGGGCTTCATCGGTGGCACCGCGGACAAGCCGGCGCCGATCACCGAAAAGGAAGCCGAGGCCATCCTGCGTCGCGTAGCCGACAGCGGCGACAAGCCGCGTCCGAAGACGCTGTTCGAGCCGGGCGAAGTGGTGCGTGTCATCGACGGCCCGTTTGCCGACTTCAGCGGCGTCGTCGAAGAGGTCAACTACGAAAAGAGCCGGATCCAAGTGGCCGTGCTCATCTTCGGTCGCTCCACTCCGGTGGAGTTGGAGTTCGGTCAGGTCGAGAAGGCCTGAGCGCAAGGGATCCCGACCCCGCAGCCGCAGGCTGCGGGGTTTTGTTGTCACTGGGAAAAACGCGAAAAGCAACCGGGGAGCCGCAAGGCGCATGTACCCGCAACTGGAGTAGCAGATGGCTAAGAAAATCACGGCTTATATCAAGCTGCAAGTGAAGGCCGCACAGGCCAACCCGTCGCCGCCGGTCGGTCCGGCCCTGGGCCAGCACGGCGTCAACATCATGGAATTCTGCAAGGCCTTCAATGCCCGCACCCAGGGCATGGAGCCGGGTCTGCCGACTCCGGTGATCATCACCGTCTACAGCGACCGCAGCTTCACCTTCGAGATCAAGAGCACCCCGGCTGCCGTGCTGCTGAAAAAAGCAGCGGGCATCACCAGTGGCTCCGCTCGTCCGAACACCCAGAAAGTGGGCACCGTTACCCGTGCACAGCTGGAAGAGATCGCCAAGGCCAAGCAGGCCGATCTGACTGCAGCTGACCTGGATGCGGCCGTGCGTACCATCGCCGGTTCCGCGCGTAGCATGGGCCTGAACGTGGAGGGTGTGTAATGGCTAAGCTGACCAAGCGCCAGAAGGCGATCGCCGAGAAGGTTGTCGCTGGCAAGCAGTACGGTTTCGAAGAGGCCGCTGCCCTGCTGGCCGAGCTGTCCACTTCCAGCAAGTTCAAGGAATCCGTGGACGTCGCCATCAACCTGGGCGTCGATCCGCGTAAATCCGACCAGGTCGTGCGTGGCGCCACCGTGCTGCCGAACGGCACCGGCAAGAGCGTGCGCGTTGCCGTGTTCACCCAGGGCCCGGCTGCCGAAGCCGCTCTGGCTGCCGGCGCCGACCGCGTGGGCATGGACGAGCTGGCTGCCGAGATGAAGGGCGGCGACCTGAACTACGACGTGGTCATCGCTTCCCCGGACGCCATGCGTGTCGTGGGCCAGCTGGGCCAGATCCTCGGTCCGCGCGGCCTGATGCCGAACCCGAAGGTCGGCACCGTGACCCCGGACGTGGCCACCGCGGTGAAGAACGCCAAGGCCGGTCAGGTTCGCTTCCGTACCGACAAGAACGGCATCATCCACGCCTCCGTCGGCAAAGTCGACTTCGCTCCGGCTGCCCTCAAGCAGAACGTCGAAGCCCTGCTGTCCGATCTGAAGCGCCTGAAGCCGTCCGCCTCCAAGGGCGTATACATGAAGCGCGTGACCCTGAGCACCACCATGGGTCCGGGCCTGCAGATCGACCAGGCTTCCCTGGACGCGTGATACAGGGATGCGCCGGCTGGCCGGCGCATCCAACCTATTGGGGTCCCTGCCTGGCGGGGGCTATCCAAGACCGTAGGCGGCGCAAGCCTTAAATCACCAGCCTACGCAGATGGTGCTCCCGATTCGTTTGCCGAATCAGACACCAAAACCCGCCCGGCCCCGGCTGGGCGAAACGGTAACATCCAGGAGTAAACCCGTGGCAATTAAGCTCGAAGACAAGAAGGCCATTGTCGCTGAAGTCAACGAGGCTGCCAAAGCTGCCCTGTCCGCTGTCGTGGCCGATGCCCGTGGCGTGACCGTGGGCGCCATGACCGGACTCCGTAAAGAGGCCCGTGAAGCCGGTGTGTACGTGAAAGTCGTGCGCAACACCCTGGCTCGCCGCGCCGTCCAAGGCACCGAATTCGAGGTGCTGGGCGACGTGTTCAAGGGCCCGACCCTGATCGCATTCTCCAACGAGCATCCGGGCGCTGCCGCCCGCATCTTCAAGGAGTTCGCCAAGGGTCAGGACAAGTTCGAGATCAAGGGCGCTGCCTTCGAAGGCAAGCTGATCGCAGCCAACCAGATCGACGTGCTGGCTACCCTGCCGACCTACGACGAAGCCGTGTCCCAGCTGATGAGCGTCATCCAGGGCGCTACCAGCAAGCTGGCTCGTACCCTGGCGGCGATTCGCGACAAGAAGGAAGCCGAGGCTGCCTGAGGCGCCTAGGATCCTTCCCAACCTTTTTTGTCAATAAGATGGCCTTCAGGCCGTCACCCAATACAGGAATAGAGTCATGGCTCTGACCAACGAAGATATCATCAACGCCGTATCCGAAATGTCCGTGATGCAGGTTGTCGAACTGATCAAGGCGATGGAAGAGAAGTTCGGCGTCACCGCCGCTGCTGCCGTTGCTGCCGGTCCGGCCGCTGCTGCTGCTGTCGTCGAAGAGCAGACCGAGTTCACCGTCGTTCTGGCCGATGCCGGCGAGAAGAAAGTGAACGTCATCAAGGTCGTGCGCGAGCTGACCGGTCTGGGCCTGAAAGAAGCCAAGGCTGTGGTCGACGGCGCTCCGGGCGTGGTGAAGGAAGGCGTCTCCAAGGAAGAGGCCGAAGCGGCCAAGAAGTCCCTGGAAGAAGCCGGCGCCAAGGTCGAGCTCAAGTAAGCTGAGCCGACATTGCGTCGACAGTCCGCGAACTGATTTCGGACTGATGGCTGGTGGCTATTGCCACCGGCCTTTTTCCGTTATGGGCGGCCTGGCACGGCCCGCCGCCCGTGACGTGATCACCACCCCGCAGGGTGGTCGCAAACCGAGGGTTTGCACGATTTTCCGGCTACTCCCGTCGGAGAGGCCAAACAAGCAGGTGACCAAGCTGGGGAACGCTGATGGCTTACTCATACACTGAGAAAAAACGTATCCGCAAGGACTTTAGCAAGTTGCCGGACGTCATGGATGTGCCGTATCTGTTGGCCATCCAGCTGGATTCGTATCGCGAATTCCTGCAGGCGGGCGCCAGCAAGGAGCAGCTCCGCGACGTCGGCCTGCACGCGGCCTTCAAGTCCGTTTTCCCGATTATCAGCTATTCCGGCAACGCTGCCCTGGAATACGTCGGCTATCGCCTGGGCGAGCCGGCATTTGACGTCAAGGAATGCGTGCTGCGTGGCGTGACCTTCGCCGTGCCGCTGCGCGTGAAAGTGCGTCTGATGATCTTCGACAAGGAATCGTCGAGCAAGGCGATCAAGGATATCAAGGAGCAGGAAGTCTACATGGGGGAAATCCCCCTGATGACCGAGAACGGTACCTTCATCATCAACGGTACCGAGCGTGTCATCGTTTCCCAGCTGCACCGTTCGCCGGGCGTGTTCTTCGACCACGACAAGGGCAAGACCCACAGCTCGGGCAAGCTGCTGTACTCCGCGCGCATCATTCCCTACCGCGGCTCCTGGCTGGACTTCGAGTTCGATCCGAAGGACGCCGTGTTCGTGCGTATCGACCGTCGCCGCAAGCTGCCAGCCTCCGTGCTGCTGCGCGCGCTGAACTACGGCACCGAGGAAATCCTCGATGCCTTCTACGACACCAACGTGTTCCACCTCAAGGATCAGTCGCTGAGCCTCGAGCTGGTACCGCAGCGTCTGCGTGGCGAGATCGCCGGCTTCGACATCAAGGACGAGACCGGCAAGGTCATCGTCGAACAGGGCCGCCGCGTCACCGCGCGTCACATCAACCAGCTGGAAAAGGCCGGCATCAAGCTGCTGGAAGTCCCGCTGGACTACGTGCTGGGCCGCACCCTGGCCAAGGCCATCGTGCATCCGGCCACCGGCGAGATCATCGCCGAGTGCAACACCGAGCTGACCGTCGACCTGCTGGCCAAGATCGCCAAGGCCCAGGTGGTGCGCATCGAGACCCTGTACACCAACGACATCGACTGCGGCCCGTTCATCTCCGATACCCTGAAGATCGACTCGACCTCCAACCAGCTGGAAGCGCTGGTCGAGATCTATCGCATGATGCGTCCCGGCGAGCCGCCGACCAAGGATGCCGCCGAAGCCCTGTTCAACAACCTGTTCTTCAGTGCCGAGCGCTACGACCTGTCCGCGGTCGGCCGCATGAAGTTCAATCGCCGCATCGGTCGCGAAGAGATCGAAGGCCCGGGCGTGCTCAGCCGCGAAGACATCGTCGACGTGCTGAAGACCCTGGTCGACATCCGTAACGGCAAGGGCATCGTCGACGACATCGACCACCTCGGCAACCGCCGCGTGCGCTGTGTCGGCGAGATGGCCGAGAACCAGTTCCGTGTCGGCCTGGTGCGCGTCGAGCGTGCGGTCAAGGAACGCCTGTCGATGGCCGAAAGCGAAGGCCTGATGCCGCAGGACCTGATCAACGCCAAGCCGGTGGCTGCCGCGATCAAGGAGTTCTTCGGTTCCAGCCAGCTGTCGCAGTTCATGGACCAGAACAACCCGCTGTCCGAGATCACCCACAAGCGCCGCGTCTCCGCACTCGGCCCGGGCGGTCTGACCCGCGAGCGTGCCGGCTTCGAAGTGCGCGACGTGCACCCGACCCACTACGGCCGCGTGTGCCCGATCGAGACGCCGGAAGGTCCGAACATCGGCCTGATCAACTCGCTGGCCACCTACGCGCGCACCAACCAGTACGGCTTCCTGGAAAGCCCGTACCGCGTGGTCAAAGGCGGCCAGGTGACCGACGAGATCGTCTTCCTGTCGGCGATCGAGGAAGCCAACCACGTCATCGCCCAGGCCTCGGCGACCCTCAACGAGCAGGGGCAGCTGGTGGACGAGCTGGTGGCCGTGCGTCACCTCAACGAATTCACCGTGAAGGCGCCGGAAGACGTCACCCTGATGGACGTTTCGCCCAAGCAGGTGGTTTCCGTCGCGGCCTCGCTGATTCCGTTCCTCGAGCACGACGACGCCAACCGCGCGCTGATGGGTTCGAACATGCAGCGTCAGGCCGTGCCGACCCTGCGTGCCGACAAGCCGCTGGTGGGCACCGGCATGGAGCGCAACGTCGCCCGTGACTCCGGCGTCTGCGTGGTGGCCCGTCGTGGCGGGGTGATCGACTCGGTCGACGCCAGCCGCATCGTGGTGCGGGTCAACGACGACGAGGTCGAGACCGGCGAAGCGGGTGTCGACATCTACAACCTGACCAAGTACACCCGCTCCAACCAGAACACCTGCATCAACCAGCGTCCGCTGGTCAGCAAGGGTGACGTGGTGGCGCGCGGCGACATCATGGCCGACGGTCCGTCCACCGACATGGGCGAACTGGCGCTGGGTCAGAACATGCGCGTGGCGTTCATGCCGTGGAACGGCTTCAACTTCGAAGACTCCATCTGCCTGTCCGAGCGCGTGGTCCAAGAGGACCGCTTCACCACCATCCACATCCAGGAACTGACCTGCGTGTCGCGCGACACCAAGCTCGGCCCGGAGGAGATCACCGCGGACATCCCGAACGTCGGCGAGGCTGCGCTGAACAAGCTGGATGAAGCCGGTATCGTCTACGTCGGTGCCGAGGTGCAGGCCGGCGACATCCTGGTCGGCAAGGTCACCCCGAAGGGCGAGACCCAGCTGACTCCGGAAGAGAAGCTGCTGCGCGCGATCTTCGGCGAGAAGGCGTCCGACGTGAAGGACACCTCCCTGCGCGTGCCGACCGGCACCAAGGGCACCGTCATCGACGTGCAGGTGTTCACCCGCGACGGCGTGGAGCGCGACTCGCGTGCCCTGTCGATCGAGAAGCAGCAGCTCGACGAGATCCGCAAGGACCTCAACGAGGAGTTCCGCATCGTCGAAGGCGCCACCTTCGAGCGTCTGCGCAGCGCGCTGGTCGGCCAGGTGGCCGAAGGTGGCCCGGCCGCCCTGAAGAAGGGCAGCGCGATCACCCACGAGTACCTCGACGGCCTCGAGCGCGGCCAGTGGTTCAAGCTGCGCATGGCCGAAGAGGCGCTGAACGAGCAGCTGGAGAAGGCCCAGGCCTACATCTCCGACCGCCGTCAGCTGCTCGACGACAAGTTCGAGGACAAGAAGCGCAAGTTGCAGCAGGGCGACGACCTGGCGCCGGGCGTGCTGAAGATCGTCAAGGTCTACCTCGCGATCAAGCGCCGCATCCAGCCGGGCGACAAGATGGCCGGCCGCCACGGTAACAAGGGTGTGGTGTCGGTGATCATGCCGGTCGAGGACATGCCGCACGACGAGCATGGCACTCCGGTGGACATCGTCCTCAACCCGCTGGGCGTACCGTCGCGGATGAACGTCGGCCAGATCCTCGAAACCCACCTGGGCCTCGCGGCCAAGGGCCTGGGCGAGAAGATCAACCGCATGCTCGAGGAGCAGCGCAAGGTCGCCGAACTGCGCCAGTTCCTGCACCAGATCTACAACGAGATCGGTGGTCGCCAGGAGAATCTGGACAGCCTGAGCGATCAGGAAGTCCTCTCCCTGGCCGAGAACCTGCGCAAGGGCGTGCCGATGGCCACGCCGGTGTTCGACGGTGCCGAGGAGCGCGAGATCAAGGCCATGCTCAAGCTGGCCGATCTGCCGGAGAGCGGCCAGATGCAGCTGTACGACGGTCGCACCGGCAACGCCTTCGAGCGCAAGACCACCGTCGGCTACATGTACATGCTCAAGCTGAACCACCTGGTCGACGACAAGATGCACGCGCGTTCCACCGGCTCCTACAGCCTGGTCACCCAGCAGCCGCTGGGCGGCAAGGCGCAGTTCGGTGGCCAGCGTTTCGGGGAGATGGAGGTCTGGGCGCTGGAAGCCTATGGCGCCGCCTACACCCTGCAGGAAATGCTGACCGTGAAGTCGGACGACGTGAACGGCCGGACCAAGATGTACAAGAACATCGTGGATGGCGATCACCGCATGGAGGCCGGCATGCCCGAGTCCTTCAACGTGCTGATCAAGGAAATCCGTTCGCTCGGCATCGACATCGAGCTGGAAACCGAATAACCCGCGACGCGTACCGGCGGCAGGCGAGCCTGCCGCCGGCTCCGTGAGGAGGAAAGGCCTTGAAAGACCTGCTTAACCTTTTGAAAAACCAGGGTCAGATCGAAGAGTTCGATGCCATCCGTATCGGCCTGGCGTCGCCCGAGATGATCCGCTCCTGGTCCTTCGGCGAAGTGAAGAAGCCGGAGACCATCAACTACCGTACCTTCAAGCCCGAACGTGACGGCCTGTTCTGCGCCAAGATCTTCGGCCCGGTGAAGGACTACGAGTGCCTGTGCGGCAAGTACAAGCGCCTCAAGCACCGCGGCGTGATCTGCGAGAAGTGCGGCGTGGAAGTCGCCCTGGCCAAGGTGCGCCGCGAGCGCATGGGCCACATCGAGCTGGCCTCGCCGGTCGCCCACATCTGGTTCCTCAAGTCGCTGCCGTCCCGTATCGGCCTGCTGCTGGACATGACCCTGCGCGACATCGAGCGCGTGCTCTACTTCGAGAGCTACGTGGTCATCGATCCGGGCATGACTCCGCTGGAGAAGGGCCAGCTGCTCAACGACGAGCAGTACTTCGAGGCCCTCGAGGAGCACGGTGACGACTTCGACGCCCGCATGGGCGCCGAGGCGGTGTTCGAGCTGCTCGCCGCCATCGATCTGGAGCACGAGATCGGCCGCCTGCGCGAGGAAATCCCGCAGACCAACTCCGAGACCAAGATCAAGAAGCTGTCCAAGCGCCTCAAGCTGATGGAAGCCTTCCAGGGCTCCGGCAACAAGCCGGAGTGGATGGTGCTGACCGTCCTGCCGGTGCTGCCGCCGGACCTGCGTCCGTTGGTGCCGCTGGATGGCGGCCGCTTCGCGACCTCGGATCTCAACGATCTGTACCGCCGGGTGATCAACCGCAACAACCGTCTGAAGCGCCTGCTCGACCTGGCCGCGCCGGACATCATCGTGCGCAACGAGAAGCGCATGCTGCAGGAAGCCGTGGACGCCCTGCTGGACAACGGCCGCCGCGGCCGTGCCATCACCGGCTCCAACAAGCGCCCGCTGAAGTCCTTGGCCGACATGATCAAGGGCAAGCAGGGCCGCTTCCGTCAGAACCTGCTCGGCAAGCGCGTCGACTACTCCGGCCGTTCGGTGATCACCGTCGGCCCGACCCTGCGCCTGCACCAGTGCGGCCTGCCGAAGAAGATGGCCCTCGAGCTGTTCAAGCCGTTCATCTTCGGCAAGCTCGAAGCCAAGGGCATGGCCACCACCATCAAGGCGGCCAAGAAGATGGTCGAGCGCGAGCTGCCCGAGGTCTGGGACGTGCTCGCCGAAGTCATCCGCGAACATCCCGTGCTGCTCAACCGTGCACCGACCCTGCACCGTCTGGGCATCCAGGCGTTCGAGCCGGTGCTCATCGAAGGCAAGGCCCTGCAGCTGCACCCACTGGTGTGCGCCGCGTACAACGCCGACTTCGACGGTGACCAGATGGCCGTGCACGTCCCGCTGACCCTCGAGGCCCAGCTGGAAGCGCGTGCGCTGATGATGTCGACCAACAACGTGCTGTCGCCCGCCAACGGCGAGCCGATCATCGTGCCGTCGCAGGACGTGGTGCTCGGCCTGTACTACATGACCCGCGAGGCGGTGAACGCCAAGGGCGAGGGCCGTGTGTTCGCCGACCTGCAGGAAGTCGACCGCGTGTTCCGCGCCGGCGAAGTGTCCCTGCACGCCAAGGTCAAGGTGCGCATCAACGAGGTGGTCAAGGATCGCGACAGTGGCGTGATCACCAGGAACACCCGCATCGTCGACACCACCGTCGGCCGCGCGCTGCTGTTCCAGGTGGTTCCGGCCGGCCTGCCGTTCGACGTGGTCAACCAGTCGATGAAGAAGAAGGCGATCTCCAAGCTGATCAACCACGCCTACCGCGTGGTCGGTCTGAAGGACACCGTCATCTTCGCCGACCAGCTGATGTACACCGGCTTCGCCTACTCGACCATCTCCGGCGTGTCGATCGGCGTCAACGACTTCGTCATCCCGGAAGCCAAGGCGCGCATCATCGACGCCGCCACCGCCGAGGTGAAGGAGATCGAGACCCAGTACGCCTCCGGCCTGGTGACCCAGGGCGAGAAGTACAACAAGGTGATCGACCTGTGGTCGAAGGCCAACGACGAAGTGTCCAAGGCGATGATGGCCAACCTCTCCAAGGAGAAGGTCATCGACCGCGAGGGCAATGAGGTCGACCAGGAGTCCTTCAACTCCATGTACATGATGGCGGACTCCGGTGCGCGGGGTTCCGCGGCGCAGATCCGCCAGCTGGCCGGCATGCGCGGTCTGATGGCCAAGCCGGACGGCTCGATCATCGAGACCCCGATCACCGCCAACTTCCGTGAGGGGCTGAACGTACTGCAGTACTTCATCTCCACCCACGGTGCCCGTAAGGGTCTGGCGGATACCGCACTGAAGACCGCGAACTCCGGTTACCTGACCCGTCGTCTGGTCGACGTGGCCCAGGACCTGGTGGTCACCGAGATCGACTGCGGCACCGAGCAGGGCCTGCTGATGACCCCGCACATCGAGGGTGGCGACATCGTCGAGCCGCTCGGTGAGCGCGTGCTCGGCCGCGTGATCGCCCGCGACGTGCCCAAGCCGGGCACCGACGAGATCATCGTGCCGGCCGGCACCCTGATCGACGAGCAGTGGGTCGACTTCCTCGAGCTGAACAGCGTCGACGAAGTGATCGTGCGTTCGCCGATCACCTGCGAAACCCGCTACGGCATCTGCGCCAAGTGCTACGGTCGCGACCTGGCCCGCGGTCATCAGGTCAACATCGGCGAAGCGGTCGGCGTCATCGCCGCCCAGTCGATCGGTGAGCCGGGCACCCAGCTGACCATGCGGACCTTCCACATCGGTGGTGCGGCCAGCCGGAGTGCCGCCCAGGACAGCATCCAGGTGAAGAGCGGCGGTACCGTCCGCCTGCACAACCTGAAGCACGTCGAGCGTGCCGACGGCGCCCTGGTGGCGGTGTCCCGCTCCGGCGAGCTGGCGGTGGCCGACGACTTCGGTCGCGAGCGCGAGCGCTACAAGCTGCCCTACGGTGCGGTGATCTCGGTCAAGGAGGGCGACAAGGTCGAGGCCGGCGCCATCGTGGCCAAGTGGGACCCGCACACCCACCCGATCATCACCGAGATGGCCGGTACCGTGACCTTCGTCGGCATGGAGGAGGGCATCACCGTCCGCCGGCAGACCGACGAGCTGACCGGTCTGACCAACATCGAGGTGATGGATCCCAACGAGCGTCCGGCTGCCGGTCGCGAGATCCGTCCGGCGGTGAAGCTGGTCGACGCCAACGGCAAGGACCTGCTGCTGCCGGGCACCGACGTGGTCGCGCAGTACTTCCTGCCGGCCAAGACCCTGGTCAACCTGACCGACGGCGCCAAGGTGAACGTGGGTGACGTGGTTGCGCGTATCCCGCAGGAAACCTCGAAGACCCGCGACATCACCGGTGGTCTGCCGCGCGTCGCCGACCTGTTCGAGGCCCGTCGTCCGAAGGAGCCGTCGATCCTCGCCGAGATCAGCGGCACCATCAGCTTCGGCAAGGAAACCAAGGGCAAGCGTCGTCTGGTGATCACTCCGACCGACGGCAGCGAGCCGTACGAGGAGCTGATTCCGAAGTGGCGTCACCTCAACGTCTTCGAAGGCGAACAGGTGAACCGCGGCGAAGTGATCTCCGACGGTCCGAGCAACCCGCACGACATCCTGCGCCTGCTGGGTGTCAGCGCGCTGGCCAAGTACATCGTCAACGAGATCCAGGACGTGTACCGCCTGCAGGGCGTGAAGATCAACGACAAGCACATCGAGACCATCCTGCGCCAGATGCTGCGCAAGGTCGAGATCAGCGAGTCGGGCGACTCCAGCTTCATCAAGGGCGACCAGGCCGAGCTGACCCAGGTGCTGGAAGAGAACGAGCGTCTGGCCGTCGAGGACAAGTTCGTCGCCAAGTACGAGCGCGTCCTGCTGGGTATCACCAAGGCCTCGCTGTCCACCGAGTCGTTCATCTCCGCGGCCTCCTTCCAGGAGACCACCCGCGTCCTCACCGAGGCGGCGGTCACCGGCAAGCGCGACTACCTGCGCGGCCTGAAGGAGAACGTGGTGGTCGGTCGCCTGATCCCGGCCGGTACCGGCCTGGCCTACCACAGCGAGCGCAAGCGCAAGCGCGATGCCGAGAAGCCGCAGCGCGTCAGCGCCAGCGAGGCGGAAGCCCAGCTGTCCGAAGCGCTGCTCAACTTCGGCGAAAAGTGAGTGCTACCCCCGGTCGCTTAGGCGGCCGGGGGTGCCTTGACGAGGGGTGTCAAGCTCTTTAGACTCATGCACCCCTTAATCTCGCGGGGCGTTTCGCCTCGCGAAATTTTTGTGTCGCAAGACAATCAGTGGAGCTAGTAGATGGCAACTATCAACCAGCTGGTGCGCCAGCCGCGCAAGCGCGTCTCTGAAAAGAGCGACGTGCCTGCGCTGCAGAACTGCCCCCAGCGCCGCGGCGTTTGCACCCGCGTTTACACCACCACCCCGAAGAAGCCGAACTCGGCGCTGCGTAAGGTCTGCCGTGTGCGCCTGACCAACGGCTACGAAGTCGCTTCCTACATCGGTGGTGAAGGTCACAACCTCCAGGAGCACAGCGTCGTGCTGATCCGCGGCGGTCGTGTGAAGGACCTTCCGGGTGTGCGTTACCACACCGTGCGCGGTTCGCTGGATACCTCCGGCGTGAAGGACCGTAAGCAGGGTCGTTCGAAGTACGGCGCCAAGCGTCCGAAGTAATTTTCCGAATTCATTTTTGTCGAGTCGATAAGAGTAAGGTCGGGCGTGTCCCGAGCTAACCTGAAGACCGTTTGAGGGCTTATCAATGCCAAGACGTCGTGTAGCGGCCAAGCGTGAAATCCTGGCTGATCCGAAGTACGGAAGCCAGATCCTGGCTAAATTCATGAACCACGTGATGGAAAGCGGCAAGAAGGCCGTGGCCGAGCGCATCGTTTACGGTGCCCTGGAAACCGTCAAGCAGCGCAAGAACGTCGATCCCCTGGAAACCTTCGAGAAAGCACTCGACGCCATCGCTCCGCTGGTCGAAGTGAAGTCCCGCCGTGTCGGCGGTGCTACCTACCAGGTTCCGGTCGAAGTTCGCCCGTCCCGCCGTAACGCCCTGGCCATGCGCTGGCTGGTGGATTACGCGCGCAAGCGTGGTGAGAAGTCCATGGCTCTGCGTCTGGCAGGCGAGCTGATCGACGCTGCCGAAGGCAAGGGCGCCGCTGTGAAGAAGCGTGAAGACGTGCACCGCATGGCCGAAGCCAACAAGGCCTTCTCGCACTACCGTTTCTAAGAAGCGCATTCATCTAGCGAGGACCCTACCGTGGCCCGTACTACACCTATCAACCGCTACCGTAATATCGGTATCTGCGCCCACGTGGATGCCGGTAAGACCACCACCACCGAGCGGGTACTGTTCTACACCGGCGTGAACCACAAGCTCGGCGAAGTGCACGACGGTGCCGCGACCACCGACTGGATGGTGCAGGAGCAGGAGCGTGGTATCACCATCACCTCCGCTGCCGTGACCACCTTCTGGAAGGGTTCGCGCGGCCAGTACGACAACTACCGCGTCAACGTGATCGATACCCCCGGTCACGTGGACTTCACCATTGAAGTAGAGCGCTCCCTGCGCGTTCTCGACGGCGCTGTCGTGGTGTTCTGCGGCACCTCCGGCGTTGAGCCGCAGTCGGAAACCGTATGGCGTCAGGCCAACAAGTACGGCGTTCCGCGTATCGTCTACGTCAACAAGATGGACCGCCAGGGCGCTAACTTCCTGCGCGTGGTCGAGCAGATCAAGAAGCGCCTGGGTCACACCCCGGTGCCGGTCCAGCTGGCCATCGGTGCCGAGGAGAACTTCGTCGGTCAGGTCGACCTGATCAAGATGAAGGCGATCTACTGGAACGACGAAGACAAGGGCATGACCTACCGCGAGGAAGAGATTCCGGCGGAGATGGCTGACCTTGCTGCCGAATATCGCTCGAACATGGTCGAGGCAGCCGCCGAAGCCAACGAAGAGCTGATGAACAAGTACCTCGAAGAGGGCGATCTGACCAACGAGGAGATCAAGGCAGGCCTGCGTCAGCGCACCCTGGCTTGTGAGATCGTTCCGGCCGTCTGCGGTTCCTCGTTCAAGAACAAGGGCGTCCCGCTGGTTCTCGACGCCGTGATCGACTACCTGCCGGCTCCGGACGAAGTTGACGCCATCAAAGGCGTTCATCCGGATGACGACGAGAAGGTCGACGAGCGCAAGTCGTCCGACGACGAGCCGTTCGCAGCTCTGGCGTTCAAGATCGCCACCGACCCCTTCGTTGGTACCCTGACCTTCGTTCGCGTCTACTCGGGCGTGCTGTCTTCCGGCGACTCGGTGGTCAACTCGGTCAAGGGCAAGAAAGAGCGCGTCGGCCGTATGGTGCAGATGCAGGCCAACCAGCGCGACGAGATCAAGGAAGTCCGCGCCGGCGACATCGCGGCCCTGATCGGCATGAAGGACGTCACCACCGGTGACACCCTGTGCGATCTCGAGAAGCAGATCGTCCTCGAGCGCATGGACTTCCCGGAGCCGGTAATTCACGTTGCCGTCGAGCCGAAGACCAAGGCCGACCAGGAAAAGATGGGCATTGCTCTGGGCAAGCTGGCCCAGGAAGACCCGTCGTTCCGCGTCAAGACCGACGAAGAGTCCGGTCAGACCATCATTGGCGGCATGGGTGAGTTGCACCTGGATATCATCGTTGACCGCATGAAGCGCGAGTTCAACGTTGACGCCAACATCGGCAAGCCGCAGGTGGCCTACCGCGAAACCATCTCCAAGGATGGCGTCGAGATCGAAGGCAAGTTCGTTCGCCAGTCCGGCGGTCGTGGCCAGTTCGGTCACTGCTGGATCCGCTTCTCGGCTCCGGACGTGGACGATAAGGGCAACATCACCGAAGGCCTGGTCTTCACCAACGAGGTCGTGGGTGGTGTGGTTCCGAAGGAATACATCCCGGCGATCCAGAAGGGTATCGAAGAGCAGATGAAGAACGGCGTTGTTGCCGGCTATCCGCTCATCGGCCTGAAGGCGGCCGTGTTCGATGGTTCCTACCACGACGTCGACTCCAACGAGATGGCGTTCAAGATCGCTGCCTCCATGGCAACCAAGCAGCTGGCCCAGAAAGGCGGCGGCAAGGTTCTCGAGCCGATCATGAAGGTCGAGGTCGTGACTCCGGAGGAGTACATGGGTGACGTGATGGGTGACCTGAATCGTCGTCGTGGCCTGATCCAGGGTATGGATGACAGCGTGTCCGGCAAGGTCATTCGCGCCGAAGTTCCGCTGGGCGAGATGTTTGGCTACGCTACCGACGTACGTTCCATGTCCCAGGGTCGCGCGAGCTACTCCATGGAATTCTCCAAATACGCCGAAGCTCCGTCGAACATCGTCGAAGCACTGGTTAAGAAGCAAGCTTGATTCAGCCCTTTTAGCAAGAGGTTCACTGTCGTGGCTAAAGAGAAATTTGAACGTAACAAACCGCACGTCAACGTCGGCACCATCGGTCACGTCGACCATGGCAAGACCACTCTGACCGCTGCCCTGACCAAGGTCTGCGCGGACACCTGGGGTGGCGCTGCTCGTGACTTCTCCCAGATCGACAACGCTCCGGAAGAGAAGGCGCGCGGTATCACCATCAACACCTCGCACGTCGAGTACGATTCCGCCATTCGTCACTACGCTCACGTTGACTGCCCGGGTCACGCTGACTACGTGAAGAACATGATCACCGGTGCTGCCCAGATGGACGGCGCGATCCTGGTTTGCTCCGCTGCCGACGGTCCCATGCCGCAGACTCGCGAGCACATCCTGCTGTCCCGTCAGGTAGGCGTTCCCTACATCGTCGTGTTCCTGAACAAGGCCGACATGGTCGACGACGCCGAGCTGCTGGAACTGGTCGAGATGGAAGTTCGCGACCTGCTGAGCACCTATGACTTCCCGGGTGACGACACCCCGATCGTCATCGGTTCCGCTCTGATGGCCCTGAACGGCCAGGACGACAACGAGATGGGCACCTCCGCCGTGCGCAAGCTGGTGGAAACCCTGGACTCCTACATTCCGGAGCCGGTGCGTGCCATCGACCAGCCGTTCCTGATGCCGATCGAGGACGTGTTCTCGATCTCCGGTCGCGGCACCGTGGTGACCGGTCGCGTCGAGCGCGGCATCGTCAAGGTGGGCGAGGAAGTGGAAATCGTCGGCATCCGTCCGACCACCAAGACCACCTGCACTGGCGTGGAAATGTTCCGCAAGCTGCTCGACGAAGGTCGTGCCGGCGAGAACATCGGCGCCCTGCTGCGCGGCACCAAGCGTGAGGACGTCGAGCGTGGCCAGGTTCTGGCCAAGCCGGGCACCATCAAGCCGCACACCAAGTTCGAAGCCGAAGTGTACGTGCTGTCCAAGGAAGAAGGCGGTCGTCACACCCCGTTCTTCAAGGGCTACCGTCCGCAGTTCTACTTCCGTACCACCGACGTGACCGGTAACTGCGAACTGCCGGAAGGCGTCGAGATGGTCATGCCGGGCGACAACGTCAAGATGGTTGTCACCCTGATCGCCCCGATCGCCATGGAAGACGGCCTGCGCTTCGCCATCCGCGAAGGCGGTCGTACCGTCGGCGCCGGCGTGGTTGCCAAGATCATCGAGTAATCGACGATCTCTGAACGAGAAGGCCCCCGCCCGGTGCGGGGGCCTTCTCGTTTCTGCTCATTTGTTGACACCCCCAAGGGGCATCCGTACAATTGCGCCTCCTTTTACCGGGCGTATTCCGCTTGGTGGGAATAGCATAGAGTCTGAGGTCAAAATGCAAAACCAACAAATCCGTATTCGGTTGAAGGCTTTTGACCACCGCCTGATCGATCAATCTACCCAGGAAATCGTGGAAACCGCGAAACGTACTGGTGCTCAGGTCCGTGGTCCGATCCCCCTGCCGACCCGCAAGGAGCGGTTCACCGTGCTGATTTCTCCGCACGTCAACAAGGATGCGCGTGATCAGTACGAAATTCGTACTCACAAGCGTGTGCTCGACATCGTTCAGCCGACCGACAAGACCGTCGACGCGCTGATGAAGCTCGACCTTGCTGCTGGCGTCGAAGTACAGATCAGCCTCGGCTGAAATCCATCCCCGGATTTCGGTCGTGTAACGCTCTGAAATGGGCGGCCATAGCGGGTGAAAGCCCCGTACACTCAAGAGGTTCAAGACATGACTATTGGTGTAGTCGGTCGTAAGTGCGGCATGACCCGCATTTTCACCGAAGAAGGTGTCTCTATTCCGGTTACGGTCATCGAGGTCGAGCCGAATCGCGTCACCCAGTTCAAGAATGAAGAGAGCGATGGCTATCGCGCCGTACAGGTGACTGTCGGCGAGCGTCGCGCTTCCCGTGTGACCAAGGCTCAGGCCGGTCACTTCGCCAAGGCCAGCGTTGCTGCCGGTCGCGCCGTTCTGGAATTCCGCCTCGAAGAAGGCGAGTTCAAGGCTGGCGACCAGCTCACCGTTGAGCAGTTCCAGGCAGGCCAGCTGGTCGACGTGACCGGTCAGTCCAAGGGTAAAGGCTACGCCGGTACCATCAAGCGTTGGAACTTCCGCGGCCAGGACAACACCCACGGCAACTCCGTTTCTCACCGTGCTCCGGGTTCCATCGGCCAGTGCCAGACTCCTGGTCGAGTGTTCAAGGGCAAGAAGATGTCCGGTCACCTGGGCGCCGAGCGCGTGACCGTGCAGTCCCTGGAAGTTGTTCGTGTCGATGCCGAGCGCAATCTGCTGCTGGTCAAGGGCGCTGTCCCAGGTGCCACTGGCGGTGACGTGATCGTGCGTCCGGCTGCCAAGGCTTAAGGGGAGATTCGAGAGATGCAACTGAATGTGAACGGTGCGCAGGCGATCGAAGTCTCCGAGCGTACCTTTGGTGGCGAGTTCAATGAGACCCTGGTGCACCAGGCTGTCGTCGCCTACATGGCTGGCGGTCGTCAGGGCTCCCGCGCCCAGAAGACCCGCGCCGAAGTGCGTGGCGGTGGCAAGAAGCCGTGGCGTCAGAAGGGTTCGGGCCGTGCCCGTGCCGGTTCCAGCCGCAGCCCGATCTGGCGTGCCGGTGGCGTGACTTTCGCCGCCAAGCCGCAGGATCACGCGCAGAAGCTCAACAAGAAGATGTACCGTGCCGCCCTGCGCTCGATCCTGAGCGAACTGGTGCGCCAGGAGCGTCTGGTCGTTGTTGAGGACTTCGCCGTGGACGCGCCGAAGACCAAGGCTCTGGTAAGCAAGCTGGGTACTCTGGGTCTGAACGACGTGCTGATCGTGACCGACGCTGTCGACGAGAACCTGTACCTGGCAGCGCGCAACCTGCCGCACGTCGACGTCCGTGACGTGCAGGGTTCCGACCCGGTCAGCCTGATCGCCTACGACAAGGTGCTGGTCACCGTGTCCGCCGTGAAGAAATTCGAGGAGCTGCTGGGATGAACCAGGAACGCGTATTCAAAGTGCTGGTTGGCCCGCACATCTCCGAGAAGGCCACGACCCTTGCCGATGGCAAGAGCCAGTTCGTTTTCAAGGTTGCCACCGACGCAACCAAGCTGGAAATCAAGAAGGCCGTCGAAAGCCTGTTCGGCGTCAAGGTCGAGCGCGTCAGCACCCTGAACGTCAAGGGCAAGACCAAGCGCACCGCGCGTGGCTTCGGTAAGCGCAACGACTGGAAAAAGGCGTACATCGCCCTCCAGCCGGGCCAGGACCTCGATTTCACCAGCGGCGCCGCTGAGTAAGGTAGGAGTGCATCATGGCAATCGTTAAGTGCAAGCCGACTTCCGCTGGCCGCCGTTTCGTGGTCAAGGTTGTCAATGCCGACCTGCACAAGGGCGCTCCGTACGCTCCGCTGGTCGAGAAGAAGAGCAAGACCGGTGGTCGTAACAACAACGGTCGCATCACCACCCGCCACATCGGCGGTGGTCACAAGCAGCACTACCGTCTGGTCGACTTCCGTCGCGACAAGGATGGCATCCCTGCCATCGTCGAGCGCGTGGAATACGATCCGAACCGTACTGCCCACATCGCCCTGCTGAAGTACGCAGACGGCGAGCGTCGTTACATCATCGCGCCGAAGGGCGTGAGCGCTGGCGACCAGCTGATCTCCGGTGCCCACGCGCCGATCAAGGCTGGCAACAGCCTGCCGCTGCGCAACATTCCGGTCGGCTCCACCATTCACGGTATCGAGCTGAAGCCGGGCAAGGGTGCCCAGATCGCGCGTTCCGCCGGTGCATCCGTGCAGCTGGTCGCTCGTGAAGGTGCCTACGTGACCCTGCGTCTGCGCTCCGGCGAGATGCGCAAGGTCCTGGCCGAGTGCCGCGCTACCCTGGGCGAAGTCTCGAACTCCGAGCACAGCCTGCGTTCGCTGGGCAAGGCCGGCGCCAAGCGCTGGAAAGGTGTCCGTCCGACCGTTCGTGGCGCCGCCATGAACCCGGTTGACCACCCGCATGGTGGTGGTGAAGGTCGTACCTCCGGTGGCCGTCATCCGGTATCGCCGTGGGGCTTCCCGACCAAGGGCGCGAAGACCCGTTCCAACAAGCGCACCGACAACATGATTGTCCGTCGCCGCAAGTAACGTAGAGGGATACGACAGTGCCGCGTTCTCTGAAAAAAGGTCCGTTTATCGATCTTCACCTCATCAAGAAGGTCGAAGTGGCGGTGGAAAAGAACGACCGTAAGCCGATCAAGACCTGGTCGCGTCGTTCGATGATCCTGCCGCAGATGGTCGGTCTGACCATCGCCGTGCATAACGGTCGTCAACATGTCCCGGTTCTGGTGAACGAAGACATGGTCGGCCACAAACTGGGCGAGTTTGCCGCTACCCGCACCTATCGCGGTCATGTGGCCGACAAGAAAGCCAAGCGTTAAGGGGTAAGGAAATGGAAGTAGCCGCTAAGTTGTCGGGCGCTCGCATCTCCGCCCAGAAAGCCCGCTTGGTCGCCGACCAGATCCGCGGGAAGAAGGTGGGTGAAGCGCTCAACCTGCTGGCATTCAGCAGCAAGAAAGCCGCCGCCGTCATCAAGAAAGTGCTGGAATCGGCCGTGGCCAACGCCGAGCACAACGAAGGCGCCGACGTGGACGACCTGAAGGTCTCCACCGTCTACGTCAACGAAGGGCGCTCGCTGAAGCGCATCATGCCGCGCGCCAAGGGCCGTGCTGATCGCATCGTCAAGCGGTCTTGCCATATCACTGTCAAGGTTGCGGACAAGTAACGGAGTCGATCAGATGGGTCAGAAAGTACATCCCACTGGCATTCGCCTGGGCATCGTCAAGGAGCACACCTCGGTCTGGTACGCTGACAAGCGTACCTACGCCGACTACCTGTTCACCGACCTCAAGGTCCGTGAATACCTCCAGGACAAACTAAAAAGCGCGTCCGTGAGCCGCATCGACATCGCTCGTCCGGCTCAGACTGCACGCATCACCATCCACACCGCTCGTCCCGGCATCGTGATCGGCAAGAAGGGTGAAGATGTTGAGAAGCTGCGTCAGGACCTGACCAAGCAGATGGGTGTGCCGGTGCACATCAACATCGAAGAGATCCGCAAGCCGGAACTCGACGGTTTGCTGGTTGCGCAGAGCGTAGCTCAGCAGCTGGAGCGTCGCGTGATGTTCCGTCGCGCCATGAAGCGCGCGGTGCAGAACGCCATGCGCATTGGTGCCAAGGGCATCAAGATCCAGGTGAGTGGTCGTCTGGGCGGTGCGGAAATCGCCCGTACCGAATGGTACCGCGAAGGTCGTGTGCCCCTGCACACCCTGCGTGCCGACATCGACTATGCCACCTACGAAGCGCACACCACCTACGGTGTGATCGGCGTCAAGGTTTGGATCTTCAAGGGCGAGGTCATCGGTGGCCAGCACGAAGAGCTCAAGCCGCAAGCGCCTGCGCCTCGCAAAAAAGCTGCTAAGTAAGAGGAGTACGCAACATGCTGCAACCCAAGCGTACAAAATTCCGCAAGCAGATGACCGGCCACAACCGTGGTCTGGCTCAGCGCGGTAGCAAGGTCAGCTTCGGCGAGTTCGCGCTGAAGTCTGTTAGCCGTGGTCGTCTCACCGCACGTCAGATCGAGGCCGCACGTCGCGCCCTGACCCGTCACGTCAAGCGTGGCGGCAAGATCTGGATCCGCGTGTTCCCCGACAAGCCTGTCACCAAGAAGCCCCTCGAAGTTCGTATGGGTAAAGGTAAGGGTGGCGTCGAGTACTGGGTAGCCCTGATCCAACCGGGCAAGGTCCTGTACGAGATCGAAGGCGTTTCCGAAGAGCTGGCTCGCGAGGCTTTCGCCCTGGCGGCTGCAAAGCTGCCGCTCGAGACCACCTTTGTTAAGCGGACGGTGATGTGATGAAAGCGAACGAACTTCGTGAAAAATCCGTTGAGCAGCTGAACGAGCAACTGCTCGGCCTGCTGCGCGACCAGTTCAATCTGCGCATGCAGAAGGCAACTGGCCAGTTGGGGCAGTCTCACCTGCTCTCGCAAGTGAAGCGCGACATCGCTCGCGTGAAAACTGTGCTCAACCAGCAAGCAGGTAAGTAATCATGGCTGAAGCTCAGAAGACCGTCCGTACGCTGACCGGCAAAGTCGTCAGCGACAAAATGGACAAGACCATCACCGTCCTGATCGAGCGCCGCGTGAAGCACCCGATCTACGGTAAATACGTGAAGCGTTCGACCAAGCTGCACGCCCACGACGAAAGCAACCAGTGCCGCCTGGGTGACCTGGTCACCATTCGCGAGACTCGTCCGCTGGCCAAGACCAAGGCCTGGACCCTGGTCGAAATCGTCGAACGTGCCGTGGAAGTCTAAGGACTAAGGGTCGGAGAAAGATATGATTCAGACTCAATCCATGCTCGACGTCGCCGATAACAGCGGTGCTCGTCGCGTGATGTGCATCAAGGTCCTGGGTGGTTCGCACCGTCGTTACGCCGGTATTGGCGACATCATCAAGGTCACCGTGAAGGAAGCGATTCCGCGCGGCAAGGTCAAGAAAGGCCAGGTGATGAGCGCGGTCGTTGTCCGCACCCGTCATGGCGTGCGTCGTCCGGATGGCTCGATCATCCGTTTCGACGGCAACGCCGCGGTCCTGCTGAACAACAAGCAGGAGCCCATCGGCACCCGTATCTTTGGCCCGGTGACTCGTGAACTCCGTACCGAGAAGTTCATGAAGATCGTCTCCCTGGCCCCCGAAGTGCTCTAAGGAGTAGCCGTCATGCAAAAGATTCGTCGTGACGACGAAGTCATCGTCATCGCCGGCAAGGACAAGGGCAAGCGTGGCAAGGTGCTGAAGGTGCTGGCTGACGACCGTCTGGTCGTCGGTGGCGTCAACCTGATCAAGCGCCACACCAAGCCGAACCCGATGCTGGGCGTTCAAGGCGGTATCGTCGAGAAAGAGGCGCCGCTGCACGTTTCCAACGTTGCGATCTTCAACGCCGAAACCAACAAGGCTGACCGCGTTGGCTTCAAGGTCGAAGACGGCAAGAAAATTCGTGTCTTCAAGTCCACCCAGAAGCCGGTTGGCGCTTGAGAAGCATAGGTAAAACACCATGGCACGATTGAAAGATATTTACCGGAACGAAATCGCTCCCAAGCTGAAGGAAGACCTGCAGCTGGCGAACGTGATGGAAATTCCGCGCATCACCAAAATCACCCTGAACATGGGCCTCGGCGAAGCGATCGGTGACAAGAAGGTCATCGAGAACGCGCTGGGCGACATGGAGAAGATCGCTGGCCAGAAGCCGGTGGTCACCTATGCTCGCAAGTCCATCGCCGGTTTCAAGGTCCGCGAGGGCTGGCCGATCGGTATCAAGGTGACTCTGCGTGGCGATCGCATGTACGAATTCCTGGATCGTCTGATCACCATCTCCCTGCCGCGCGTGCGTGACTTCCGCGGCCTGAATGCCAAGTCCTTCGACGGTCGTGGCAACTACAGCATGGGCGTGAAAGAGCAGATCATCTTCCCGGAAATCGATTACGACAAGATCGATGCGCTGCGTGGGATGGACATCACCCTGACCACCACCGCCCGTACCGATGACGAAGGCCGCGCCCTGCTGCGCGCCTTCAAATTCCCGTTCCGCAACTGATTGGAGTAGGAACATGGCCAAAATGAGCATGAAGAACCGTGAGCTGAAGCGTCAGCAAACGGTCGCGAAGTACGCCAAGAAGCGTGCCGAGCTGAAAGCTGTCATTGCCAGCCCGAACTCCACTCCGGAGCAGCGCTGGGAAGCCCTGGTAGCCCTGCAGAAGCAGCCGCGCGATGCGTCGGCCAGCCGTCTGCGCAACCGCTGCCGCATCACCGGTCGTCCGCACGGCTTCTACCGCAAGTTCGGCCTGAGCCGTAACAAGCTGCGTGAAGCCGCCATGCGTGGTGATGTGCCGGGTCTGGTCAAGGCCAGCTGGTAAGACAGACAAGGCTCCTGGGTCCGCTCGGGAGCCCGGTCAAGCGAATCAAGCCCCTCTGGGGCTTGATTCGTTTTTGATCAGTCTCTAGAATGTCTGGCTCGCCTGAGTCCGGCATTCGTGCCCGAGCGCGGGCTAATACAGCCGAAAGGCTTTTTTTTGTTTCAGGAGCATCAAGCCCATGAGTATGCAGGACCCGTTAGCGGACATGCTAACTCGTATCCGTAATGCCCAGATGGCTGAGAAGACTGTGGTGAGCATGCCGTCTTCCAAGCTGAAGGCAGCAGTCGCCAAGGTTCTGAAGGACGAAGGCTACATCGCGGATTACCAGGTCAGCGGCGACATCAAGCAGCAGCTGTCCATCGAGCTGAAGTATTTCGAAGGCAAGCCGGTCATCGAAGAGCTCAAGCGCGTAAGCCGTCCCGGTCTGCGTCAGTACAAGGCTGTCGAGCAGCTGCCGAAAGTTCGCGGCGGTCTCGGCGTTTCCATCGTCTCCACCAACAAGGGTGTGATGACGGATCGCGCTGCTCGCGCTGCCGGTGTCGGCGGCGAAGTACTGTGCACCGTGTTCTAAGGGGGAGTCAGCATGTCTCGCGTTGCTAAGAACCCCGTCAAGCTGCCCGCCGGCGTCGAAATCAGGCTGGCCGGTCAGCAGCTTTCGGTGAAGGGTGCCAAGGGCGCTCTGGAACTGAAGGTGCATCCTTCGGTGGAAGTGATTCAGGAAGAAGGTGAGCTGCGTTTCGCTGCCCGCAACGGCGACCAGCAGACCCGCGCCATGGCCGGTACCACCCGCGCCCTGGTCAACAACATGGTTGTTGGTGTCAGCGAAGGCTTCCAGCGCAAGCTGCAGCTGGTTGGCGTCGGCTACCGTGCTCAGGCCAAAGGTCAGACCCTGTCGCTGGCCCTCGGCTTCTCGCATCCGATCGAGTACGAACTGCCGGAAGGCGTCACTGCCGAAACCCCGAGCCAGACCGAGATCCTGATCAAGGGTGTCGACAAGCAGGTGGTTGGTCAGGTGGCTGCCGAGATCCGCGACTTCCGTCGTCCGGAGCCTTACAAAGGTAAGGGTGTGCGTTACGCCGACGAAGTTGTCCGTCGTAAAGAAGCCAAGAAGAAGTAGGGCATAGCAAATGAGCGACAAGAAAGTTATCCGTCTGCGTCGCGCTCGCCAGGCACGCCTGAAGATGCGCGAGCTGGAGGCCGTACGCCTTTGCGTGTACCGCTCTTCCCAGCACATGTACGCCCAGGTCATCTCGGCCGACGGCGGCAAGGTCCTGGCCAGCGCCTCGACTCTGGACGCGGAGCTGCGTGGCGCTGCCACCGGCAACGTCGAAGCTGCCAAGAAGGTTGGCCTGCTGGTCGCCGAGCGCGCGAAAGCCGCCGGTGTCACCCAGGTGGCATTCGACCGTTCTGGCTTCAAGTACCACGGTCGTGTGAAGGCACTGGCCGATGCTGCTCGTGAAGGCGGGCTGGAGTTCTAAGTTATGGCGAACAACGAGCAGAAGCGCGACGAAGGCTACATCGAGAAGCTGGTTCAGGTTAACCGCGTTGCCAAGACCGTCAAGGGCGGCCGCATCTTCACCTTCACCGCGCTGACCGTGGTGGGTGATGGCAAGGGTCGCGTCGGTTTCGGTCGTGGCAAGTCCCGCGAAGTTCCGGCTGCGATCCAGAAGGCCATGGAAGCTGCGCGCCGCAACATGATCCAGGTCGATCTGAACGGCACCACCCTGCAGTACCCGATCAAGTCCGCCCATGGCGCCTCCAAGGTGTACATGCAGCCGGCTTCGGAAGGTACCGGTGTGATCGCCGGCGGTGCCATGCGCGCCGTCCTGGAAGTGGCCGGTGTGCACAACGTTCTGGCCAAGTGCTACGGCTCGACCAACCCGGTGAACGTGGTGTACGCCACCTTCAAGGGTCTGAAGAGCATGCAGTCTCCGGACTCCGTGGCGGCCAAGCGTGGCAAGAGCGTCGAGGAGATTCTCTGATCATGTCGAATGCCAAGATCAAGGTCACGCTGATCAAGAGCGTGAACGGCCGTCTGGCCAACCACAAGGCGTGCGTCAAGGGCCTCGGCCTGCGTCGCATCAACCACACCGTAGAGGTCCTGGACACCCCCGAGAATCGCGGGATGATCAACAAGGCCTACTACCTGCTGCGTGTGGAGGGTTAATCCATGCAACTGAACGATCTGCGTTCCGCGCCGGGTGCCCGTCGCGAGAAGCTGCGTCCGGGCCGTGGTATCGGTAGCGGCCTGGGCAAGACCGGTGGCCGCGGCCACAAGGGCCAGACCTCGCGTACCGGCGGCAAGATTGCCCCGGGCTTCGAGGGCGGCCAGCAGCCGCTGCACCGCCGTCTGCCGAAGTTCGGCTTCACCTCCCTGAAGGCCATGGATCGCGCAGAAGTGCGCACCTCCGAGCTGGCCAAGGTGGAAGGCGACGTCGTCACCCTGCAGGCGCTGAAGGATGCCAACGTGATCAACGAAAACGTGCAGCGTGTCAAAGTCATGCTGTCCGGCGACGTTGCTCGCGCTGTTACCCTGAAGGGCATCGCCGTCACCAAGGGTGCACGTGCGGCCATCGAAGCAGCTGGCGGCAAAATCGAGGACTAAATGGCTAAGCAAGGTGCTCTCTCCGCGCTCAGCAATGGCGGGCTGTCCGAGCTCTGGGCTCGTTTGCGTTTCCTGTTCATGGCGATCATCGTCTACCGGATCGGCGCGCACATCCCGGTGCCCGGCATCAACCCTGACCGGCTGGCCGAGCTGTTCCGGCAGAACGAGGGGACCATTCTTAGCCTGTTCAACATGTTTTCCGGTGGCGCGCTGGAGCGCATGAGCATCTTTGCACTGGGGATCATGCCGTACATCTCGGCATCGATCATCATGCAGCTGATGACGGCGGTCAGTCCGCAACTGGAGCAGTTGAAGAAGGAAGGTGAGGCTGGTCGACGCAAGATCAGCCAGTACACCCGCTACGGCACTGTTGCCCTGGCACTGGTCCAGGCCACCGGCATGTCCGTTGGTCTGGCCAGTCAGGGTGTGGCCTTCAGCACCGATTTCGGTTTCCACTTCGTGGCGGTCACCACCTTCGTGGCAGGGGCGATGTTCATGATGTGGCTGGGCGAGCAGATCACCGAACGCGGCATCGGCAACGGCATCTCGATGCTGATCTTTGCCGGTATCGTGGCCGGCCTGCCGTCGGCGATCGGGCAGTCCTTCGAGTCTGCCCGTCAGGGTGATATCAATATCTTCGCCCTGATTGCCATCGGTCTGCTGGCCGTCGCGATCATCGGTTTCGTGGTGTTCATCGAGCGTGGCCAGCGTCGCATCGCGGTGCACTATGCCAAGCGTCAACAGGGCCGCAAGGTCTTCGCGGCGCAGACCAGCCACCTGCCGCTGAAGGTGAACATGGCCGGCGTCATTCCGGCGATCTTCGCCAGCAGCATCCTGCTGTTCCCGGCCTCCCTGGGTGCCTGGTTCGGTCAGGGTGAAGGCATGGGCTGGATGCAGGACATCGCGCAGGCGATCGCGCCCGGTCAGCCGTTGAACATTCTGCTGTTTAGTGCAGGGATCATTTTCTTCTGCTTCTTCTACACGGCGCTGATGTTCAACCCGAAGGACGTGGCGGAAAACCTGAAGAAGTCCGGTGCCTTCATTCCGGGTATCCGTCCCGGCGAGCAGTCGGCGCGCTACATCGATGGCGTTCTGACCCGCTTGACCATGTTCGGTGCTCTGTACATGACGGCCGTATGCCTGCTGCCCCAGTTCCTGGTGGTGGCGGCCAATGTGCCGTTCTACCTTGGCGGGACCTCGTTGCTGATCGTCGTGGTCGTTGTGATGGACTTCATGTCCCAAGTACAATCGCACCTCGTTTCGCACCAGTACGATTCCCTGATGAAGAAAGCCAACCTGAAGGGCTACGGCAGCGGCATGCTGCGCTGACCGTCCCGTAAGGTTCGAGGAGTTGGTGATGAAAGTTCGTGCATCGGTCAAGAAGCTGTGCCGCAACTGCAAGATCGTGCGCCGTGAAGGCGTCGTTCGCGTGATCTGCAGCGCGGAGCCGCGCCACAAGCAGCGCCAAGGCTGAGTGTGATCTGCGAACCAGCCCGGCAGCTAGTGCGCTGCCGGGTTGATTATTTGTTATTACAGCGTTAATATCCACGCCCTTTTCTTGGCTTCCGGGGCGCGGATAGCTGTCAATTGGAGTTTTTCTGAATGGCCCGTATTGCAGGCGTCAACATTCCGGATAACAAACACACTGTTATCTCGCTGACCTACATCTATGGTGTCGGTCGCACCACCGCGCAGAACATCTGCGCCGCCACCGGCGTCAACCCGGCGGCGAAAATCAAGGATCTGAGCGACGAGCAGATCGAGCAGCTGCGTGGCGAAGTCGCCAAGCTCACCACCGAAGGTGACCTGCGCCGCGAAATCAACATGAACATCAAGCGCCTGATGGACCTCGGCTGCTACCGCGGCCTGCGTCACCGTCGCGGCCTGCCGGTTCATGGTCAGCGCACCAAGACCAACGCCCGTACCCGCAAGGGTCCGCGCAAGCCGATCCGCAAGTAATCGCATCCGCGAATCGACAGGAATATAGTCATGGCAAAACCTGCTGCTCGTCCTCGTAAGAAAGTCAAAAAGACGGTGGTTGATGGCATCGCCCACATCCACGCGTCCTTCAACAACACCATCGTGACCATCACCGACCGTCAGGGCAACGCTCTGAGCTGGGCGACTTCCGGTGGTTCCGGTTTCCGCGGCTCGCGCAAGAGCACTCCGTTCGCTGCCCAGGTGGCGGCCGAGCGCGCCGGTCAGGCCGCTCTGGAGTACGGCCTGAAGAACCTCGACGTCAACGTCAAGGGTCCGGGTCCGGGTCGTGAATCCGCCGTGCGTGCCCTGAACGCCTGCGGCTACAAGATTGCCAGCATCACCGACGTGACGCCGATCCCGCACAACGGGTGCCGTCCGCCGAAGAAGCGTCGCGTGTAATAGGAGACAGTGAAGAATGGCTCGTTACATTGGTCCGAAATGCAAACTGTCCCGTCGCGAAGGCACTGACCTGTTCCTGAAGAGCGGCGCCCGCGCTCTGGAATCCAAGTGCAATATCGAAGCGGCCCCCGGTATCCATGGCCAGCGCCGTGGTCGCCTGTCCGAGTACGGCACCCAGCTGCGCGAGAAGCAGAAGGTCCGCCGCATCTACGGCGTGCTGGAGCGTCAGTTCAGCGGTTACTACAAGGAAGCAACCCGTCGCAAGGGTTCGACCGGCGAGAACCTGCTGCAACTGCTCGAGTGCCGCCTGGACAACGTCGTCTACCGCATGGGCTTCGGTGCCACCCGTGCCGAATCCCGCCAGCTGGTTTCGCACAAGGCCATCACCGTCAACGGTCAGACCGTCAACATCCCGTCTTACCAGGTCAAGGCTGGCGACGTCGTCGCTGTCCGTGAAAAGGCCAAGAACCAGCTGCGTATCGCCCAGGCTCTCGAGCTGTGCGCCCAGCGTGGCCGCGTTGAGTGGGTGGAAGTTGATGCCGAGAAGAAGTCCGGCCTGTTCAAGAGCGTGCCGGCTCGCAGCGATCTGTCCGCTGACATCAACGAAAACCTGATTGTCGAGCTCTACTCCAAGTAAGAGCTAGAAAATAGGTGCATCCATGCAGAGTTCGGTAAATGAGTTTCTGACCCCCCGTCACATCGACGTTCAGGTGGTCAGCCCGACCCGCGCCAAGATCACGCTCGAGCCTCTCGAGCGCGGTTTTGGTCACACACTGGGCAACGCGCTGCGTCGCATCCTGTTGTCCTCCATGCCTGGCTGCGCAGTGGTTGAGGCTGAAATCGATGGCGTACTCCACGAGTACAGCGCCATCGAGGGTGTGCAGGAAGATGTGATCGAGATCCTGCTCAACCTGAAAGGCCTGGCCATCAAGCTGCACGGTCGTGATGAAGTGACGCTGACCCTTTCCAAGAAGGGTCCGGGTGCGGTCACCGCTGCCGATATTCAGCTGGATCACGATGTCGAGATCGTGAACGGTGACCACGTCATCGCCAACCTGGCGGACAACGGTGCCCTGAACATGCGTCTGAAAGTGGCGCGCGGCCGTGGCTATGAGCCCGCCGACGCCCGCCAGAGCGACGAGGACGAGAGCCGTTCGATCGGCCGCCTCCAGCTCGACGCCTCGTTCAGCCCGGTCCGTCGCCTGGCCTACGTGGTGGAAAGCGCCCGTGTCGAGCAGCGTACCAACCTGGACAAGCTGGTCCTCGACCTGGAAACCAACGGTACCCTGGATCCCGAAGAGGCCATCCGTCGTGCCGCGACCATCCTGCAGCAGCAGCTGGCCGCGTTCGTCGACCTCAAGGGTGACAGCGCTCCGGTGGTGGAAGAGCAGGAAGACGAGATCGACCCGATCCTGCTGCGCCCCGTCGATGATCTGGAACTGACCGTGCGTTCGGCCAACTGCCTGAAGGCGGAGAACATCTACTACATCGGTGACCTGATCCAGCGCACCGAAGTGGAGCTGCTCAAGACGCCGAACCTGGGCAAGAAGTCCCTGACCGAGATCAAGGACGTTCTGGCTTCCCGCGGTCTTTCCCTCGGCATGCGCCTCGACAACTGGCCGCCGGCAAGTCTGAAAAAGGATGACAAGGCGACTGCCTGATCGTCCCTGATAACCGAACTCAAGGTTTGGTAAGGAATTTCAATCATGCGTCATCGTAAAAGTGGCCGTCACCTGAGCCGCACCAGCGCACACCGCAATGCCATGTTCCAGAACATGGCGGTGTCGCTGTTCGAACACGAGCTGATCAAGACCACCCTGCCCAAGGCGAAAGAGCTGCGTCGCGTTGCCGAGCCGCTGATCACCCTGGCCAAGGAAGACAGCGTCGCCAACCGTCGTCTGGCTTTCGACCGCACCCGCTCCAAGGCTGCTGTCGGCAAGCTGTTCAACGAGCTGGGCAAGCGCTACGCCAACCGTCCGGGCGGCTACCTGCGCATCCTCAAGTGCGGCTTCCGCGCTGGCGACAACGCGCCCATGGCGTACGTCGAGCTGGTTGATCGTCCGGTTGCCGGTGCTGTGGAAGCAGCTGCCGAGTAAGTTCGGGTGATTCACAAGAAGCCGGGCCCAGTGCCCGGCTTTTTGTTGCCTGCGTTTTTTGTCCGGGGCAGAGCCGGCGCGCGCGGCTTGCGGATGTGACAAGGCCGGGCTTGATGCCCGGCCTTGTCGTGTACGGCTGGCGTTCCGCGCAGGAGCTACGCCCGGTCGCGCTCCAGCAGCGGGCCGAGGAAGCGCCCGGTGTGCGATTGCGGCATGGCGGCGACCTGCTCAGGCGTGCCCGTGGCGATGATCTGCCCGCCGCGCGAGCCGCCCTCGGGGCCGAGGTCGACCAGCCAGTCGGCGGTCTTGATCACGTCGAGGTTGTGCTCGATCACCACCACGGTGTTGCCGTGGTCGCGCAGGCGGTGCAGCACGTCGAGCAGTTGCTGGATGTCGGCGAAGTGCAGGCCGGTGGTCGGTTCGTCGAGGATGTACAGGGTCTTGCCGGTATCGCGCTTGGACAGCTCGCGGCTCAGCTTGACCCGCTGCGCCTCGCCGCCGGACAGGGTGGTGGCGCTCTGCCCCAGCTTGATGTACGAGAGGCCCACGTCGATCAGCGTCTGCAGCTTGCGCGCCACCGCCGGCACCGCATCGAAGAATTCGCGCGCTTCCTCGATGGTCATCTCCAGCACCTCGTGGATGTTCCGGCCCTTGTACTTCACCTCGAGGGTCTCGCGGTTGTAGCGCTTGCCCTTGCACACGTCGCACGGCACGTAGATGTCCGGCAGGAAGTGCATCTCCACCTTGATCACCCCGTCGCCCTGGCAGGCCTCGCAGCGCCCGCCCTTGACGTTGAAGGAGAAGCGCCCCGGGCCGTAGCCGCGCGAGCGCGACTCCGGCACCCCGGCGAACAGCTCGCGGATCGGGGTGAACAGTCCGGTGTAGGTGGCCGGGTTGGAGCGCGGCGTGCGGCCGATCGGGCTCTGGTCGATGTCGACCACCTTGTCGAGGTGCTGCAGGCCGTCGAGGCTGGCGTAAGGCGCCGCCTCCTGCGACTCGGCACCGTTCAGCGCATGGGCGGCCAGCGGGAACAGGGTGTTGTTGATCAGCGTCGACTTGCCCGAACCGGACACGCCGGTGACGCAGGTGAACAGGCCGAGCGGGATCTCCAGGTCGACGCTGCGCAGGTTGTTGCCGCGCGCGCCCTTGAGCCGCAGCAGCTTGTTGCGGTCGACGGACGTGCGCTCGGCCGGGTAGCGGATCTTCGCGCGGCCGGACAGGTACTTGCCGGTCAGCGACTCGGGGTGGGCCATCACCTCGGCCGGGGTGCCCTGGGCGACGATGCGGCCGCCGTGCACGCCGGCGCCCGGGCCGATGTCGACCACGTAGTCGGCCAGGCGGATGGCGTCCTCGTCGTGCTCGACCACGATCACCGTGTTGCCGAGGTTGCGCAGGTGGGTGAGGGTGGCCAGCAGGCGCTCGTTGTCGCGCTGGTGCAGGCCGATCGACGGCTCGTCGAGGATGTACATCACTCCGACCAGGCCGGCGCCGATCTGGCTGGCCAGGCGGATGCGCTGCGCCTCGCCGCCGGACAGGGTGTCGGCGCTGCGCTCCAGGGTCAGGTAGTCGAGGCCGACGTTGACCAGGAACTGCAGGCGCTCGCGGATCTCCTTGAGGATCTTCGCGGCGATCTCGCCGCGCCGACCGCTCAGGCTGAGATCGGCGAAGTAGTTGCAGGCGTCGCCCACCGGCAGGGCGGTGACCGCCGGCAGGGTCCGCTCGCCGACCCACACGTGGCGCGCCTCGCGGCGCAGGCGGGTGCCACGGCAGTCCGGGCAGGGCTGGGTGCTGAGCAGCTTGGCCAGCTCCTCGCGCACGCTGCTCGACTCGGTCTCGCGGTAGCGGCGCTCCAGGTTGGGCACGATGCCCTCGAACGGGTGGGCGCGGCGGACGATGTCGCCGCGGTCGTTGAGGTAGCGGAACTCCACCTCCTCGCGGCCGCTGCCATGCAGCAGCAGCTTCTGCACCGCCACCGGCAGCGCGTCGAACGGCTCGTCGAGGCTGAAGCCGTAGTGCGCGGCCAGCGAGCCGAGCATCTGGAAGTAGTAGACGTTGCGCCGGTCCCAGCCGCGGATCGCGCCCTCGGCCAGGCTCAGCTCGCCGTTGACCAGCCGGCGCGGGTCGAAGAACTGCTTGACGCCCAGGCCGTCGCAGCTCGGGCAGGCGCCGGCCGGGTTGTTGAAGGAGAACAGCTTGGGCTCCAGTTCGCCGATCGAGTGGCCGCAGTGCGGGCAGGCAAAGCGCGCCGAGAAGATGATCTCCGTGCCGTCCTCCCCCTCCATCGGGGCGACCAGGGCGATGCCGTCGGCCAGCTTGAGGGCAGTCTCGAAGGATTCGGCCAGGCGCTGCTGCAGGTCGCCGCGCACCTTGAAGCGGTCGACCACCACGTCGATGCTGTGCTTCTTCTGCTTGTCGAGCCTGGGCAGCTCGTCCAGCTCAAAGAGCCTGCCGTCGACCCGTGCGCGCACGAATCCCTGGGCGCGCAGCTCCTCGAACACCGACAGGTGCTCGCCCTTGCGCTCGCGGATCACCGGAGCCAGCAGCATCAGCTTGCTGCCTTCGGGGAGGGCCAGCACCTGGTCGACCATCTGGCTGACCGTCTGCGCCTCCAGCGGCACGTCGTGCTCCGGGCAGCGCGGGGTGCCGACGCGGGCGTAGAGCAGGCGCAGGTAGTCGTAGATCTCGGTGATGGTGCCGACCGTCGAGCGCGGGTTGTGCGAGGTGGACTTCTGCTCGATGGAGATCGCCGGCGACAGGCCCTCGATGGTGTCGACGTCGGGCTTCTCCATCATCGACAGGAACTGGCGGGCGTAGGCCGACAGCGATTCCACGTAGCGGCGCTGGCCCTCGGCGTACAGGGTATCGAAGGCCAGCGACGACTTGCCCGAGCCGGACAGGCCGGTGATGACGATCAGCTTGTCGCGCGGCAGGGTGAGGTCGATGTTCTTCAGGTTGTGGGTGCGCGCCCCACGGATCAGGATCTGGTCCACTGCAGCCTCGCATGGCGGGCGGAAAAGCCCGGAGTATACGGCTGCCGTCTGCCGGGCGGCAAAGCGCCGCGCCTGTGCCGGCGGCGGCGGTGCTGCTAGAATTGCGCCCCCGTTTTTCGAGGTGAAGTCATGCACGATCCGCACTCCGAGCGCATGAGTCCGACCGAGCAGCGTGCGGCTGCCGGTCTGGCCTCGGTATTCGCCTTCCGCATGCTCGGCATGTTCATGGTGCTGCCGGTGCTGGCGACCTACGGCCAGGATCTGGCCGGCGCCACGCCGTTGCTGATCGGCCTGGCCATCGGCGCCTACGGCCTGACCCAGGCCGTGCTGCAGATCCCCTTCGGCATCCTCTCCGACCGCATCGGCCGCCTGCCGGTGATCTACGTCGGCCTGCTGATCTTCGCCGCCGGCGCGGCGCTGGCGGCCAGCGCCGACTCGATCTGGGGGGTGATCGCCGGCCGGGTGCTGCAGGGCGCCGGCGCCATCTCGGCGGCGGTGATGGCGCTGCTCTCCGATCTCACCCGCGAGCAGCACCGCACCAAGGCCATGGCCATGATCGGCATGAGCATCGGCCTGTCGTTCGCCGCCGCCATGGTCATCGGCCCGCTGCTGACCCGTGCCTTCGGTCTGGCCGGGCTGTTCTGGGTCACCGCCGGCATGGCCCTGTTCGGGATCCTGATCATCGCCGTGCTGGTGCCCAGGCCGCAGAGCGCCCTGCAGCACCGCGAGTCCGGCGTGGCCCGCCAGGCGCTGTGGCCGACCTTGCGCGATGGCCAGCTGCTGCGCCTGGACTTCGGCATCGCCGCGCTGCACGCCATCCTGATGGCCAGCTTCGTCGCCCTGCCGCTGGCGCTGGTCGAGCAGGGCGGGCTGCCCAAGGAGGAGCACTGGTGGGTCTACCTGGTCGGCCTGCTGGTCGGCTTCTTCGCCATGATTCCGTTCATCATCTACGGCGAGAAGCGTCGGCAGATGCGCCGCGTGCTGGTCGGCGCGGTCGGCGTGCTGCTGCTCTGCGAGCTGTTCTTCTGGCAGCTCGGCAACAGCCTGGTCGCGCTGGTGATCGGCACCCTGGTGTTCTTCACCGCCTTCAACCTGCTGGAGGCCTCGCTACCGTCGCTGATCAGCAAGATGGCGCCGGCCGGCGGCAAGGGCACGGCGATGGGCGTGTATTCCACCAGCCAGTTCCTCGGCGCCGCCCTCGGCGGCCTGCTCGGCGGCTGGCTGTTCCAGCAGGGCGGGGTGGCCGCGGTGTTCCTCGGCTGTGCGCTGCTCGCTGCCCTGTGGCTGGGGTTTGCTGCTACTATGCGCGAACCGCCGTATGTGACCAGTCTGCGCCTGTCGCTGTCGCCCGAAGCGCTGCGCGAGGCGGGACTGGTAGAGCGTCTGAAGGCAGTGCCCGGCGTGGCCGATGCTGTCGTGGTGGCCGAGGAGGCCGCCCTGTATGTCAAGCTGGATGCCCAACAAGTGGATCGCACGTCCATCGAGCGCCTGGTCAATCCGGCGCCGGCGTGCTGAAGCCTTAGGAGAAAATCATGGCTCGCGGAGTCAACAAAGTCATTCTGGTGGGTAACGTCGGGGGCGACCCGGAAACCCGTTACCTGCCCAACGGCAATGCGGTGACCAACATCACCCTGGCCACCAGCGACAGCTGGAAGGACAAGCAGACCGGCCAGCTGCAGGAGCGCACCGAGTGGCACCGCGTGGTGTTCTTCGGCAAGGTCGCCGAGATCGCCGGCGAGTACCTGCGCAAGGGCTCCCAGGTCTACGTCGAAGGCCGCCTGCAGACCCGCAAGTGGCAGGACCAGTCCGGCCAGGACCGCTACACCACCGAGATCGTGGTCGACATGGGCGGCCAGATGCAGCTGCTCGGCAGCCGCGGCGGCAACGCCGAGGGTGGCGACTACGCCCAGCGTCCGGCGCGCCCGCAGCGCGAGCCGCAGCAGCATGCGCCGCGCGAGTCGCGTCCGGCCCCGCAGCAGCCGGCCGCCCAGCCCGCGCCGGACTACGACAGCTTCGACGACGACATCCCGTTCTGAGCCGAGGGTAGTCCATCACCATGCGCATGCGCCTGATGCTGCTGGGCGGCGGTAATGCCCTGGGACAGGCGCTGCTGCGCCAGGGGGCTGAAGAGAACGTCGAGTTCCTCGCCCCGGTGCCGCCGCCGCAGGGCTGGGACCCGGCCAGCCTGACCGTGCTGCTCGACGAGCAGCGCCCGGACGCGCTGGTCAACTTGGCCTACTACCACGACTGGTTCCAGGCCGAGCAGATCGAGGCCGAACGGCTGTTCGTCCAGGAGCGCGCCATCGACCGCCTGGCCGAGCTGTGCCTGCACCACGAGATCGTCCTGCTGCAGCCGTCCAGCTACAAGGTGTTCGACGGCGCCCGCGCCACCGCCTACAGCGAGAAGGACGACATCCACCCGCTGAGCCTGCGCGGCCAGGCGCTATGGCGCTTCGAGCAGAGCGTGCGGGCCATCTGCCCGCGGCACATCCTGCTGCGTTTCGGCTGGCTGCTCGACGAGAGTCCGGAGGGGCGCATGGGCCGTCTGCTCCGGTGGGCGGAGAGCGGCGAGCCGCTGTGCCTCGCCGACGACCGACGCGGCAACCCGACCCCGGTGGACGACGCCGCGCGGGTGATCCTCGCGGTGCTCAAGCAGCTCGACTGCAATGCGCCGCTGTGGGGCACCTACCACTATGGCGGCATCGAGGCGACCACCAGCCTGGCCATGGGCCAGGCCACCCTGGCCGAGGCGCGCCGCCATCGCCCGGACATCCCCCAGGACTTCACCCCGCAGGCCCACGCCGAGCGTCCCGACGCGCCGGAAGAACCGCAGCATGCGGTGCTCGCCTGCCGGAAGATCCTCAACACCTTCGGCATCAAGCCGCGCGCCTGGCGCGCCGCCCTGCCGGCCGTCGTGGACCGCTACTACCGTCATGTCTGATTCCCTGATCCTGGTCACCGGCGGCGCCGGCTTCATCGGCTCGCACCTGGCCGATGCCCTGCTGGCGCGCGGCCACCGCGTGCGCGTGCTGGACAACCTGTCCACCGGCAAGCGCGCCAACCTGCCGCTGGACAACCCGCGCCTCGAGCTGGTCGAGGGCGACGTGGCCGACATCGGGGCGGTGCAGGCGGCGCTGGCTGGTTGCACCGCGGTGGCCCACCTGGCGGCGGTGGCCTCGGTGCAGGCCTCGGTGGACGATCCGGTCGGCACCCACCAGAGCAACTTCATCGGCACCCTCAACCTGTGCGAGGCCATGCGCGAGCAGGGCGTGCGCCGGGTGCTGTTCGCCTCCAGCGCGGCGGTGTACGGGCAGAACGGCGAAGGCACGGCCATCGACGAGGAAACCCCCAAGGCGCCGCTGACCCCCTACGCCGCGGACAAGCTGGCCAGCGAGCATTACCTCGACTTCTACCGCCGCCAGCATGGCCTGGAACCGGCGATCTTCCGCTTCTTCAACATCTTCGGCCCGCGCCAGGATCCGTCCTCGCCGTATTCCGGGGTGATCAGCATCTTCGCCGAGCGCGCGCTGGCCGGCCTGCCGATCAGCGTGTTCGGCGACGGCGAGCAGACCCGCGACTTCGTCTACGTTGCCGACCTGGTGACGCTGCTGGTGCAGGCGCTGGAGGCGCCGCAGGTGGAAGCGGGGGCGGTGAACGTCGGCCTCGATCGCGCCACCAGCCTCAACCAGCTGCTGGCGGCGCTGGCGGACATCCTCGGTAACCTGCCGCCGGTGACCCATGGCGAGGCGCGTGCCGGCGATATCCGCCACTCGCGGGCGGACAACCGGCGCCTGCTGGCGCGCTTCGTCTTCTCCGAGCCGACACCGCTGCGCGACGGGCTGGCGCGGCTGCTCGGCCGCTGAGCTGGTTTTGTCCGGCGCCTGTTGCAGCGGGTGGGCGGGATGGCAGAAACGACAAAGGCACCTTGCGGTGCCTTTGTCGTTTCTATCGCCGCTGGGGTGACGGGATCAGAACTTGTAGCCGAGGCCGACCATGTAGACCCACGGGTCGATGTCGACGTCGACGCTGACCTTGCCAGCACCTGCCAGATCGGCAGTGGCTTCGGTGTCGATGTCGATCCAGCGCAGCTGGGCGTTGAGCATGATGTTGTCGCTCAGCATGAAGTCGGCGCCGACCTGGGCTGCCAGGCCCCAGGAGTCGTCCAGCTCGAGGTTGCTGAAGCCTTGGCCGGTACGAGTGCTGTTCAGGTCTTCGTCGAAGAAGGTGGTGTAGTTGATGCCCAGGCCGACATAGGGCTGCACGGTGGACTTGCTGTCCAGCGGGTAGTAGACGGCGCTGAGGGTCGGCGGCAGGTGCTTGACGTCGGCGAAGCTGCCATCGAGACCACCCAGACCTTTCAGGCCTACGCTGTGTTCGAACGGAGTGGCGGCCAGCAGCTCGATGCCGACCTTGTCGGTGACCATGTAGACGAAGTTCAGGCCCAGCTGGGTGTCGCTGTCCAGAGTGGCCTGACCACCGAGCGGAGCTCCATTCAGCTTCACAGCAGAGCTGTCTTCGTTCGGGTCGACGGTGATGGCACCAGCGCGGGCGATGATGTCACCAGCCTCGAAAGCCTGGGCAAAGGGAGCAGCGACGGCCAGGGCCAGCAGGGAAGCGGTGAGAGTCTTGCGGATCATGGGAGAACTCCATCCAGATGTTCTGTATCGACTGGTGCCTATGCTAGCGGCCGGCCAGCAGTGGCTGCGTTGATCCAGCTCAACAATGGTCTACAGGAATATCAACGCGTTGCCTCATTCTTGCGGCAGTTCATACGGGCGGATGCGCTCGGCCTGCAGCTGGTAGCCGGCCTCGGCCAGCTCGCTGCTGCTGTGCGCGACGCGCAGCGTTCCCTCGATCCAGAACGGCTGCCAGAGGTCGTCGAGTGCCAGCTCCTGGGTGGTGCGCACGTGGACGATCTGGTTGGAGGGCGGCGGCGGCACGTGGATGCAGGCACCGAACCAGGGCACCAGGAGGAACTCGCGCACCCGACCGGCGGCGTCGAGGTCCAGCGGCACCACGTAGCCGGGGATGCGCACCCGCTGGCCGTCCAGCGCCTCGACCACCGGGGCGGCTGGCGACTGCTGGGCGGCCGCCGGGCCGCTTTCCGCCGCCAGCGCGTCGGCCAGCTGCGAGAGGTCGTGGAAGGCCTGCGGCGGCGGGGGCGGCGGCGCGCCTTCGGGGATCAGCTCCTGCCAGCTCAGGGTGCGCAGCGGCTCGGCCAGCAGCGGGGTGGCCAGCAGGGCCAGGGACAGCAGCAGCGCGCGCAGCATGGCGAATCTCCAGGAGGGGGTCACAGACGGATGCTCAGGCCGTCGACCAGCGACTGCCGGTAGGCGCGCCAGGCCGGCAGCAGGCCGAGCAGCAGGGCGGCGGCGAGGCTGGCGGCGAGCAGCAGCCACTCGCGCGGGCTCGGGGCGGCGAGGGGCAGGAACAGGCCGTGGCGCGCCTGCAGGAAGTCCTGGCCGAGGGCGATGGCCAGGTACAGCAGGGCCAGGCCGAGCAGCAGGCCCGCCAGGGTCAGCACCAGGGCCTCGGCCAGCAGCAGGGCGGCGATCTGCCAGGGGCGGGCGCCGACCGAGCGCAGGATGGCCATCTCGCGGCGGCGCTCGTTGAGGCTGGCCAGCAGCGCGGTGAGCATGCCGACCAGGCCGACCAGCACCACGCAGGCCGACACCGCCAGCAGCGCCTGCTCGGCGGTGCCCATCATGCTCCATAGCTCCTGCAGGGCGACTCCGGGCAGGATCGCCAGCAGCGGCTCGCCGCGATACTCGTTGAGCGCCCGCTGCACGGCGAAGGTGGCGATGCGGTTGTCGAGGCCGAGCAGCACGGCGGTGATCGCCTGGGGCCTGAGGTCGAGCCGGCGCGCCCGGTCGGCGTCGATGCGCGCCGCGCCGCGCGCCGGCATGCCGCCCTGCCAGTCGACGTGCAGCGCCTCCATGCCGGCCAGGGAGATGTGCAGGGTGCGATCCACCGGGGTGCCGGTGCGCGCCAGGATGCCGGCCACGCGGAACGGCTTGTCGTCGTGGCGGGTCAGGCTGATCGCGCCGACGCCGTGGGCCAGCACGATCTCGTCGCCGAGCCGGTAGCCGAGGGCGCGCGCCACCTCGGCGCCGAGCACCACCTCGAACAGGTCGGCGAACGGCCGGCCCGCGGCCAACTGCAGGGCGCGGTCCTGGCCGTAGCGGTAGTGCGTGAAGTAGTCGGTCGTGGTGCCGAGCACCCGGTAGCCGCGGTGCGAGTCGCCCAGCGACAGCGGGATGGCCCACTTGACCCGCGGCAGCGCGGCGATCTGCTGGTAGCTGTCCCAGCGGATGTTGTTGGTGGCGTTGCCGATGCGGAACACCGAGTAGAGCAGCAGGTTCACCGAGCCGGAGCGGGCGCCGACGATCAGGTCGGTGCCGCTGATGGTGCTGGCGAAGCTGCTGCGGGTTTCCGTGCGCACCCGCTCGACGGCGAGCAGCAGGCCCACCGACAGGGCGATCACCAGCACGGTGAGCAGGGCGGTGGCGCGGCGGTTGGCCAGGCTGGCCAGGGCCAGGCGCAGCAGGTGCATGGCTCAGTCCTCCCTGTGGCTGGCGCGGTTGAGCTGCTGCAGCGCCAGCTCGCGGTCGAACAGCGGTGCCAGGCTGCGGTCGTGGCTGACGAACAGCAGGCTGGCGCCGGCGGCGCGGCATTCGGCGAACAGCAGCTCGAGGAAGGCCGCGCGGGCGTCGGCGTCCAGCGCCGAGGTCGGTTCGTCGGCGATCACCAGCTCCGGCTGACCGATCAGCGCACGAGCGGCGGCCACCCGCTGCTGCTGGCCGATCGACAGCTGGTCGGCGCGGCGGCCGTGCAGCGTGGCGTCGAGGCCCAGATGCTCGAGCAGGCCGGCGACGGCGGCGGCCACGCTGCCGTGGCGGCGGCGGGTGCGTTCGGCGCGCAGGGCGGAGAAGCGGCAGGGCAGGGCGACGTTGTCGCGCACCGAAAGGAAGGGCAGCAGGTTGAACTGCTGGAAGATGTAGCCGCTGTGGTCGACGCGGAAGCGGTCGCGGGCGCCGGCCGACAGGCGTGCCAGATCCTCGCCGAGCAGGCGCACGCTGCCTCGCTGCGGCAGCTGCACGCCGCCGAGCAGGCCGAGCAGGGTGGTCTTGCCGCTGCCGCTCGGGCCGTGCAGGAACAGGCGTTCGCCGACCTCCAGGCGGAAGGCCGGGATGTCCAGCAGCTCGGCCTGGCCGGGCCAGGCGAAGCCGAGGTCGGTGATGTCGATCAACGCAGGATTCATCGGGGGCCGAAGATGGCGGGCGGAGCGGACTGCTTACCGGCGCGGGTTGCCGCGGTCAAGCTGCGGCCGCTCACAGCGCCAGGCGGCTGGCGCCGGCGCGCATCTCGCCGCCCTGCTGGCCGCGCGGACCGATCAGCTGCACCTGCAGCCGGGTGGTGGCGGGGAATGCGCGGAACAGCGGGGCCGCGTCGAGGGCGTCGAGGGCCGCGGGCGCGTGGCAGTCGAAGCGGTAGCGGGCATGGATTTCGCTGTGCGCGTCGCCATGCTCGTCGTGCGCATGATCCGTGGTGGCGAACAGCGGGCTGTCCAGCTGCTGCGCGGTCAGCCGGCAGTCGGCCGCAGCGGGCAGGTCGAACAGGGCCTGCGCCTGGCCCAGTTGCTCCCGCAGGCGGGCGACCTGGCGGTGCTCCTCGGCGCTGCGCGGGGCATGCTCGAAGCCCAGCAGGTTGGCCGCCGGACTGCGCAGCTCGAGTTCGAGGACGCCGCTCTCCAGCGCCACGTCCAGTTCGCCGACGCCGTGCTCGTGGCGGCCCAGACTGGCCTGCGCGTGGGCATGCTCGTGGTCGCCGGCGACGGCCAGGGGCGACAGGAGGAGAGGCAGGATCAGCAGCAGGTGCATGGCGGGGCTCCGTTGGCCGGAAATGAGTTTGTTACGTTATAACAAGTTTTTCGCCTGGCGGGCCAGCGCCGCTTGGCGGGGACGGGCCGTCATGGGAGCATGCCGCCATCGGCATGAGGAAGCGGGCGATGCGAATTCACGGGCGGATTGGCGACTGGGCGGTGGACCTGACGGTCGAGCTGGACGGCGCGGAATGGGCGCAGTTGCGTGGGGTGCTGCCGGCAGTGGCGGACGAGGCGCCCCCGGCCGGCGCGCCCGCAACTGCTCCGGCCACCGCCGGCGACCGGCTGTGGGCGCTGGCTCAGGAGCTGCTGCGCCGCGCCGGTGCGCTGGACGGGCCGCAGCTGTTCGCCGAACTGAGCGCCCTGGCCGGCGGCGAGGAGGCGGGCAAGCGCCTGCTGGTGCGCCTGCGCCACTGCCCGCAGGTGGCGGTCGAAGCCGCTGGCGACGCGCCGGTCTACCGCTGGACCGGCGCGGCGGCCGATCAGTAGAGGGCCTGGTACAGCTTGCGGCGGTAGCTGATCACCAGCGGGTGCTCGTTGCCGAGCAGGTCGAACACCTGCACCAGGGTCTTGCGCGGCAGGTCGTCGCCATAGCCGCGGTTGCGCACGAACAGGCGCAGCAGGCTGTCCAGGGCGGTTTCGTACTGCTGGCGGGCGAGCTGGTGGATGGCCAGCTGGAAGGCCGCCTCGTCGTCGCCGGCGTCCTGGGCCAGACGGCTCTTCAGCTCTGCGGCCTCGGGCAGGCTGGCGACCTGGCGCAGGAAGGTCAGCTGGGCGCGGGCGCCGGCCAGCTCCTGCCTGTGCTCGTCGCCCTTCACCGCATCCAGCACCGCCTGCGCCTCGTCCAGCGCGCCGCGCTCGGCCAGGCAGCGCGCGTAGAGGATCAGCGCCGCGGCGTTCTGGTTGTCCTCGGTGAGCAGCTGCTGCAGCAGCTGTTCGGCGGCGGCGATCTGTCCGGCGGCGTACTGGGCGCGGGCGCTGTCCAGCAGGTCGGCCTGCGGCGCGGCCGGCTCCTGCACGTGCGGCTCGAGCATGGCGCGGATCGCCGATTCCGGCTGGGCGCCGGCGAAGCCGTCGACCGGCTGGCCGTCCTTGAACAGCACCACGGTGGGCAGGCTGCGGATGCCGAAGCGCATGACGATGTCCTGCTCGACGTCGCAGTTGACCTTGGCCAGCAGCAGCTCGCCCTGGTAGCCCTCGGCGATCTTCGCCAGCAGCGGCATCAGCGCCTTGCACGGCGCGCACCACTCGGCCCAGAAGTCCACCAGCACCGGCTTGTGGAAGGAGTTTTCGATCACCAGCTGCTCGAAGCTGGCGGTGGTGACGTCGAAGATGTACGGGGTTGCGCTCATCGGGACTCTCGCAGCGGGTGCCTGCCGCGCAGGCACGGGAAAAGTGCGTGCATGGTAAGTGGGGGCGCGCGCGGCGGGAAGCAAGGGCGGGGGGCACGGCTCAGTGCGGCGGCCGGAAGCGCGGCAGTCGCAGCCCGGGCACCAGCGGCCAGTTGCCCAGCCCGAGGTAGCGCACGCCGCGCGGCGTGTTCTCCGAGGCGTAGAGGACGAAGCGCTCGACCGGCCAGGCAAAGTCGGGGTGCGCCTCGCGCGGGCGGGCGCCGGCATGCCGCACCAGGGTCAGGTGGGCGCGCAGCGGCCGGCTGTCGAGGGCGATGCCGCTGGCCAGCAGGCGCCGCTGCAGTTCGCCGGCCAGCGCCGGCAGCTCCTCGGGCATCCGGCTCGGCTCCAGCCACAGCAGGCCCTGGCGGCCACCGCCGAGACGGTCGAGGCGCAGCTCGAAGGGCGGCGCCTCGATGGCGGCGGCGAGCAGCTGCAGTTCCTCCAGGCGTGCGCTCGGCTGCTGGCCGAGGAAGGCCAGGGTCAGGTGCAGGTTCTCCTCCGCCACCGGCTTGCCGCCCAGACCCAGGCCGTCGCGCCAGGTACAGATGGCCTCGGCAGTGTCACGCGGGCAGGGCAGGGCGAAGAACAGGCGCAGGGTGTCGGTCGGCATGGCGGCGCTCCCGGGAGGCGGTCCCCTGAGTATCGCCCTGCGCAGCGCGGCCTGCCCGCCGTTCAGCCGCGCTGCGCGTGATACAGGCTGACCTTGCGGAACTCGTGGGGCTCGGCGAGATCCGGCAGGGTGCAGGCGTCCAGCACCGCCAGGCGCCGGTACAGCGGATGCTGGAAGTCGCGCACCCGCGAGTCGGCGACCAGCGCCTCGCGGCCGCGCGACAGGAAGGCGTCCAGCAGCGGCAGGTTGGCGCGGTCGTAGAGCACGTCGGCGACCAGGATCAGGTCGAAGCGGTCCGCCTCGGCGAAGAAGTCCGTCGAGTAGCCCAGTTCCACGCCGTTCAGCGCCGCGTTGGCGCGGCAGGCAGCCAGCGCCAGCGGGTCGAGGTCGCAGGCCACCACCTCGGCGGCGCCGGCCCGCGCCGCGGCGATGCCGGCCACCCCGGAGCCGGCGCCGAAGTCGAGCACACGCCGGCCGCGCACCCACTCCGGCCGTTCGGCCAGCCAGCGCGCCAGCGCCAGGCCGCTCGCCCAGCAGAAGCACCAGTACGGCGGCTCCCCGAGGATGCGCCGGGTCTCCTCGGCGTCGAAGGCGCGGTCCATGTTGGCGGGGTCGATCAGCCACAGGCGCAGATCGCTGCCCGGCAGGTCGCTGCCCGGCAGCGCGGTGGCGGTGAGGCGCGCGGCGCCGAGCAGGGCGCGCAGCGGGTCGAGCAGTTCGGCGGGCGGGACGGGCATGGGCGGCTCCGGGCGGTTGGTCGGGCGCCCTTATAACCCGCCGGCGGCGGCTTGTCTTGGCGATGCCATCGGTTACCATGACCGCCACATCCATCCGCTGGCCGAACCACCATGCACTGTCCCTTCTGCGGCGCCCACGACACCAAGGTCATCGACTCGCGACTGGTCGCCGAGGGCCAGCAGGTGCGCCGGCGCCGCGAGTGCCTGGCCTGCCAGGAGCGCTTCACCACCTTCGAGACCGCCGAACTGGTGATGCCGCGGCTGATCAAGTCCGACGGCACCCGCCAGCCGTTCGACGAGGACAAGCTGCGCGCCGGCATGCAGCGCGCGCTGGAGAAGCGCCCGGTCAGCGTCGAGCGCCTCGAGGAGGCGATCGCCCACATCAAGCACAAGCTGCGCGCCACCGGCGAGCGCGAGGTCAGGTCGCGGGTGGTCGGCGAACTGGTGATGGACGAACTGCGCCGCCTCGACGAGGTGGCCTACATCCGCTTCGCCTCGGTCTACCGCCACTTCCAGGACCTCGACCAGTTCCGCGAGGAAATCGAGCGCCTGTCCCGCGAACCCAGCAAGGGTTGATTCCATGCAAGATGCTGCAAGGGCCTGCGACCAGGCCTACATGGCGCGCGCGCTCGAGCTGGCGCGCCGTGGCCTGTTCTCCACCCATCCCAACCCGCGCGTCGGCTGCGTGATAGTCGCCGCCGGCGGCGAGATCGTCGGCGAAGGCTGGCATGTGCGCGCCGGCGAGCCGCACGCCGAAGTGCACGCCCTGCGCCAGGCCGGCGAGCGCGCGCGCGGCGCCACCGCCTACGTCACCCTCGAGCCGTGCAGCCACCACGGCCGCACTCCGCCGTGCGCCGAGGCGCTGGTAAGGGCCGGCGTCGGCCGCGTGGTGGCGGCCATGCAGGACCCCAATCCGCTGGTGGGCGGGCGCGGCCTGGCGCTGCTGCGCGCGGCCGGCATCGAGGTGGCCAGCGGCGTGCTCGAGCAGGAGGCCCGCGATCTGAATGCCGGCTTCGTCAGGCGCATGGAGCAGGGCCTGCCGCTGGTGCGGGTCAAGCTGGCGATGAGCCTGGACGGCCGCACCGCCATGGCCAGCGGCGAGAGCCAGTGGATCACCGGCGCGCCCGCCCGCGCCGCGGTGCAGCGCCTGCGCGCGCGCTCCAGCGTGATCATCAGCGGCGCCGACACCGTGCTGGCCGACAACGCGCGCCTCACCGTGCGTCCCGACGAACTGGAGGTGGACGCCGAGCAGGCGGCGCTGGCCGCCTCCCGGCCGCCGCTGCGCGTGCTGATCGACGGCCAGCTGCGCGTGCCGCTGTCCGCCGCCTTCTTCCAGGCCGGCCCGGCGATGGTGGCCTGCTGCGACGACGACGGCCGCGCCGACGAATACCGAGCCGCCGGCCATGCGCTGCTGCGCCTGCCGCGCGGTGACGGCCACGTCGACCTGCGCCTGCTGCTCGCCGAGCTGGCCGCCGCCGGCGCCAACGAGGTGCTGGTCGAGGCCGGCCCGCGCCTGGCCGGCGCCTTCGCCCGCGAAGGGCTGGTCGACGAGTACCAGATCTTCATGGCGCCGCAGCTGCTCGGCTCCGGCGCCCGGCCGCTGCTCGACTGGCCGCTGGAGCGCATGGCCGAGGCGCCGCAGCTGGCCATCCGCGACATCCGCGCGGTGGGCCGCGACTGGCGGATCATCGCGGTGCCGGCCTGATCGCCAGCCGGCGTCATCCCCGATCCAGACGTGCTCCGCCGCGGCGAAAATGTGGTACAAAGTCCCGCGCGGCCGCCAACGGCCGCGACGTTCTCAGGGCGGGGTGCAATTCCCCACCGGCGGTGATGGCGCGCAGCGCCCAGCCCGCGAGCGCCTGCCTTGCCCCGACCGGGGACGGCAGGGTCAGCAGATCCGGTGTGATTCCGGAGCCGACGGTGACAGTCCGGATGAGAGAGAGCGGGATTCCTGCCACGGGGCGGCCCGGCCGCACCCGCGCGATCCCTTTCTGTCCAGCGCCCTGTTTTGACCAAAACAGGAGTTCGACCATGCAAGCGAATACCCCCAGCGCGGTGCGGGAGGCCTGATGTTCACTGGAATCATCGAAGCCATCGGCAGCATCCGCGCCATGACCCCCAAGGGCGGCGACGTGCGCGTCTACGTCGCCACCGGCAAGCTCGACCTTGCCGACGTCAAGCTCGGCGACAGCATCGCGGTCAACGGCACCTGCCTGACCGCGGTGGAACTGCCCGGCGACGGCTTCTGGGCCGACGTCAGCCGCGAGACCATCACCCGCACCGCCTTCGTCGACCTCAAGGTCGGCAGCCGGGTCAACCTGGAGAAGGCGCTGACCCCGACCACCCGCCTCGGCGGCCACCTGGTCAGCGGTCACGTCGACGGCGTCGGCGAGATCGTCTCGCGCGCCGATAACGCCCGCGCCATCCAGTTCCGCGTGCGTGCGCCGCGCGAGCTGGCCAGGTACATCGCCCTCAAGGGCTCGATCACCGTCGACGGCGTGAGCCTGACGGTCAACGCGGTGGATGGCGCCGAGTTCGAGCTGACCATCGTCCCGCACACCCTGCAGGAAACCATCATGGCCGACTACCAGGCCGGGCGCCGGGTCAACCTCGAGGTCGACCTGCTGGCGCGCTACCTGGAGCGCCTGCTGCTCGGCGACAAGGCCGCCGAGCCGGCCGTCGCCGGCATCACCGAGGCGTTCCTCGCCGAACACGGCTTCCTCAAGGGCTGAGAGCCCTTCCACCACAGCATTGACAAGGGGGTGCCCGTGGCACTCGACAACATCGCCGATCTGATCGAAGACATCCGCCAGGGCAAGATGGTCATCCTCATGGATGACGAGGACCGCGAGAACGAGGGCGACCTGATCATGGCCGCCGAATGCGTGCGCGCCGAGGACATCAACTTCATGGCCAAGCACGCGCGCGGCCTGATCTGCATGCCGATGGACCGCGCGCGCTGCGAGCGCCTCGGCCTGCCGCTGATGGTGCAGCGCAACGGCTCGGGCTTCGGCACCAAGTTCACCGTGTCCATCGAGGCCGCCGAGGGGGTGACCACCGGCATCTCCGCCGCCGACCGCGCGCGCACCGTGCAGGCCGCCGCCGCCCGCGACGCCAAGGCCGAGGACATCGTCAGCCCCGGCCACATCTTCCCGCTGATGGCCCAGCCCGGCGGCGTGCTGGCGCGCGCCGGCCACACCGAGGCGGCCTGCGACCTGGCGCGCATGGCCGGCTTCGGCGCCAGCGGGGTGATCTGCGAGATCATGAACGACGACGGCAGCATGGCCCGTCGCCCGGAGCTGGAGAAGTTCGCCGCCGAGCACGGCATCAGGATCGGCACCATCGCCGACCTGATCCACTACCGCCTGGTCCACGAGCGCACCGTCGAGCGCGTCTCCGAGCGGGCGCTGGACAGCGAGCTGGGCCAGTTCAAGCTGATCACCTACCGCGACGAGGTCGAGGGGCAGGTGCATCTGGCGCTGCTCAAGGGCGAGATCAAGGCCGACGAGCCGACCCTGGTGCGCGTGCACAACATGGACCCGCTGCGCGACCTGCTGTGCGTCAAGCGCCCGGGGCGCTGGAGCCTGCGCGCGGCCATGCAGACGGTCGCCGAGCAGGGCAGCGGCGTGGTCCTGCTGCTCAACCACGCGATCAGCGGCAACGAGCTGCTCGAGCTGGTCGAGCAGCAGCTCGGCGAGGCCAAGCCGGCCGAGCCGACCACCTACAGCACTGTCGGCGCCGGCTCGCAGATCCTCCGCGACCTGGGCGTGCGCAAGATGCGCCTGCTCAGCTCGCCGGTGAAGTTCAACGCGATATCCGGCTTCGATCTGGAAGTTGTAGAATACGTGACCTGCGACTGAACGCGATCAACGCACATCCTCTCGGGGCGCACTGGCGCCCCGGCTCTTTATCTGGAATCCGTCCCATGACCCTGAAGACCATCGAAGGTACCTTCATCGCCCCCAAAGGCCGTTACGCCCTGGTGGTCGGCCGCTTCAACAGCTTCGTCGTCGAGAGCCTGGTGCAGGGCGCCATCGACGCCCTGGTGCGTCACGGTGTCAGCGAGAGCGAGCTGACCATCATCCGCGCGCCGGGCGCCTTCGAGATCCCGCTGGTCGCCCAGAAGGTCGCCCAGCGCGGCGAGTTCGACGCCATCATCGCCCTCGGCGCGGTGATCCGCGGCGGTACCCCGCACTTCGAGTACGTCGCCGGCGAGTGCACCAAGGGCCTGGCCCAGGTGTCCCTGCAGTTCGGCGTGCCGGTCGCCTTCGGCGTGCTGACCGTCGACTCCATCGAGCAGGCCATCGAGCGCTCCGGCACCAAGGCCGGCAACAAGGGCGCCGAAGCCGCGCTGTCCGCCCTGGAAATGGTCAGCCTGCTGGCACAGCTGGAGGCCAAGTGAGCGAGCACGACAAGCCGGCAGGCAAGCCCGCCAAGCCGAACAAGATCGCCATGCGCCAGAAGGCGCGCAGCCTGGCCCTGCAGGCCCTGTACTCCTGGCAGATGGCCGGCCAGTCGCTCAACGAGATCGAAGCGCAGTTCCGCACCGACAACGACTTCAGCGATGTCGACGGCGCCTACTTCCACGAGATCCTGCATGGCGTGCCGCGCCTGAAGTCCGAACTGGACGAGGCCTTCGCGCCCTGCCTGGATCGTCCGCTGGAAGAGATCGATCCGGTGGAACTGGCGATCCTGCGCCTGTCCACCTACGAGATGCGCAACCGCGTCGACGTGCCCTACCGCGTGGTGATCAACGAAGGCATCGAGCTGGCCAAGGTCTACGGCGCCACCGACGGCCACAAGTTCGTCAACGGCGTGCTCGACAAGCTGGCCCCGCGCCTGCGCGGCGCCGAAGTGCGCGGCAAGCGCAGCTGATCCCTGCCCCATGGCCGGTCTCGGCGAATTCGCACTGATCCGTCAGTTCTTCGCCGCGGCCGCCTGCGCCGCGCCGGCTCCCGGCGTGGTGCGCGGCATCGGCGACGACTGCGCGCTGCTGCAACTGCCTCCCGGCGAGCAACTGGCGGTGTCCACCGACACCCAGGTCGCCGGGGTGCACTTCCCTGAACGTCACGATCCCTTCCTGCTCGCTCAGCGCGTGCTGGCCGCCGCCGCCAGCGACCTCGCCGCCATGGGCGCGGCGCCGCTCGGCTTCACCCTGGCGCTGACCCTGCCCGCCGCCGACCCGGTCTGGCTGGAGGGCTTCGCCCGCGGCCTCGACGCCATAGCGCGTGCCTGCGGTCTGGCCCTGATCGGCGGCGACACCACCCGCGGTCCGCTCAACATCAACGTCACCGTGTTCGGCGCCCTGCCGGCCGGGCAGGCCCTGCTGCGTTCGGGCGCGCGTCCCGGCGATCTCGTGTGCATCGGCGGGCCGACCGGCGAGGCCGCCGCGGCGCTGCCGCTGGTGCTCGGCGAGCGCGAGGCGCACGGCGCGGCGGATGCGCAGTTGCTGGCGCAGTACTGGACGCCGCAACCGCAGCTGGCCCTCGGCCAGGCGCTGCGCGGGCTGGCCAGCGCCGCGCTGGACGTCTCCGACGGCCTGCTCGCCGACTGCGGGCACATCGCCGAGGAGTCCGCGGTGCGCGTGGTCATCGAGGCCGCGCGGCTGCCGCTGAGCGCCGCGCTGCGCGCCGCCGCCGGCAGCGAGGCGCTGCGTCTGGCGCTGAGCGGCGGCGACGACTACGTGCTGGCCTTCACCGTGGCGCCGCACGCGGTGACGGCGCTGCAGGTCGCCGGCCTGTCCTTCCACATCGTCGGCCGGGTCGAGGCGGGCGGCGGCGTGCGCGTGCTCGACGGCGCCGGCCGCGACATCACCCCGGCAGCCGCCGGCTACCAGCACTTCGGAGGCGGCGATGGACAAGCCTGAGCGTCCGGAGCTGGCGCCGGACTCGATCTGGCGCGACCCCTGGCAGTTCATCGCCTTCGGCTTCGGCTCCGGGGCGATGCGCAAGGCGCCGGGCACCTGGGGCACCCTGGTCGGCCTGGCCTTCGTGCCGCTGCTGCAGCTGCTGCCCGACTGGGGCTACGCGCTGATCCTGCTGCTTGGGTCGCTGTTCGGCTGCTGGCTGTGTGGCAAGGTATCCCGCGACCTGGGCGTGCACGACCACGGCGGCATCGTCTGGGACGAGATCGTCGGCATCTGGATCACCTGCTGGCTGGCGCCGCCCGGCTGGCTCTGGCTGCTGGCCGGCTTCGTGCTGTTCCGCCTGCTCGACATCCTCAAGCCCTGGCCGATCAGTTGGGTCGACCGCCACGTGCACGGCGGCACCGGCATCATGCTCGACGACCTGCTCGCCGGCGTCGGCGCCTGGGGGCTGCTGCAGGGGCTGGTCTGGCTGCTCGGCTGAGCCCTCAACCACGTCCCGCCTGCCGGCGGGGCTGCGACGAAAAGGAGTTCTGTCATGCGTTCATTGCTTGCCCTGTGCGCCGGCCTGCTGCTGGCCGGCCCGCTAGCCGCCGCGCCGCAGGTGCAGGTGGTCGGCCTGTTCCCCGGCGCCGCGGTGGTCACCGTCGACGGCCAGCGCCAGCTGCTCAAGGCGGGGCAGAGCGGCCCGGCCGGCGTCACCCTGGTCAGTGCCGATGCCCGCGGCGCGGTGCTGCGCGTCGACGGCGTCGAGCGCAGTTTCGCCCTGACCCGCGAGTACAGCGCCGCCGGCTACGCCGAGCCGCAACGCCAGCAGCTGAGCATCGCCCGCGGCCTGGGCGGCCACTACTGGGTGGCTGGCTCGGTCAACGGCCAGGGCGTGCAGTTCCTCGTCGACACCGGCGCCACCTCGGTGGCGATGAACGAGGCCCAGGCCAGGCGCCTCGGTCTCGACTACCAGACCCGCGGCCAGCCGATGCAGGTCAACACCGCCGGCGGCACCGTGCCGGCCTGGCGCATGAGCCTCGACCGGGTCAAGGTCGGCAGCATCGAGCTGCTCGGTGTCGAGGCGGCCATCGTCGCCGGCGGCTCGCCCAGCGAGGTGCTGCTGGGCATGAGCTTCCTCAACCGGGTCGGCTGGCGCGAGGAGCAGGGCGTGCTGCGCCTGGAGGCCAAGCACTGATCGCCGCCCTTGCCGGCGGCGACCGCGCGGCGGCATAGTCCGGGGATCGTCTGCCCCCGGAAGCGTCCCATGAAGAAGACCCCGGCCCCCTGCGGCGCCGCGAACCTGCAGCTGCGCCGCGTCGCCATCGACACCTACCGCGAGAACGTCGCCTACCTCAACCGCGACTGCGCGGTGTACCGCGCCGAGGGCTTCCAGGCGCTGTCCAAGGTGGAAATCAGCGCCAACGGCCGGCGCATCCTCGCCAGCCTCAACGTGGTCGACGACCCGGCCATCGTCGACTGCGGCGAGCTGGGCCTGTCCCAGGACGCCTTCGCCCAGCTCGGCGTGGCCAACGGCCATCCGGCGACCATCTCCCAGGCCGAGCCGCCGTCGTCGATTCCGGCCCTGCACCGCAAGATCGCCGGCGAGCGGCTGGGGCGCGAGGACTTCCGCGCCATCGTCCGCGACATCGCCGAGCACCGCTACTCGAAGATCGAGCTGACCGCCTTCGTGGTCGCCTGCAACCAGGGCGAACTGGACCGCGAGGAGGTCTACTTCCTCACCGACGCCATGACCGGCGTCGGCCGCCGCCTCGACTGGCACGAGCACCCGGTGGTCGACAAGCACTGCATCGGCGGCATCCCCGGCAACCGCACCTCGATGCTGGTGGTGCCGATCGTCGCCGCCCACGGCATGCTCTGCCCGAAGACCTCGTCGCGGGCGATCACCTCGCCGGCCGGCACCGCCGACACCATGGAGGTGCTGGCCAACGTCGAGCTGCCGTTCGAGCGCCTCGAGGAGATCGTCCGCGAGTACCGCGGCTGCCTGGCCTGGGGCGGCACCAGCGAGCTGTCGCCGGCCGACGACGTGCTGATCGCCGTGGAGCGCCCGCTGTCGATCGACTCGCCGGGGCAGATGGTCGCCTCGATCCTGTCCAAGAAGCTCGCCGCCGGCTCCACCCACCTGGTGCTGGACATCCCGGTCGGGCCGACCGCCAAGGTGCGCTCGATGCCCGAGGCGCAGCGCCTGCGCAAGCTGTTCGAGTTCGTCGCCGGGCGCATGGGCCTGACCATCGACGTGGTGATCACCGACGGTCGCCAGCCGGTGGGCAGCGGCATCGGTCCGGTGCTGGAGGCGCGCGACGTGATGCGCGTGCTGGAGAACGACCCGCGCGCGCCCAACGACCTGCGCCAGAAGGCGCTGCGCCTGGCTGGGCGCATGCTCGAGTTCGATCCCGACGTGCGCGGTGGCGACGGCTACGCCATCGCCCGCGACATCCTCGACTCCGGCCGCGCCCTGGCGCGCATGCAGGCGCTGATCGCCGCCCAGGGCCACAAGCCGTTCGACCACAACGCCCCGGCGCTGGCACCGCTGTCCTTCGAGGTGACCGCGGCGCAGGACGGCGTGGTGGTGGCCATCGACAACCTGCAGCTGGCGCGCATCGCCCGCCTGGCCGGCGCGCCCAAGGTGCAGGGCGCCGGGGTCGACCTGCTGTTCAAGCTCGGCGAACGGGTCGCCGCCGGCGCGCCGCTGTACCGGGTCTACGCCGCCTACTCCGCCGATCTGGAGTTCGCCCGCGAGGCCAGCCGGCGCAGCTCCGGCTTCACCCTCGGCAGCGCCGAGGAACTGTCGCACCTGTTCGTCGAATTCTGAGGAGACCGCCGATGAGCGTACTGCTGCTGCATTTCGCCGACGAGCGCGAGGCTGCCGGTCGCCTGGCCGCCGCGGCCGGCCTTTCCTGCGCCGAGATCGAGCGCCACCGCTTCCCCGACGACGAGCTGCGCCTGCGCCTGCCGCTGACGGACGCCGGGGCGCTGGCCGACACCCTGGTGCTGTACCGCAGCCTCGACCGGCCCAACGAGAAGCTGGTCGAGCTGCTGCTGGTCGCCGGCGAGGCGCGCCGCCTCGGCGCACGCCGCCTGCTGCTGGTGGCGCCCTATCTGGCCTACATGCGCCAGGACATCGCCTTCCACCCCGGCGAGGTGGTCAGCCAGAAGATCGTCGGCGCCTTCCTCGCCGAGCATTTCGACGCGGTGCTCACCGTCGACCCGCACCTGCATCGCATCGCCGCGCTGTCCGAGGCGATCCCCCACGGCGCGGCCGTCAGCCTGTCCGGTGCGCCGCTGCTCGCCGGGCTGATCGCCGAGCGGCTGGAGAATCCGCTGCTGATCGGGCCGGACGCCGAGTCGCGGCAGTGGATCGAGGCCGCCGCCGCTGGCCACGGCTTCGACTACGGCGTGTGCAGCAAGGTGCGCCACGGCGATCACCAGGTCGACATCGCCCTGCCCGGGGTCGAGGTGCGCGGCCGCGCGGTGGTACTGCTCGACGACGTGGCCAGCTCCGGGCGCACCCTGGCGCGTGCTGCCGAGCTGCTTCTCGCCGCCGGCGCCGCCTCGGTGGACGTGGCGGTGACCCACGCGCTGTTCGCCGCCGACGCGCTGGACAGCGTCCGCGCCGCCGGCGTGCGCCACGTGTGGAGCAGCGACTGCATCCGCCACCCGAGCAATGCGGTGAGCGTGGCGCCGCTGCTGGCCGGGGCGCTGGCCCGCCTGGGAGTGCCGGGCTGAGGGCGGAGGGCTACAGCCAGCGGCGCACCCGCGCGCAGTAGTCGCGGTAGGCGGAGCCGAACAGGCGCTCCAGCGCCTGCTCCTCGGGGCGGATCTGCCAGCGCCCGAGGACGGCGACGAACAACGGCAGCAGCAGGAAGCTGATCGCGTTGCCGAAGCCCAGCGCCAGGGCCAGCAGGATCAGCGCATCGCCCAGGTAGATCGGATTGCGCGAGAAGGCGAATACCCCGTCGGTCACCAGGCGGCTGGCCCGCTCGGGCCTGAGCGGATTGACCGTGGTGCGAGCGCGGAACATGGTCCAGGCCGCGGCGGCCATCAGCATGAGGCCCGCCAGCAGCACCAGCGCCGCCAGCGGGCGCTGGCCGGCGAAGGCGAAGCCGCCGAACGGCAGGCGTTCGGCGATCTGCCACATGGCGGCGGCGAACAGCACCACCAGCACGGGCGGAGGGATCGGCAGGGGCATGGTGGGCAACCTCCGTGAAGTTTCGTTCATTCTCGACCGTGCAGCACCCTGCAGCGGCTCCCGGTCAGGCCCCGGGGCGGGGGGCGGAGGTTGCTGCGCAGACTTCGGCCGTGGGGAAATGCTCGTCCGCTACTGACAGTCGTCGGCACGCTGCAGGATAATGCGCGGCCCTGCAGGGCGGGGCAGGGCGAAGGTCGGTGGCGTGCAATTCGCCCGCACGACGGTTTTCTCATGGGGCCGCTGCCTCGTCGGGCCGACCGCAGGTCACCGGCGCGCATGAGGCGAGCACAGCCTGTTTTTCATTTCGCGATACGGGGAAGTCCGGGTGTCGATATGGGTTTGATCAGAATATTGTTGGCGCTTTCCGTCGTTTCGGCACACTTTTCTGCCCACCCCTTCCTGAAGTTCGTGGGTGGCGATACGGCGGTTCAGGCCTTCTTCATCATATCCGGATTCTATATCGCGATGATTTTTCCGGGGAACTATCAGAATGCGACCAGCTTCTGGAAGTCCCGCTTCTTCAGGCTGTATCCGGTCTATCTGTTCTGCGGGCTCTTCGCGTTCGGTCATCCCCTGGAGTCGTTGCAGAATCTGCTCGCCCTGCCGCCATTGGGCGGGCTCGTGGTCGCCCTGACAAACAGCACCCTGCTGTTCCAGGATGTCACCCTGTTCCTGGAGGTGCGGGACGGCGCCGTTGCCTTCACGCCGGACTTCGCCTCCTCGCTGGCGCCATTGGCGCAATATCTCATCGTGCCGCAGGCGTGGTCGCTGGGGCTCGAGATCTCGTTCTACCTGATCGCGCCATTCATCATCCACAGGCCGCTCTATCTGGTCGCCCTGCTTCTCCTGTCGTTGGCGCTCCGAGCCGTGCTCATGCACTATGGTCTGTCCCATGATCCCTGGTCCTACCGATTCTTCCCGACGGAGCTGGCCTTGTTCCTGCTCGGCAGCCTGTCCTACAAGTTCAGCCAGAAGATGAAGGAATCGGGCTGGTTGCCGGACCACCAAGGGCTGGCCCTTTTCCTGCTGGCGCTGATCACCCTGTTCATCCTGGTCTTCTCGTTCGTTCCGCTGGAGGTATGGCAGAAGAAGATTGCCCTCTATGTTCTTCTCGCGGCCGCCATTCCGCTGGTCTTCAACATGACCAAGGATGTTTCGCTGGACAACTTCGTGGGCAATCTTTCCTATCCGGTCTATTGCTGCCACCTTGTCGTGCTGAAGTGGGTTTCGAAACTTCCGGGCTGGAAGCTCTATCTGAAGGGAACCCTGCCAGGCACCCTGCTGGCCTTGCTGATAGTGATCGGCTTCGCCTATCTGCTGTATCGGCATGTCGAACTGCCGTTCGACAACTATCGGAAGAGATTCAAGAAGGCGCCGGCGGCCTGACGCGGAGCAGCCCTGCCGGTTCCCGGGGCGCTGTGCTCCGCGGTTCGCCGGCAGCGTCCGGGATCACTCGCTCGTCCACGGACAATAGCACCCCACCGCCAGGCTGCCCGTGCTCTGCACCGGCCGGCCGGCGAGCAGCGCCGCGAGCACCGGCTCGATGAAGCTGTTGCTCGAGGTGCACACCGCCCCTTCGCTGTACGGCCCGACGTAGGCCAGCCGGCCATCCCGATCCCAGATCGCCACCGCCGGGCTGGCCGGCAGTCGTTCCGCGCCGGGCAGCTCGCGCAGCGGCTGCAGGGCCTTGAGCGTCTCCGGCAACTGGCCGCGGCTGCCGGGCTTCTGCCAGACGTGGAAGCTCACCTCCTGGCCGGCGAAGCGCTGCACCAGTTCGGCCAGGTGCTGCTGGTTGCCGACGTTGCACGGGCAGGGCGGATCCCACAGGTGCACCACGCGGATCGGCCCCGGGCCGGCCAGTTCGGCCGGCAGGCGCAGGCCGGCGGCGTCGAACAGCACGGTGGTTTCGCTGAACGGACGGATGTAGCGCGCCTGGTACCACTGGTACAGGCTCCACAGTGCCACCGCGCAGGCGAGGGCGACCAGGCTGAGGACGAGGGGCTTGCGGCGGGGCATGGGGTTACCTGCGGAAAATGACGGTCAAGCTTGCCATGTCGGCGCGCTGGCCTAAAGATCAGCAGAGGCGGCCGATCAGCGCACTGCTCCGATAACCGCGGCCGAAACCCATGAACGAAACCTTCGATCCCCAGCGCCTGCGCCGGCAACTGCCGCCGCTGGCCGCCGCCGCGGCCGAGAGCGGCCCGCAGGTGCAGGCCTACCGCCGCTACTACGGCCTGCAGCATCGTCCCGACATCCACAGCCGCCTCGGCTGGGTGGAGGTCGAGGGGCGGCGGGTCGCCGTGCAGGGCTGGTGGCGCGACGATGCGCGGGCCACCGTGCTGCTGCTGCACGGCTACTACGACCACATGGGCCTGTACCGCCACGTGTTCGACTGGGCGCTGACGATGAACTTCGCCGTGCTGTCCTGCGACCTGCCCGGTCACGGCCTGTCCGAGGGCGAGCCGGCGAGCATCGACGACTTCGCCGAGTATCAGGCGGTGCTCGCCGCGCTGTTCCAGGCCGCCGAGCTGCTCAACCTGCCGCAGCCCTGGCACCTGTTCGGCCAGAGCACCGGCGGCGCCATCCTGCTCGACTACCTGCTGACCGGTGCGCCGCGCCCGGACCTCGGCCAGACCGTGCTGCTCGCCCCGCTGGTGCGCCCGCGCGCCTGGCTGCGCTCCCGGCTCAGCTACCACCTGCTCAACCCCTTCGTCAGCCGGATCGCCCGCCGCTTCAGCGACAACTCCGGCGACGCGGCCTTCCTCGACTTCGTGCGGCGCGATCCCCTGCAGGCGCAGGTGCTGCCCACCGCCTGGGTCGGCGCGCTGGCGCGCTGGATTCCGCGCATCGAGGAGGCTGCGCCTTCGGCGCGCACGCCGCTGATCATCCAGGGCGACGCCGACATGACGGTGGACTGGCAGCACAACCTCGAGGTGCTGCAGGACAAGTTCCGCGGCGCCGAGCAGTTGATCCTGCCCGGCGCGCGGCATCACCTGGTCAACGAGGATGAGGAGCAGCGCCGGCGGCTGTTCGCCCTGCTCGGCGAGCGCTTCGCCTGAGCGGCGCTGCTAGCATGGCGGCCGTTTCGATCCGCCGCGACGGCGGCACAGGCAACCCGGGCGCGCCGGCGCGAGAGAGTTTCACCCCATGTTTGAAGGCATAGTCGATTTCATCGCGCAGACGGGCTACCTCGGCGTGTTCCTGCTGATGGTCCTGGAGAACGTCTTCCCGCCCATCCCCTCCGAGCTGATCATGCCGCTGGCCGGCTTCGCCGCCGCCAAGGGCGAGCTGAGCGTCGCCGGCGTGCTGCTGGCGGGTACCGCCGGCTCGGTGTTCGGCGCGCTGCCCTGGTACTACGCCGGCTACTTCTTCGGCAGCGCGCGGCTGAAGCGGCTGGCCGGGCGTTTCGGCCGGGTGATGACCCTGTCGCCGCGCGACGTGGATACCGCCTGCGCCTGGTTCGAGCGCCACGGCTGGCAGGCCACCCTGTTCGGCCGCCTGGTCCCGGCGGTGCGCACGCTGATCTCGGTCCCCGCCGGCATGGTCGCGATGCCACTGCGCGCCTTCCTGTTCTACTCGACGCTCGGCTCGCTGGTGTGGACCGGCGCGCTGACCGCCGCCGGCTACCTGCTGCACGGCCAGTATGCGCTGGTCGCCGACTACGTCGATCCGCTGTCCAAGGTGGTGGTGCTGGTGGTGGTCGGCGTGTACCTGTACCGGCTGATCACCCACAAGGGGGCCAACGGCGAGGCCTGAAGCGCCGGCCGCGTTCGTCAACACAGCCCGAGGCCATCCTCGGGCTGTGTTGACGCCGCGCCTCAGCCCTTGACGCACACCAGCGGCCGCAGCCGCGCCACCCGCCGCGCGAGGCCGGCGCGCTCGGCGGCCTCGACCACCGCGCCGACGTCCTTGTAGGCCAGCGGCGCCTCCTCGGCGACGCCGCGCAGGCTCGGGCTGCGGATCAGGATGCCGCGCCGGGCCAGCTCGTCGACCACGCCGCGGCCCTGCCAGCGGCGCAGCGCCTCATGACGGCTCATCGCCCGTCCGGCACCGTGGCAGGCGGAGGCGAAGGCGTGCTCCGGGTTGCCGCCGCTGCCGGCGAGAATCCACGAGCCGGTGCCCATGCTGCCGCCGATCAGCACCGGCTGGCCGACCGCGCGGTACTCGGCCGGCAGTTCCGGATGGCCCGGGCCGAAGGCACGGGTGGCGCCCTTGCGGTGGACGAACAGGCGGCGGCGCTCGCCGCCCACGATGTGGCGCTCCTCCTTGCAGGTGTTGTGCGACACGTCGTACAGCAGCGGCATGGCGATGCCGGGGAACAGCTCGGCGAACGCCGCGCGCGCCAGGTGAGTGAGGATCTGCCGGTTGGCCAGCGCGCAGTTGATCGCCGCGCGCATGGCGCCCAGGTAGCTCTGCCCCAGCTCGGAGTTCAGCGGCGCGCAGGCCAGCTCGCGGTCGGTCAGCGCGATGCCGGCGCGCGGCGCGGCGATCACCATCTCGCGCAGGAAATCCGTGCCGATCTGGTGGCCCATGCCGCGCGAGCCGCAGTGGATGGTGGCCAGCACGTCGCCCACCGCCAGGCCGTAGGCCTGCGCCGCCTTGAGGTCGAACAGCTCGTCGACCACCTGCACCTCCAGGTAGTGGTTGCCCGAGCCGAGGGTGCCCATCTCGTCGCGCTGGCGGTGCTTGGCCTCGGCGGACACCTCGGCCGGCAGCGCGCCGGCCATGCAGCCGCCTTCCTCGATCCGCGCCAGGTCCTCCGGGCTGCCGAAGCCCTGCTCGACCGCCCATTTGGCGCCGCCGCGCAGCATGGCGCCCATCTCGGCGCCGGTCAGGCGCAGCGCGCCGGTGCTGCCGAGGCCCGCCGGGATGCGGCGGAACAGCAGGTCGGCCAGGCGCTCCTTGACCGCCTCGATGTCGGCTTCCCTGAGGCCGGTGTGCAGGCTGCGCACCCCGCAGGAGATGTCGAAACCGACCCCGCCGGCCGACACCACGCCGCCCGCGTCCGGATCGAAGGCCGCCACCCCGCCGATCGGGAAGCCGTAACCCCAGTGGGCGTCGGGCATGGCGTAGGCGGCGTCGACGATGCCGGGCAACGCGGCGACGTTGGCCAACTGCTCGCCGACCTTGGCGTCCATCGCCTCGAGCAGCTCGCGCGAGGCGAAGATCACCCCCGGCACGCGCATGGCGCCGTGCCGGGGCATTTCCCATTCGAAGGGGCCGCGCTGGCGGAACTGGTCGAGGTTCATGGGGCCTCCTGCCGGCCGCGTTGGGCCGCCGGCGCTGGCGTGGATGTCGTCGAGTCACTATAGGCCTGCGCAGGGCACGCGGGCGGGCCGGTCATCCGGCAGCGCCCACGCACAATCCTGCACTGCCGGGATAACGCCGTGACTCGGCGGAGCGCTGCGCGTCGGGCCGCTTCGCATAATCGGACCATTGCAGCCGCAACGCCTCTGGCGTGCCGCCCGTGCGGGCCGTCGCGACGGAGGCGTTGCCCGAGCCCGCCACGGAGTCCTGGTCCATGATCGATGCGATGCCCCCGCGCAACCCTGTCCCGTCCCACCCCGTCGTTGCCGCCGGCAGGAGGCTGGGATGAGCGTCTACCTGCAGTGCCTGTCGCACACGCCGCTGGTGGGCCATGTCGATCCGGCTGCAGAGGTGCTGGCCGAGGTGGATGCCGTGGTGGAGGGCGCCCGCGAGCGCATCGCGCGCTTCGCTCCCGAGCTGGTCATCCTGTTCTCGCCGGACCACTACAACGGCTTCTTCTACGACCTGATGCCGTCGTTCTGCATCGGCATGGCCGCCCACGCCATCGGCGACTACGGCACGGCAGCCGGCCCGCTCGCCGTACCTCGCGAACTGGCCGAGGCCTGCGCGGCCGCGGTGCTGGAGGCCGGGGTGGACGCCGCGGTGTCCTACCGCATGCAGGTCGACCACGGATTCGCCCAGCCGCTGGAGCTGCTGCTCGGTGGTCTCGACCGTTGCCCGGTGATCCCGGTGTTCGTCAACGCGGTCGCCACGCCGCTGCCGAGCTTCCAGCGCGCCCGCCTGCTCGGCGAGGCCATCGGCCACTTCGCCCGTTCGCTGGACCAGCGCGTGCTGCTGCTGGCCTCCGGCGGCCTGTCGCACCAGCCGCCGGTGCCCGAGCTGGCCAAGGTGGACGCGCGCATGGCCGAACGCCTGATGGGCGGCGGCCGCAACCTGCCGCCCGACGAGCGCGCGGCGCGCCAGCAGCGGGTGATCGATGCGGCGCGCGGCTTCGTCGACGACCCGCAGTCGCTGCACCCGCTCAACCCCGAATGGGACCAGGCGTTCCTCGACCTGCTGGCCGACGGCCGCATCGCCGAACTGGATCGCCTGGGCAACGCCGAGCTGTCGCGCCTGGCCGGCCGTTCCACCCACGAGGTGAAGGCCTGGGTGGCCGCCTTTGCGGCACTGTCGGCCTTCGGCCCCTACCGGGCCGGCGCGCGCTACTACCGGCCGATTCCCGAATGGATCGCCGGCTTCGGCGCGCTCAGCGCCCGGCCGGTCGGCCAGGCCGACGCCTGAGCCGCCCGCGCTTCCCTCCCGAGCAAGGACAACAGCCCATGACGACCACGCCCCAGACCCCGAGCGAAGCGGCCAGCAGCCGCTTCGTGCGCATCCAGGACGGCGAACTCGACCTCAACATCCACTACAACGACTGCGGCGCCGGTAGCGAGACCGTGGTCATGCTGCACGGCTCCGGTCCCGGCGCCAGCGGCTGGGCCAACTTCAACCGCAACATCGAGCCGCTGGTGAATGCCGGCTACCGGGTCATCCTCATGGACTGCCCGGGCTGGAGTCGGAGCGATTCCATCGTCTGCAGCGGTTCGCGCTCCGACCTCAACGCCCGCGTGCTCGCGGGCCTGCTCGATGCTCTCGACATCGACCGCGTGCACATCCTCGGCAATTCCATGGGCGCGCACAGCGCCATGGCCTTCGCCCTGGCCAACCCCGCACGGGTCGGCAGGCTGGTGCTGATGGGCGGCGGCACCGGCGGCGCCAGCCCCTTTGTGCCAATGCCCACCGAGGGCATCAAGCTGCTGCAGGGCCTGTATCGCGAGCCGAGCATCGACAACCTGAAGAAGATGATGAGCGTCTTTGTCTACGACAGCAGCGAGCTCACCGAGGCGCTGTTCCAGGCGCGTCTGGACAACATGCTCAGCCGACGCGACCACCTGGACAACTTCGTCAAGAGCCTCGCGGCCAACCCGAAACAGTTCCCCGATTTCGGCCCGCGTCTGGCCGAGATCAGCGCGCCGACCCTGATCGTCTGGGGCAGCAACGACCGCTTCGTGCCGCTGGACACCGGCCTGCGCCTGCTCGCTGGCCTGCCCAACGCCGAGCTGCACGTGTTCAACCGTTGCGGCCACTGGGCGCAGTGGGAGCACGCCGAGCGGTTCAACCGCCTGGTGCTGGACTTCCTCGGCCACTGAGCCGGCCGCCGCGCTTTTCCTTCCTTCGTCACTATTCGAGGCAACTCATGAGCGTGACCCAACAGACCCTGGAACAACTGGCCGCCGCCCTGCGCGGGGCCGAGGCGAGCGGGGCGGCCGTCGAGCCGCTGCGCGGGCTGATCGGCGAGGACAACGGCGCGGCGGCCTACGCCATCCAGCGCCTCAACGTCGCCCACGGCGTCGCCGCCGGCCGTCGCGTGGTCGGTCGCAAGATCGGTCTGACCAACCCCAAGGTGCAGGCCCAGCTCGGTGTCGACCAGCCGGACTTCGGCACCCTGTTCGCCGACATGGGCTACGGCGACAACGAGGTGGTGCCGTTCGGCCGCGTGCTGCAGCCGAAGATCGAGGCCGAGATCGCCCTGATCCTGGACAAGGACCTGCCGCTCGCTGACACCACCTTCGCCGAGCTGCTCGACGCCACCGGTTGGGTGCTGCCGGCGCTGGAGATCGTCGGTAGCCGCGTGCAGAACTGGAACATCCGCTTCGTCGACACCGTGGCCGACAACGCCTCCAGCGGCTGCTACGTGCTCGGCGGCCCGGCGCGGCGCATCGCCGACGTCGACCTGCGTCAGGCCGCCATGTCCATGACCCGCAACGGCGAGATCGTTTCCAGCGGCAGCGGCGCCGAGTGCCTCGGCCATCCGCTGAATGCCGCGGTGTGGCTGGCGCGCACCATGGCCCGCCTGGGCGAGCCGCTCAAGGCCGGCGACCTGATCCTCACCGGCGCCCTCGGCCCGATGGTCGGCGTGGCCGCCGGCGACCGCTTCGAGGCGGTGATCGAAGGCATCGGCCAGGTCGCCGTCAACTTCTCGGCCGAGTGATCGGCGAGCTGCGTGCACAAGAGAACGACATCATGAAAAAACTCAAAGTCGCCATCATCGGCTCCGGCAACATCGGCACCGACCTGATGATCAAGATCCTCCGCCACGGCCAGCACCTGGAAATGGGCGCCATGGTCGGCATCGACCCGGCCTCCGACGGCCTGGCCCGCGCCGCGCGCATGGGCGTGGCCACTACCCATGAAGGTGTCGAGGGGCTGACCCGCCTGCCGGTGTTCCAGGACATCGACTTCGTCTTCGACGCCACCTCGGCGTCCGCCCATATCAGGAACGACGTGTTCCTGCGCGGCCTCAAGCCCGGCCTGCGCATGATCGACCTGACCCCGGCGGCCATCGGCCCGTACTGCGTACCGGTGGTCAACCTCGAGCAGAACCTGCACGAGACCAACGTCAACATGGTCACCTGCGGTGGTCAGGCCACCATCCCGATGGTTGCTGCGGTATCGCGCGTGGCCAGGGTGCACTACGGCGAGATCGTCGCCTCCATCGCCTCCAAGTCCGCCGGCCCGGGTACCCGCGCCAACATCGACGAGTTCACCGAGACCACCTCCAAGGCCATCGAAGTGATCGGCGGCGCGCAGAAGGGCAAGGCGATCATCGTCATGAACCCGGCGGAGCCGCCGCTGATCATGCGCGATACCGTCTACGTGCTGTCCGACCTCGTCGACCATGCCAGGGTGGAGGCTTCCATCGAGGAAATGGCCGCTGCGGTTGCCTCCTACGTGCCGGGCTACCGGCTCAAGCAGAAGGTGCAGTTCGACGTGATTCCCGAATCCGCACCGCTGAACATTCCCGGCCTCGGCCACCTGAGCGGGCTGAAGACCTCGATCTTCCTCGAAGTCGAAGGCGCCGCCCACTACCTGCCGGCCTATGCCGGCAACCTCGACATCATGACTTCCGCCGCGCTGGCCACCGCCGAGCGCATGGCGCAGGCGATGCTGTCCCGGTCGCAGCTGCACAACGCGTAAGGAGATCCGCCATGACCTTCAATCCCGGCAAGAAGCTGTACATCTCCGACGTCACCCTGCGCGACGGCAGCCACGCGGTGCGCCACCAGTACTCGATCCAGAACGTGCAGGACATCGCCCGCGCCCTGGACGAGGCGCGCGTCGATTCCATCGAAGTCACCCACGGCGACGGCCTGCAGGGCTCCTCGTTCAACTACGGCTTCGGTGCCCACACCGACCTGGAGTGGATCGAGGCCGCCGCCGAGGTGATCGAGCACGCCAGGATCACCGTGCTGCTGCTGCCCGGCATCGGCACGGTGCACGACCTCAAGGCCGCCTACGACGCCGGCGCCCGCTCGGTGCGCATCGCCACCCACTGCACCGAGGCGGACGTCTCCAAGCAGCACATCGAATACGCGCGCAGCCTGGGCATGGACACCGTCGGCTTTTTGATGATGAGCCACATGATCCCGGCCGAGCAGCTGGCCGCCCAGGGCAAGCTGATGGAAAGCTACGGCGCGCAGTGCATCTACATGGCCGACTCCGGCGGCGCGATGAACATGAACGACATCCGCGACCGCATGCGCGCCTTCAAGGCGGTGCTCGATCCGGCCACCCAGACCGGCATGCACGCCCACCACAACCTGTCCCTCGGCGTCGCCAACTCCATCGCCGCGGTGGAGGAGGGCTGCGACCGCATCGACGCCTCGCTGGCCGGCATGGGCGCCGGTGCCGGCAACGCGCCGCTCGAGGTGTTCATCGCCGCGGCCGAGCGGCTGGGCTGGAACCACGGCACCGACCTGTACCGCCTGATGGACGCCGCCGACGACCTGGTGCGTCCGCTGCAGGACCGCCCGGTGCGCGTCGACCGCGAGACCCTCGGTCTCGGCTACGCCGGCGTCTACTCCAGCTTCCTGCGCCACGCCGAAGTGGCCGCCGCCAAGTACGGCCTGAAGACCCTGGATATCCTCGTCGAGCTGGGCCGCCGGCGCATGGTCGGCGGCCAGGAAGACATGATCGTCGACGTGGCGCTCGACCTGCTCGCCGCCGGCAAGGGCCACTGAGCCTCCAGGGCAAACGCAGGCCTGGTCAATACGCTGTAGGGGCGAATTCATTCGCCAAGATGCCGCGCCAAGGCGAACGAATTCGCCCCTACAGACCGGGAAAGTGGCCTCATGCGCTTGCCCTGCGCTGATCCTCCCCCCAACCGGCACGGCCCGCGCTGGTCGTGCCCGCCTCTTGCCCCGCAGCCGTGCAGAGCACGCCGGCCGGCCTTGCGGGGCCTTCTCCAGCGCTCTCCCTGTGCAGCGCCCGGTCGGCCACGCCGCGCCGGAAAAACCGCTGCACCGCCTATCCGGACGATGCACGCCAAGGCGCATTAATGTGCGCCCACGGGACAAGCCGCGCAGTGGGCGGATAGTTGGTCCCACGGGGTGCTCATAAAGTGAGGTCAACGTCAACCCAGCGGACTTGACCCATGTCAACACTGATAAATATCGATCAAGCCTCATCCCAGGTGGTGTCCCGTCCGGGCCTCGTCCAGCGCGGCACAAAGGTGCTCATGACGGTACTGCCTTGGGCCATCATCGGCGGCCTGCTGTGGGCGGGCCTGTTCATCAAGCCGCAGCCGGTCGGCGCCACCGTGACACCGCCGCTGCTCGAGCGCCGCGACCACTTCTACGGCCTGGCCCTGTCGCCGGCCGGCGAGGTCTGGGTCAGCGGCTCCGGCGGCAAGATCCTCGCCATCGCCGCGGACGGCCGGGTCAGCCGCCTGGCCACCCCGACCCAGCGCACCCTGCAGGACATCGCCGTATGGGATGACCGCCATGCGGTGGCGGTCGGCAACGACGGGGTGATCCTGTTCAGTGCCGACGGCGGGCAGAGCTGGCAGGCCGCCCAGGACGTGCCGCGCTCGGAAGTCGCCAACAAGCTCAACCGCGTGCGTATCGCCGCCGGCGGCCTGGCCATCGCCACCGGCGAGATGGGCGCGCTGCTGGTCAGCCGCGACCACGGCCGCAGCTGGCAGCGCCTGCGCGAGGAGGAAGACGTGGCCTGGAACGACGTGGCCATCCTCGACGGCGGCCGCCTGCGGGTGGTCGGCGAGTTCGGCCGCATCCTGCTCAGCGACGACCAGGGGCAGAGCTGGGAGGAGGTCGCCAGCCCGGTGCCGGCCTCGCTGATGTCGGTGCAGTTCCGCGATGCGCTGAACGGCGTGGCGGTCGGCCTGGAAGGCGCCCTGCTGGTGACCCGCGACGGCGGCCGCCAGTGGGACAGCGTCGAGCTGGGCATCAAGGACCACCTGTTCGACGTGCTCTGGGACGCCGGCAAGAGCCGCTGGTTCGCCAGCGGCGCGCTGGGCCGCTGGGTCAGCAGCGGCGAACCGCACCGCTGGGTCAGCAGCAGCGCGGCCTGGTACTGGCAGACCGGCACCCTCGACGAGCGCAACCTGGCCTGGCACACCCGCGCCCTGCTGGTCGGTTCGAACATCTGGCTGGCCGGCGCCGACGTCGGCCGCTGGGATGGCCGCCAGTGGTCGCCCGTGAACCCCTGAAACGCCTTTCCTGGCCCCTCTTCTGCGAGATACGACCATGATCGAACGCATAGCCGAATTCTGTATCCGGCGGCGCGCCTGGGTGACCGGCGTCCTGCTCTTCCTGACCCTGATCCTCAGCTGGTTCGCGCTGCACATCGAGGTGCGCACCGTGTTCGAGGACATGCTGCCCTCGCGCCACGAGTACGTTAAGACCCACGAGAAGTTCAAGGACACCTTCGGCGGCTCGAACATGGTCACCATCATGTTCGAGGTGGAGGAGGGCGACATCTTCCAGACCGCCGTGCTGGACAAGGTACGTACTGTCACCCTGGGCCTGCGCGAGGTCTCGGCGGTCAACCAGTACCAGATCACCTCGCTGGCCTCGAAGAAGCTCAAGGAAGTGCGCGCCTCCACCGCGGGCATCGAGAGTCGCCCGCTGATGTGGCCCGACCTGCCGGCCGACGCTGAGGCGATGGCCGAGCTGAAGCGCTCGGTGCTGCGCAACCCGATGGTCTACGGTCCCTATGTGTCCAAGGACCTGCAGGCCACCCTGATCACCGTCGACTTCATCGACCAGCAGGTCGACTACAGCAAGGTATTCCACGAGGTGCGCGCGCTGATCGCCAAGGTCGAAGACGGTAGCGTGAATATCCGCGTGGTCGGCGACCCGATCCTCTACGGCTGGGTCAACCACTACCTGCCGGAAACCATCCAGCTGGTCATGGCAGCCCTGGCGGTGACTCTGATCATGCTGTTCGTCCTGCTGCGCACCTGGCGTGGTCTGTTCCTGCCGCTACTGGCTGGTGTGGTCAGCGCGGTGTGGGCGCTGGGCATCTGCCGTCTGCTGGGCATCCACTTCGAGCCGCTGGTAATCGTGGTGGCCATGCTGATCACCTCGCGGGCGGTGTCGCACTCGGTGCAGATCGTCAACCGCTTCGACGACGAGATCGAGCTGCTGCCGCCGGGCAGCGACACCTCGCGGATCGCCGCGCGGATCGCCCTGGCCGACCTGTTCCGTCCGGGCATGCTGGGGGTGATTGCCGACGCCGCGTGCATGGCGGTGGTGGCGCTGAGCCCGATCCCGATGCTGCAGAAGCTGACCGTACTGTCGGTGGTCTGGGTGATGACCCTGACCGTCAGCGCGGTGATCCTCACCCCGGTGCTGCTGTCGTTCATCCGCAAGCCGCACGGCATGGCCCATCCGCTGAACTGCCTGCCGGCGCTGCGTAAGGTACTTGACCTGGCTGTTGTGGTCAGCCTGTCGCGGGCCCGCTACGCGGTGCTCGGTGTCAGCCTGGTGGTGGTGGTTAGCGCCGGCCTGTACTCGCTGAACCTCAAGATCGGTGACGCCAACCCCGGTTCGCCGATCCTCTGGCCCGAGGCGCAGTACAACCAGGACTCGGCGGCGATCAACGCGCGCTTCGAGGGTGTCGACCGCATGTTCGTGGTGCTCGGCGACGACAGCCGTCCCGACCTGATCAAGGGCAACGAAGCCCTGCAGGCGATGAACAGCTTCCAGCGCTTCATCGAGGCACAGCCGGAGGTCGGTGGCTCGGTGTCGATCGCCGACGTGCTGCCGCAGGTCAACGCCAGCCTGCGCGAGGGCAACCCGCGCTACCTGGAGCTGGGCGACAGCGGCAGCCTCAACGGCAGCCTGATGGCCATGCTCGACTCGGTGTCCGAGCCGGGCGACATCTCGCGCTTCGCCGACGAGCAGTACGCCAACGGCTCGGTCACCCTGATGTTCCGCGACCGCCAGGGCGAGACCATTCGCACCGCTGTGGCGCGCATCAAGGAGTTCATCGCCAACCATCCGCTGAGCGAGGGCCAGTGGCACCTGGCTGGCGGCCTGATCGGCGTGATGGCCGCGGTCAACGAGATCATCCTGTCCAGCCAGATCGAGGCGATCGCCCTGGCCCTGCTGGTGCTCGCCGTGCTGTGCACCATCGTCTACCGCTCCAGCGTCGCCGGCATGCTGTTCATGGTTCCGGTGATCATCTCCAACATGCTGACCTTCGCCTTCATGACCTGGAAGGGCATCGGCATGAACATCAACACCGTGCCGGTGGCAGCGCTCGGTATCGGCCTGGGGGTGGACTACGCCTTCTACATCGCCGACCGCATCAAGGAAGAGATCGCCATCGGCAGCAGCCCCGAACACGCCATCCGCCAAGCCCTGCACAGCTCGGGCATGGGGGTCATCGTCACCGCCAGCGTGCTGATCCTCGCCACCCTGCTGTGGTGGGTTTCCTCGCTGCGCTTCCAGGCCGAGATGGGCCTGCTGATGGCCATCTGGCTGAGCGTGTCGGCGTTCTCCGCGCTGTTCGTCATGCCCGCACTGATCTATGTCACCCGCCCGCGCTTCATCTTCGGTGAGCGCGCGCAGGAGTCGGCGACCAGTGTCCAACCCGCCCCGTTCCAGCCGGCCTGAGACGGGATAACAAAAACAAGAAACCATCGGTTCCTCGCTGCCAACCACTCTGGGGATAACACATGAACAAGCACGGCATCGTGGGTGCGCTCCAGCGCACCCCTCTGGACAAGCTCGCGCTGGCGATCGCACTGGCGACGGTCGCTTCGACCACCCTTGCCGAAGACCGCTTCAAGTACGACGGCTACCTGCGCCAGGAAATGTCCTGGAACATGAAGAACTGGGAGGACACCCCGGGCTACGACGACAAGGGCAAGCTGTCGATGGCGCGCAGCACCGCGCGCCTCAATCTGGAGTGGCAGGCCACCGACGCGCTGACGGTAGTGGCCAAGCTGCGCGCCTCCCGTGAGGTGAAGACCAACTTCCTCGAACACCTCGAGGAGATGGGCGCCAACAACTACCGCGAGGCCGACGGCCAGGGCGACATCATGGATCTCTACAACGATGAAGAGATCCGCGAGCTGTACGTCGACTTCCCGGTCGGTGAGCGCCTGCAGTTCCGCCTCGGCAAGCAGCAGATCGCCTGGGGCGAGACCGACTTCTTCGCCGCTAACGACCTGGTGCACGGTTTCGACAACACCTGGCGCAGCTTCCTCGAGCCGGCCAACGAGGAACTGCGCAAGGCCAACATCATCGCCAAGATGAACATCGACGTGCCGGAGCTGGACGGCGGTCTGGAGGTGTTCGTGCGTCCGGGTTGGGACCGCAAGGAGGATATCGGCACCGAGCTGGACATCTACGGCGGACGCTGGTCGAGCCATCCTACCGCTGGCGTCGACTTCCGCAATATCGACCCGTACAACTTCGAGAACGACGAGGGTGACTACCGCGACGTCACTGGTGGCATCCGCTGGAGCGGCCTGTACGGCGACACCAACTACTCGTTCTCCTACCTGAAGACCTTCTACCCGTCGCCGATCCTCAATGCCTCCAACAACCTGGCATTGTTCGGCATGCCAGGCGTGCCGTCCGGGGCGGAGACCAAGGGTACCGATCAGACCCGCGGTCCGGCTGGCGAGATCATCTACCCGATGGTCGACATCTTCGGCTTCACCGCCAGCCGCTACTCCGGGTGGGCGGACGCGGTGTTCAGTACCGAGGTGGCCTACATCAAGGACGCGCCTTACCAGATCCTGCAGTCGCCGCCGACCCTGATCAGCCAGGCCGTAGCCCCCGGCTTCGACGGCTACACCACCAAGGACGTGGTCGCGCTGATGCTGCGCATGGACAAGAACATCGCCGCCACCCAGGACTGGCTGGGCACCGAGAAGCCGATGTTCTTCTCGGTGCAGCTGTTCGACAAGTGGGTGCAGAACTACGACGAGGACGACGCGCTGCTCTACAGCGTCGGCTGGGGCGGCAAGGTCAAGGAGCACTCGGTGCTCGCCACCGGGATCTTCGACCTCAGCTACAACAGCGGACGCATCCGCCCCAATCTGGTGGTCGGCGCCGACCTCAGCAACGGCGGCGGCTTCGCCGTGCCCTCGGTCACCTTCGAGCTGTCCAGCAAGCTGCGCTGGAAGGTCGAGTACGACGCCTTCTGGGGCAGCGACGCGCGCGACGGCAACAAGTGCGGCTTCCCGAATGCGGCCTCCTGCGACAACGCCACGCTGTTCGACTACTTCAACAACCGCGACCAGCTCTACACCAGCCTGACCTATCTGTTCTGATCCCCACCGGAGAGACCCCCATGAACGCATTCCGCTTTCCGCTGCGCCACACCCTGACGGCCGCTCTCCTTGCCGCGAGCGGCGGCCTGTCGACCCTCGCCGCCGCTGCCGAACTGCCGGCGGGCACGGTGATTTCCGCCGCCAACCTCGACCAGATCAAGAACGACACCTTCGAAGGTCACAGCATCGCCAGCCTGCTCACCGAGAAGATGGAATGGCGCATCCGCAACAGCGGCTGGAAGCTGCCGCTGGCCAAATCCCAGGAAGTGCCCCTCGATCCGCGTTGGGTCAAGGCCTCGCAGGCCAACGAGGGCAAGGCCGTGCTCAACAAGGAAGCCTGCCGGGTGGACAACTGGGGAGCCGGCGCACCCTTCCCGAACGTCGATATGAATGACCCACAGGCCGCGGAGAAGCTGGTGTGGAACTGGCATCTCGGCCAGTTGCTCGGCGACGTTTCCCAGGTGCCGCAGTTCACGCAGCTGCTGATTGACGGCAAGAAGGGCGTGCACGCCGAGCCGGTCGCCGAGTTCAGCCGCTACACCATGAAGGGCCGCCTGACCAGCGAGCAGACGGTGGAGGGCGACGGTAGCGAGCGTGGTCGCCAGCTGCTGTACTTCAAGTCGCCCTCTGACATGAAGGGCCTCGGCACTTATACCGTGATGTACGACTCGGACAAGGTCAACAGCGTGTGGGCCTACATTCCCGCCGTGCGCCGGGTGCGTCAGCTGTCCGGCGGCGCCTGGATGGACCCGGTCGGCTCCTCCGACCAACTGCAGGATGACCTGGATGGCTTCAATGCACGGCCGTGCTGGTACCCCGAGTACAAGCTGCTCGGCAAGCGCTGGGTGCTCGCCGTTGCCAACAGCAAGACCGGCCTGTGGAATCCTGACGGCAAGAGCTTCGCCGAGAAGTATCCGGTGATGGATGACGCTGAGCCCTACTGGAACATGAACAACAACAACTTCGAGCCGCGCGAGGTATACGTCATCGAGGCGACTACTCCGTCGGTGCACCCGTACAGCAAGAAAGTTTTGTACATGGAGGTGAAGTACCCGCGGTTCTATTACGTTGAAGCCTACAACCGAAAGGGCGAGTTCTGGAAATTCATGGAGTTTCATACTTATTCAAACATGGCCGACGGTGGTGATATCCGGCTTACTGCCAGTGCGGTCATCGACTTCCAACGCAACCATGCGACGTTGTCGATGATTGACACCAAGTCGTGGAGGACCAATTTCGACGCTAAGGCCAGCGACTTCTCCCTGCAGACCCTGCAGCGGGTTGGCCGCTGATTTAGCGCCACGCCTGGCGGGGCCGGTTCGCGCCGGTCCCGCTACTCCCTTCCATACAGAGCGGTCCGGCGGCCTTAGCAGCCGTCCGGCCAGCGGAGAGCAGCAATATGCAGACCATGAAAGCCGCACGCCTGCACGAAATCGGTGCGCAATTCGTTCTCGACGAGGTACCGCGCCCGCAGCCTGGCGCCCACGACGTGCTGGTCGCGGTCGAAGCCAGCACGGTGATCCCCAACCTGAAGAACGTCACCACCCACTTCCCCGAGTGGTATCCGTTCCTGCCGCTGCCGGCGCTGCCGGCGATCTTCGGCCTCGACTCGGCCGGCACCGTGGCCGCGGTCGGTTCGGCGGTCACCTCCTTCAAGCCCGGCGACCGCGTCTACGTCAATCCCGGCATCGGCTGCGGCGAGTGCCGCCACTGCAAGCAGGGCGAAGCGCCGCGTTGCGCGGCCTTCACCTTCCTCGGCTACTTCGGCTTCGGCTCCGGCTCGCAGGCGATCTTCGAGAAGTACCCCTACGCCGGTTACGGCGAGTACATGACCGCGCCGGCCACCAACCTGGTGCGCCTGCCGGACAACCTGTCGTGCGCCCAGGCCACCCGCTTCGGCTATCTCGGCACCGCCTACTCGGCGATCCGCAAGGCCGCCCTGCGCCCGGCGCAGAGCATCCTGATCCTCGGCGCCAGCGGCACCCTCGGCGTCGGCGCCACCCTGCTGGCGCTGGCCTTCGGCGCCGCCAAGGTGGTGGTCGCCGCCCGCGACCGCGCGGCGCTGGAGCGTCTCAAGGAGCTGGACCCGCGGCGCGTCGAGATCGTGCCGATCGGCGCGCGGCCGATCCGCGAGCAGGTGCTGGAGCTGCTGCCGGACGGCGTCGACGCCATGCTCGACACCCTCGGCGCCAAGGCGCCGGCCGCGCTGTCGGTGGACGCCATGGGCGCGGTCGGCCGCGGCGGGCGCATCGTGCAGATCGGCGGGGTGGCCGGGCCGATCCCCATCGATCCTCATCCGTTCATGTGCCAGCAGCTGCAGTACATCGGCTCGCTGTGGTTCACCACTGCCGATGGCGACGAGATGGCCCGCATGGTCGAGTCGGGCATCCTCGACCTGGCGCTGCTCGAGGAGCGTGCCTACCCGCTGGCGCAGCTCAACCAAGCGCTCGAGGACATCCAGAGCCAGGCCAACGGCTTCACCAACTTCCACATCGTCCACGGCTGACCTTCAGCCCCTGCGGCGACGCGGGCCGTCGGCGTCAGCCAGCGGACCGCGTCTGCGCTACCACGGAGCATCATTGCCATGAAATCCCAGCGCATCATCACTGGCCACGATCAGGCCGGCCGCTCGATCGTCGCCAGCAGCGGCCCGCTGCCCAGCGTCGGCGAGTTCCGCCAGTTTCCCGGCTTTGCCGTCGAACTGATCTGGCAGACCGCCCCCGGGCCCATTCCCGCACATCCCGTCGACCCGACCAGCCCGCCGCCTTCGGTACTGCCGGCGCCGGGCGGCAGTTGCGCGATGCGCGTCACCTTTCCGCCCGCCGTCTCGGCCATGCCGGTGGACTTCGATCCCCAGGCGGCCGCCCGCGAGCTGTGCGAGCGGCTACCTGGGCTGGGCGAGCTGTTCGAGGCCGACGCCCCCGGCTTCCATCGCTCCGATACCATCGACTACGGCGTGCTGCTGGAAGGCGAACTCACCCTAGAGCTGGACGAGTGCACCAGGGTGCTGCGCCGAGGCGACGTGGTGGTGCAGATGGGAACCCGGCATGCCTGGCGTAACACTGGTAACAGCCCGGCGCGCATGCTGTTCGTGATGGTGGGCGCAATTCGCGGGCAGGCGGTTGCGTAATTTCAAAATGATCTAATGCCGGGCAAAAACAGGGAGTTTTACGCTTAACTGTAAGCAAACATGCTGAAAAACAGGGTTTGCCACGGCTGGTCTCTTTCTTGCTTTGAACTACGGATGAGCACGATCCTGCCGGTTGTGTTACGTGGTTTTCCCGGCAGTTTCGAGGCTCCGCGCATGATCAGGCAACAGACCTGGCTTGGCGTTTGCTTCGTGATGAATCACTTCCGAACGGCGTGCGTGCCCGTTCAGCGAGTTGAAGTGAGGAGGCCGACGATGAATAGCGACCATGCGCCTTATAACAATAAAGATAGAGGCTGAACCAATATGCAAAATCTGGCTTTTCCCACTGCTACCCCCCCAGACGCCGTTCTGGCCAAGTTCGAGATATGCCACACCCAGGATCTAGAAGAAGCGCGCAGCTGGGGCGAACACATTTTCTGCGAGAACCGTCTTCACAGCCAAAGCAGCCAGCTTGAGGTCGATATGCGCGTATATTACAGGCGCTTGGGTGGCATTGGCGTGGGGCGCATGAGCTTTGGCGGCGACATTACGATTGACCCCAGCGTGTTCGATGATTTTGCGCTGATCCAGATGCCGATTCGAGGCCAGGAAGTGATCGAGTTCGGCAGCCGGCAGATTTGCTCGACGCCTAGTCAGGCCTCGGTGATCAACGCCCACCTGCCGTGCCGCATCCACCATCGCAAGGGCACCGAGAAGCTGATCATGCGCGTCGATCGCAGCCTGCTGGAGCGCATCTGTCAGCAGCACCTCGGGCGCACCCTGGCCAAGCCGGTCGAGTTCCACCCGGACATGCCGCTGGATACCGCGGAAGGGCAGCGCTGGATGCGCATGGTCGGCTGGATCTACGACAACCTGTCCCACGATGAGGGCAGCCTGCCGCCGCTGCTTGCCGCGCAGTTCGAGCAGGCGATGGTCACCGCGCTGCTGACCTGTCAGTCCAACAACTACAGTAGCGAGCTGTGTGCCGACCAGGCGCAGTCGATCGCCCCGGCATTCGTCAAGCGGGTCGAGCGCTACATCGAGGAGCATGCCCACGAGCCGATCTCCATCGTCGAGATGGCCGAGCATGTCGGCGTCAGCAGTCGCTCGCTGTTCTCCGGTTTTCGGCGCTTCCGTAACACCTCGCCGATGCTGTACCTGAAGGAGGTGCGCCTGCGCCGCGTGCACGAGGAGCTGCAGCAGAGCAGCGCCGGCAGCACCACGGTCACCGCGGTGGCCTTCCGCTGGGGCTTCAGCCACCTCGGTCATTTCACCACCGACTACAAGCGCCGCTTCGGCGAAAGCCCCTCGGAAACCCTCGCGCGCTGAGCGCACGGACACGGACGTCCAGCTGTTCGCTTTTTTTGCACTGCCGGGATAACCCCCTCGGTCATTGGAGCGTCAGCCCGCCCCCTGCTTCTTAGGATGACTATCAAGGGTGCCGCACAGGGCGGTACCCACTCTCCAAGTCAGCCTTCCGGGGGTTTCCAATGTCCGACCAGCCGATCATCCGTCGCCGCCAAGTCAAGACCGGCATCAGCGATGCCCGCGCCAACAACGCCAAGACCCAGAGCCAGTACCAGCCGTACAAGGACGCCGCCTGGGGCTTCATCAACCACTGGTACCCGGCGCTGTTCACCCACGAGCTGGCCGAGGACCAGGTCGAGGGCATCCAGATCTGCGGCATCCCGATCGTCCTGCGCCGCGTCGACGGCAAGGTGTTCGCCCTCAAGGACCAGTGCCTGCACCGCGGCGTGCGCCTGTCCGAGAAGCCGATGTGCTTCAACAAGAGCACCATCTCCTGCTGGTACCACGGTTTCACCTTCGATCTGGAAAGCGGCAAGCTGGCGACCATCGTCGCCAACCCGGACGACAAGCTGATAGGCACCACTGGCATCACCACCTATCCGGTGCATGAGGTGGCCGGGATGATCTTCGTCTTCGTCCGCGAAGACGACTTCCCGGACGAGGACGTTCCGCCGCTGGCCAACGATCTGCCGCTGCGCTTCCCGGAGAACAGCGAGCGTTATCCGCACCCCCTATGGCCAGCGGTACCCAGTCTGCTCGACGAAAACGCCGTAGCTCTGGGCATCCACCGCACTGGCTACACTAACTGGCGGATTGCCTGCGAGAACGGCATCGACAATGGCCACTTGTTGCTCCACAAGGACAACACCATCGTCCACGCGATGGAATGGGTGTTGCCGCTTGGAATGCTGCCGACTGGTGACGATTGCATCGAGGCGCTTGAGGGCGAAAACGAGCCCAAGGGTATGTTGCAATGGTTGGCTACCGACCGCTGGACACCGGTTCTAGAGAACAAGGAGCTGGGCCTGAAGGTTTCGGGGGTGAATGCTAGGCCGTATCGCACCTCGATCACCCTGCCGGGGCTGGTGGCGGTGGAGAACTGGCCGGGTGAGCACATGACCCAGATCGAATGGTTCGTCCCGATCACTGACGACACTCACGAGTACTGGGAAGTCATCGTCCGGGTTTGTAACACGCAGGAGGAGCTTGAGCAGCACAAGCATCGATACGAGCGTGTGTACAAGCCATTGTGTCTACACGGCTTCAACGACTGCGATATCTATGCCCGCGAGGCAATGGAGAACTTCTACGCAGATGGCACCGGCTGGGATGACGAGCAGATGGTCGCCACCGATATTTCGCCAATCACTTGGCGAAAAGTGGCCTCGCGCTGGAATCGTGGCATCGCCAAGCCGGGGCGGGGTGTCAGCGGCGCGCTGAAGCATACCAGCCTGATCCTCAAGGACACTGCTGACGGACACCGTCCGGGCTACAAAGTACGCAAGATCCAGGAAGATTGATCAAGCAGATCGCCCCACCCTGTTTTGGGGCGGGCGTAATCCTGAAACCTGCACTATTGGGATAATCGCAGGACTCAGCGGAGCGATAACGGGGTTTCTCCTGCCGATAATCGAAATGAGCTTGGCAGTGCCAGATGAATTGGTTCGGAAGGTGCTCGCCTGCTCATGATATCTATTTACCTTGAGAGGTTTGCTATATGAATCTGTCTTACGAACTTCAGGATAAGGTGGTAATTGTAACTGGGGGCGGCAGTGGCATGGGTCGTGACGCCAGCCTGGCTCTGGCCAAGGCCGGAGCTCGTGTAGTGATCGGTAACCGCAGCGCCAAGGTAGGAGCTGATCTGGTCGAGGAAATCGTCGCTGCTGGTGGTCAGGCTTTGTTCCGTGTGACCGATGTTTCTAAGGCAACCGACTGCGAGGCCTTAGTGGCTCTGGCCATGGAGAAGTACGGCCGGGTCGACGGGGCGTTCAACAATGCCGGCCTGCAGCGTGAGTTCAACGATGTGCACGAGACGCCTGTGGAGGATTTTTCCGATGTCATCGACATCAACCTCAAGGGCATCCTGTACATGATGAAGTACGAGACGGCCGCGATGCTGCAGAGCGGTGGGGGTGTCATCGTCAACAATGCCTCGATCTTCGGCCTCAAGGCGATGCCCAAGACCGCCTACTATGTGGCGGCCAAGCACGGCATTGTCGGCGCCACTCGAGCGGCCGCGCTGGACTATGCCACCCGTGGCATCCGTGTCAACGCGATCTGCCCAGGGCCGATCAAGACGCCTAGCTTCGACCGCGTCACTGGTGGTGATGAGCACATGTACGATGACGGAGTCCCCATGCATCGTATCGGGCGGCCGCATGAGATCAGTGCGGCAGTGCTCTGGCTGCTTTCCGACCATTCCTCCTACACCACCGGCACTACTCTATCGGTGGACGGTGGTATGTCGGCTGAGTAACTGCGTGTGCCGTCCTGCGCCCTGGCAAAACGAAGTGCCAGGGCGCTTTTAAATAGTCGGCAGCACTATTGTAGGTCATATTGAGGGCGTTCTTATATGGACGGATCTCTGGGGCCTATGTGGGGGATTTGTTTATCTGTGATTCGGGGCGCGCTGAGTCCATTTTTTCGCGCCTTTCGGAGAAATCCCTGATATATAAAATAGATAAACGTAATAACCCTTCAGGCTGCTGGTGAAAGTTATATTGCCATGGAGGTTTGCCTGTGCAGATCGGAATCCCTTTCGAGACCCACGCCGGGGAGACCCGCGTGGCTGCCACGCCGGAAACGGTCAAGAAACTCATCGCCCAGGGCCACCAGGTCATCGTGCAGAGCGGTGCCGGCGGTGCCGCCAGCATCCCCGACGATGCCTACGCCGCCGTCGGCGCCCACCTCGGCGATGCCGCTGCCGCGCTGGGCGCCGCCCTGGTGCTCAAGGTGGTCGCTCCCAGCGCCGCCGAACTGACCCTGATGCAGCCCGGCGCCGTGCTGGTCGGCATGCTCAACCCGTTCGACAGCGACAACCTGGCGCGCATGGCCGAACACGGCATCACCGCCTTCGCCCTCGAGGCTGCGCCGCGCACCTCGCGCGCGCAGAGCCTCGACGTGCTGTCCTCGCAGGCCAACATCGCCGGCTACAAGGCCGTGCTGCTGGCCGCCCACCACTACCCGCGCTTCATGCCGATGCTGATGACCGCCGCCGGCACCGTGAAGGCCGCCCGCGTGCTGGTGCTCGGCGCCGGCGTCGCCGGCCTGCAGGCGATCGCCACCGCCAAGCGTCTCGGTGCGGTGATCGAGGCCTCGGACGTGCGTCCGGCGGTCAAGGAGCAGATCGAGTCGCTGGGCGCCAAGTTCGTCGACGTGCCGTTCGAGACCGACGAGGAGCGCGAGTGCGCCGAGGGCGTCGGCGGCTACGCGCGGCCGATGCCGGCGTCGTGGATGGAGCGTCAGGCCAAGGCGGTGCACGAGCGCGCCAGGCAGGCCGACATCGTCATCACCACCGCGCTGATTCCGGGCCGCAAGGCGCCGACCCTGCTCCACGAGGCCACCGTCGCCGCGATGAAGCCGGGCTCTGTGGTCATCGACCTGGCCGCGGCCCAAGGCGGCAACTGCCCGCTGACCGTCGCCGATCAGGTGGTGGTGCGCCATGGTGTGACCCTGGTCGGCCACAGCAACCTGGCCGCGCTGGTGCCGGCGGATGCCTCGGCGCTTTACGCACGCAACCTGCTGGACTTCCTCAAGCTGGTCATCGACGGCGAAGGCAAGTTCCACCTCAACCGCGAAGACGACATCGTCGCCGCCTGCCTGATGTGCGAAGGCGGCCAGCTGGTCCGCCGCAACGCCGCCTGATTCCGCCCAGCGACTCCAATTACAAGGACAACAACCATGGACCCGATCTCCGACGGTCTCTACAACCTGATCATCTTCGTGCTGGCGATCTACGTCGGCTACCACGTGGTGTGGAACGTCACCCCCGCGCTGCACACCCCGCTGATGGCGGTGACCAACGCCATTTCCGCCATCGTCATCGTCGGCGCCATGCTGGCCGCCGCGCTGACCGAAACCGGCCTGGGCAAGACCATGGGCACCCTGGCCGTGGCCCTGGCCGCAGTCAACGTGTTCGGCGGCTTCCTGGTCACCCGGCGCATGCTGGAAATGTTCAAGAAGAAGGCGCCGAAGGCGCAGGCCGAGGCGCACTGAGATGAGCATGAACCTGATCACCCTGCTCTACCTGATCGCCTCGGTGTGCTTCATCCAGGCGCTGAAAGGCCTTTCCCACCCGACCAGCTCGCGTCGCGGCAATGCCTTCGGCATGGCCGGCATGGCCATCGCCGTGTGCACCACCGTGGCGCTGATCTACAAGCTCGCCGCCCAGGCCGGCAGCAGCGCCGGCATCGGCTATGTGCTGGTCGGCCTGCAGGCCGGCGGTAGCGCCGGCATGCTGATGGCCAAGCGCGTGGAAATGACCAAGATGCCCGAGCTGGTCGCCTTCATGCACAGCATGATCGGCCTGGCCGCGGTATTCATCGCCATTGCTGCGGTGGTCGAGCCGCAGTCGCTGGGCATCGTCGCCGCGATCACCGATCCGATCCCGGCCGGCAACCGCCTGGAGCTGTTCCTCGGCGCGGCCATCGGTGCCATCACCTTCTCCGGTTCGGTGATCGCCTTCGGCAAGCTGTCGGGCAAATACAAGTTCCGCCTGTTCCAGGGTGCGCCGGTGCGCTTCAGCGGCCAGCATCAGATCAACCTGGTGCTCGGCCTGGCGATCATCGCCCTCGGCCTGGCCTACACCTTCACCGGCAACCTGACCGCGTTCGCCGTGCTGGTGGCGCTGGCCTTCGTGATCGGCGTGCTGATCATCATCCCGATCGGCGGCGCCGACATGCCGGTGGTGGTGTCGATGCTCAACAGCTACTCGGGCTGGGCGGCCGCCGGCATCGGCTTCTCGCTGAACAACTCGATGCTGATCGTCGCCGGCTCGCTGGTCGGTTCCTCGGGCGCGATCCTCTCCTACATCATGTGCAAGGCGATGAACCGCTCGTTCTTCAACGTGATCCTCGGCGGCTTCGGCGCCGAAGCCGGTGCGACCGTGGCCGGCAGCCAGGAGCAGCGCCCGGTGAAGAGCGGCTCGGCCGACGACGCCGCCTTCCTCCTCGGCAACGCCGACAGCGTGATCATCGTTCCCGGCTACGGCCTGGCGGTGGCGCGCGCCCAGCACGCGCTGATGGAGCTGACCGAGAAGCTGACCCACCGCGGCGTGACGGTGAAGTACGCCATCCACCCGGTGGCCGGACGTATGCCCGGGCACATGAACGTGCTGCTGGCCGAGGCCGAGGTGCCCTACGAGCAGGTGTTCGAGATGGAAGACATCAACCCCGAGTTCGGCCAGGCCGACGTGGTGCTGGTGCTGGGCGCCAACGACGTGGTCAACCCCTCGGCGAAGACCGATCCGAAGTCGCCGATCGCCGGCATGCCGATCCTCGATGCGTACAAGGCGCGCACCGTGATCGTCAACAAGCGCTCGATGGCCAGCGGCTACGCCGGGCTCGACAACGAGCTGTTCTACATGGACAAGACCATGATGGTGTTCGGCGACGCCAAGAAGGTGGTCGAGGACATGGTCAAGGCGGTCGAGTAATGTGAGTTGCCCTGCTGCACATCTTATTTATTTGTGCAGCCCTTCCTCCACGGTCGCAGCAGGCGACCGTTTTTTGCTTTTCCATCGGATTGATGGAAATAGAGTTGAAAGCAAAGTGAGGGAATTGAAGATCGTAAAGCATCCAATCAGTCTACTTAGTTGGCTGCGCGCGTTTTGATTACGCAGAAATTAGGTTAATCCCCCGCTTTATTTTGCGCTGCCGGGATAACCGCTTCGGCAATTGGAGTGCTAGGAGTTCGCCCCCTTTTTAGTATGATTTTTACAGCTGCCAAATTAGGCGATACCACTGTTAAGTCTGCCTTTGAGGAGTGCCAATGTCCGAAAAGCCCATCATCCGCCGTCGCCAGGTCAAGAACGGTATCAGCGATGCCCGTGCCAACAACGCCAAGACCCAGAGCCAGTACCAGCCGTACAAGGACGCTGCCTGGGGCTTCATCAACCACTGGTACCCGGCGCTGTTCACCCACGAGCTGGGCGAGGACCAGGTCGAGGGCATCCAGATCTGCGGCATCCCGATCGTCCTGCGCCGAGTCGACGGCAAGGTGTACGCTCTCAAAGACCAGTGCCTGCACCGCGGAGTGCGCTTGTCCGAGAAGCCAATGTGTTTCAACAAGAGCACCATCTCCTGCTGGTACCACGGTTTCACCTTCGACCTGGAAAGCGGCAAGCTGGCGACCATCGTCGCCAACCCGGACGACAAGCTGATAGGCACCACTGGCATCACCACCTATCCGGTGTATGAGGTGGCCGGGATGATCTTCGTCTTCGTCCGCGAAGACGACTTCCCGGACGAGGACGTTCCGCCGCTGGCCAATGATCTGCCGTTTCGCTTCCCGGAGCGCAGCGAGCAGTTCCCGCACCCGCTGTGGCCGGCCTCGCCCAGCGTGCTGGACGACAATGCGGTGGTTCACGGCATGCACCGCACCGGCTTCGGCAACTGGCGGATTGCCTGTGAGAATGGTTTCGACAACGCGCACATCCTGGTGCACAAGGACAATTCCATAGTCCATGCCATGGACTGGGTGCTGCCGCTCGGCTTGGTGCCGACCGGCGACGACTGCATCAGCGTGGTCGAGGAGGAGGGCGGGCCCAGGGGGCTGATGCAGTGGCTGTTCACCGACAAGTGGGCACCGATCCTCGAGAACCAGGAGTTGGGCCTCAAGGTGGAAGGCCTCAAGGGGCGCCACTACCGTACCTCGGTGGTGCTGCCCGGCGTGCTGATGGTGGAGAACTGGCCGGAAGAGCACGTGGTGCAGTACGAGTGGTACGTGCCGATCACCGACGATACCCACGAGTACTGGGAAATCCTGGTGCGCGTGTGTCTCACCGACGAAGACCGCAAGAAGTTCAAGTACCGCTATGACCATATGTACAAGCCACTGTGCCTGCACGGATTCAACGATTGCGACCTGTACGCCCGTGAGGCCATGCAGAACTTCTATTCCGACGGTACCGGCTGGGACGATGAGCAACTGGTGGCCACCGACGTCTCGCCGATCAGTTGGCGCAAGCTGGCCTCGCGCTGGAACCGCGGCATCGCCAAGCCCGGCCGCGGTGTAAAGGGTGCGATCAAGGACAGCAGCCTGATCTTCAAGGAAACCGCAGACGGTCACCGTCCCGGCTACAAGGTCCGGCAGATCGTCGACGAGTGATATCCGACCCCAGGCATGCCGCGCTGAGGCGTGTCATGCCACCTTCCGCAGGGAAATTCCGATGCACAACCTAGCCCTTCCCCCCAGTCGTTTCGTCACGGTGGACGGCGTGCGCCTGCACTACCGTGTAGTCGACGGTCCTGCCGACAGCCTGCCGGTGATCTTCACCCACGGCGGCGGCCCCGGCAGCACCGCCTGGAGCAATTTCCGCCTCAGCGCGCAGGCCTTCGCCGCCCGCCACACCTGCTACTTCCTCGACTTCGCCCAGTACGGCGGCTCCGACATGGTGCCGGTCGAGGGGCCGGCGCTCGCCTGGCACGCGCGCAAGCTGCTGGGCTTCATGGACGCGCTGGGCATCGAGCGCGCCCATCTGGTCAACCAGTCGTTCGGCGGCTGCGTGGCGATCCGCTTCGCCGCCGACCATCCCGAGCGGGTCGGCCGCCTGGTCATGATCGGCTCGCAGCCGCTGGCGCATGGCGTGCTGCAGCCGCTGCCGCTGTTCAGCAAGCACGCCGCGACCCTGATGTCCGACTACTACCTCGCCGGCGGCGGGCCGAGCCTCGACAAGATGCGCGAGCTGATCTGCCGCTACGAGCTGCACGACGACCGCAAGCTCGACGCGGAGACTCTGCGCCTGCGCTACGAGGCCAGCGCCAACCCCGCCTACCTCGAACTGCTCGGCACGCCGGGCGCCTTCGGCGAGTGGGAGGATCTGACTGCGGTGTTCGCCCAGGTGCAGGCGCCGACGCTGATCCTCTGGGGCCTGCACGACTGGTTCGGCGGCATCGACGTGCCGATGCTGATGCTCAACCGCTTCGCCGACGCGCGCCTGCACGTCATGGGCAACGCCGCCCACCACCTGCAGAGCGAGTGCCCGGACGAATTCAACGCCGTGGCGACGGCCTTCATCGGAGGCTACGCATGAACACTCCCAGCGATCTGCACTACCTGGAGATGCACGAGCTGTCGTTGCTGATCCGTACGCGCAAGCTGTCGCCGGTCGAGGTCGCCGAGGCCCAGCTGGCGCGCATCGAGCGCCTCGACGGCGCGCTGCACAGCTACGCCCACGTGGCGGCCGAGCAGGCCATGGCGCAGGCGCGCCAGGCCGAGCAGGAGCTGATGCGCGGCCAGTGCCGCAGCCCGCTGCACGGCATCCCGCTGGCGGTGAAGGACCTGTTCCACACCGCCGGCATCCCCACCGCGGCGGGCATGGCGATCCACCGCAACTTCATCCCCGGCGAGGACGCCACCGTGGTGGCGCGCCTGCGCGAGGCGGGCAGCGTGCTGCTCGGCAAGCTGCAGATGACCGAGGGCGCCTTCGCCACCCATCACCCGGCGTTCGCCGCGCCGGTCAATCCGTGGGGCGCCGGCCACTGGGCCGGCGCCTCGTCCAGCGGCTGCGGCGTGGCCACCGCCGCCGGGCTGTGTTACGCCGCGCTGGGCACCGACAGCGGCGGCTCGATCCGCTTTCCCTGCGCGGCCAACGGGCTGACCGGGCTCAAGCCTACCTGGGGCCGGGTCAGCCGCCACGGCGCCTTCGAGCTGGCCGCCAGCCTCGACCACGTCGGGCCGATCACCCGCAGCGCGCGCGACGCGCTGTTCCTGCTGTCGACCATCGCCGGCCACGATCCGCTGGATCCCACCTCGCTGCCCAGCGTGTGCCTGGAGATCCCCGGCATCGAGGAGTCGTTCCGCGGCCTGCGCATCGGCGTCGACGAGGACTGGCTGAGCGACGGCGTCGACGAGGAGATCGTCGAGGCCCTCGACGAGGTGCTGACCATGATCCGCGCCGGCGGCGGCAGCCTGGTGCGCGTGCGCATGCCGGATACCCGCGCGGTGAGCGGCAACTGGGAAAGACACTGCGGCGTGCAGACCGCGGTGGCGCACGCGGCGACCTACCCGAGCCGCGCCGGCGAATACGGCCCGGCGCTGAGCCGGCTGATCGACGGCGGCCGCGCGCTGTCCGGCATGGACTACCAGCGCGTGCTGCTCGACGCGCAGCGCTTCCACGGCGAGCTGGAGTGCGTGCTCAACGAGGTCGACCTGCTGCTCGCGCCGGTGCAGCCCTGTGCCGCGCCGACCCACGAGCAGCTCGGCGCGCTGGCCCAGGACCCGGAGGCCAACCGCCGGCTGATCCAGTTCACCGCGCCGTTCAACGTCAGCGGCCACCCCTGCCTGAGCCTGCCGATCGGCTTCACCACCGGCGGCCTGCCGATCGGCGGCCAGTTCATCGCCGGCAAGGGCGGGGAGGGCGTGCTGTGCCGCGCCGGCATGGCGCTGCAGAAGGTCAGCGACTGGCACAAGGTGCGTCCGGCCGGGCTGTGACGGGCGGGCCGGGTCCGGCGCAGGGGGCGTAGCATTCAGGTTGCCAACTGGGGGAGGGGAGCCGGTCATGAATGCCACCAACCGGGTCGAAGAGCTGTGTTCGCAGGATCCCGACGAGACCCGCCAGCTGGTGGCGTCGGTGTTCTGCGAGCATCGCCTGGAAGTCCGCCAGGCGCCGGCCGGCCTCGACTACCGGCATCATCACCTGCGCACCGGGCACCTCAGTTTCAGCCGCATGGGCTATGGCGCCGAGGTGCGCGTCTCGCCCGGCGAGCTGGGCTCGTTCTATCTGGTCCAGCTGCCGCTGGCCGGGCATGACCGGCAGCGGGTCGGGCGGCACGAGCTGCTCAGCGACAGCCGCTGCGGCAGCGTGCACGGGCCGGACGAGCATCTGGCGATGCACTGGAGCGCCGACTGCCACAAGCTGGTCGTGCGCATCGAGCGGGGCGCGCTCGAGCAGCATACCGCCGCGCTGCTCGGCTGTGCGCTGCACGATCCGCTGACCTTCGCCAACCCGATGGATCTGGGCTGCGCCCACGGCGCCGCCTGGGGCCACACCGCCCGGCAACTGTTCGACGAGCTGCAGCGCGCGCCGCAACTGTTCGCGCTGCCGCTGGTGCGCACGCAGTTCGAGCAGACGCTGATGACCACCCTGCTGGCCTGGCAGCCCAACAGCCTCAGCGCACGCCTGGGCGAGCCGGCGGCCAGGGTGCTGCCGCGCCACGTCAAGCTGGCGGTGGACTTCATGCGTGCCCATCCCGAGCAGTCGATCAGCGTGGAGACGCTGGCGGCCATCAGCGGGGTCAGCGGCCGCTCGCTGTACAACGGCTTCCAGCAGTTCCTCGGCGTCAGCCCCCATGCGCTACCTGCGTGATCTGCGCATGGAGCGGGTGCGCGAGGATCTGCTCGATCCGCGCCAGCCGCGCAGCGTCACCGCGATCGTCACCCGCTGGGGCTTCTTCCAGCTCGGGCGGTTCGCCATCGAGTACCGCCGGCGCTATGGCGAGACGCCTCGGGAGACCTTGCTCAAGGCCCGCATCTAGTGCCTTTTGCCGCCGTTTGGGCGGCATTTCTGCCCGAAAATGGTGCGTTTCATATTTCTGCAATTTCCGCATGCTGGCTGCGGAAACTGCATATTCGCCCCGTCCGCCTTGCTCCACATTGGCAGCCGACTGCACCCGCAGTCCTTGGCAAACCTGATGATGGAGCTGCAGCGCATGAGAAAGATAACAATCGTTGGCGCCGGACAGGCCGGTCTGCAACTGGGCATCGGCCTGCTCAAGCAGGGCTGCGCCGTCACCCTGATCTCCAACCGCACCGGCGCGGAGATTTCTGCCGGCCGGGTGCTGTCCAGCCAGTCGATGTACGACATGGCACTGGAGTTCGAGCGCGAGCTGGGGCTGGCGTTCTGGGACGACAGCTGTCCGCCCACCACCGGCGTGCACCTGCGCGCCGGCAACGAGCAGGGGCTGCTGATCGACTGGCGGGCGCGCATGCCGGCTCCCGGGCAGTCGGTCGACCAGCGCATCAAGATGCCGCGCTGGATGGCCGAGTTCGAGCGCCTCGGCGGCCGCCTGGTGATCGAGGAGGCGGGCCTCGCCGAGCTGGAGCGCTATGCCGCCGCCAGCGACCTGGTGATCGTCGCCAGCGGCAAGGGCGAGATCGGCAAGCTGTTCGAGCGCGACGCCGAGCGCAGCGCCTTCGACCGTCCGCTGCGCACCATCTCGCTGACCTACGTGCACGGCATGCTGCCGCGCGAGGACTACAGCGCGCTGAACATCAGCGTCAACCCGGGCATCGGCGAGTACGTCAACTTCCCCTGCCTGACCCACAGCGGCGCGGGCGACATCATCAACCTCGAGTGCATCGAAGGCGGGCCGATGGACCGCTGGGACGAGGTCACCACGCCCGAGGAGCACCTGGCCCTGGCCGTCGAGCTGATCGAGCGCTTCTTCCCCTGGGAAGCCTGGCGCTGCCGCGACCTGCGCCTGACCGATGCGCTCGGCACCCTGGTCGGCCGCGTCACTCCCACCGTGCGCAAGCCGATCGGCTACCTGCCGTCCGGGCGCACCGTGCTGGGCATGGCCGACGTGCTGGTGCTCAACGACCCGATCACCGGGCAGGGTTCGAACAACGCCAGCAAGTGCGCCAACATCTACATGAACGCCATCCTCGAACAGGACGGCGCGGCGTTCGACGACGCCTGGAAGACGGCGACCTTCGAGCGCTACTGGGACTACGCGCAGTGGGTCGCGCGCTTCACCAACACCCATCTGCTGCCGCTGACCGAGCCGGTGCTCAAGGTGCACGGTGCCTGCGCCGACCGGCCGGAACTGGCCGCGACCTTCGCCAATGCCTTCAACGATCCGAAGATCCTCACGCCCTGGTACTACGACTCCGCCGCGGCCGATCGCTTCATCGCCTCGTTCGCCGCTGCCTGAAGGACGCCGTCATGCTCGAACACAACCACAAGCGGCGCTCTGCAGCCGCGTTCGGCGTCCTTGCCGCGTGCCTGCTGCCCCTGCAGATCGCCCAGGCGACCCAGGGCACCATGCCCCATGGCTACGGGGTCAAGTCCGAAGGCATGGGCGGCGTGGTCATCGCCCTGCCCCAGGATGCCCTGGCCGGCGCCTCCAACCCGGCCGGCATGGTGCTGGTCGGCGACCGCCTGGATCTCGGCGTGGCCTTCCTCAAGGTCGACAACGGCGCGGAGTTCGCCGGCACCACCGTCAGCGGCGTCGAGGACCGCGACCTCTACGTCATCCCGCAGTTCGGCGCCAACAAGATGCTCGACGAGCGCAGCAGCCTCGGCCTGTCGCTGGTGGGCAACGGCGTGGGCACCGCCTATGGCGACGATGCCAACTTCGGCGGGCTGCAGGAGCCGGGGGCCGAGTTCCAGCAGATGGTCGCCACCCTCAGCTACGCCCGCCAGCTGGACGAGCGGCACAGCGTCGGCCTGGGCCTGATCCTGGTGCGCCAGGTGCTGGACATCGACGGCACCGCCAGCATCGGCCTGCCGCAGGGCCGCGACGAGGCCCACGGCGCCGGCCTGCGCCTTGGCTGGATCGGGCGCCTGACCCCCGAGCTGAGTTTCGGCGCCAGCTACTCCACCCGCGGCTACATGTCGAAGATGGACAAGTTCGACAGGCTGCTGGCCGAAGGCGGCGACCTCGACCTGCCGTCCACCTGGGCGCTCGGTGTGGCCTGGCAGCGCGGGCCGCTGACCCTGGCCGCCGACGTGCAGAAGATCCTCTGGAGCGACGTCCGCTCGCTCGGCAACCCCGGCGTGGGCCGCGCCACGGGCGCGCCGGGCGACTCCGACGGGCCGGGCTTCGGCTGGCGCGACCAGACGGTCTGGCGGGTCGGCGCCGCCTGGGCGCTGAGCGAGCGGCTGACCCTGCGCGCCGGCTACAACGACGCCAACCAGCTGCTCGACAGCCGCGACACCTACCTGGGCATCCTCGCGCCGTCGGCCAACCACCGCCACGTTACGGCCGGCGGCAGCTACCGGCTGGGCAACGGTCACGAGCTGTCGCTGGCCTACGCCCGCTCGTTCAAGGACAAGGTGCACGGCGACGGTCCCGGGCCGAACGCCGTCAGCTCGCCCTACATGGGCCAGCACTGGCTGTCCGTCGGCTATGGCGTGGACTTCTGAGCAGGAGCGGCAGCGATGATCGAAAGCAGACAATTGCGCCAGGCGCTCGGCCAGTTCGCCACCGGCGTCACCATAGTCACCACCCGCGACGGCGAGGGCCGGCCGGTCGGCGTCACCGCCAGCAGCTTCAACGCGGTGTCGCTGGAGCCGCCGCTGGTGCTGTGGAGCATCGGCCGGAACGCCTTCAGCTACCCGGCGTTCGCCGAGGCCGGGCACTTCGCCGTGCACGTGCTGGACGCCGGGCAGCGCGGGCTGTCCGACCGTTTCGCCCAGGCCTCGACCGACAAGTTCGCCGGCCTCGAACTCGGCAGCGGCCTCGGCGGGGTGCCCCTGCTGCCCGGCTGCCTGGCGTCGTTCGAGTGCAGCACCGCGCACCGCTACGAAGGCGGCGACCATCTGATCCTGGTCGGTCGGGTGCTGCGCATGGACGTGGCGCGCAGCGCGGGGCAACCCCTGCTGTTCCATCGTGGCCGCTATGCGCAGCTGGTCTGCCCGGAAACCGCGTGACGCCGCCTGGGCCGTCTGCCGCGGGCGTTTCCTGCGGTGGCGGGATAAGCACGCAACCCATTGGAGTGCTGGCCCCGCCACCGCTTCCTATGATCGGGCCATGGCAGCGAAGACTCGCTGTCCTGCCTGGCCAGCCCCGCTCGCCGACCGGCACCAGTTTCGTCCCGACAGTCTCGCGCTGACTGTCCCATGTTTGCCCGTGCCGTTGCGGCACGGGTTTTTTTTGCCCGCGATTCGCCTTCCAGCCCCCGTGTTTGCTGCCCGTCGCGATATCCGACCACGGCAGCAGGAATTTGCACTGGCGGGATAAGCCGGTAACTCGCGGGAGCGCCCGCCCGGGAGGCGCTTCCTATGATCGGGGCAAGTCAGCAGTAACCGGGCGGCCGTTCCAGCCGCCATCCAATCCAGGCGCCCAGCACGCCACCGCTGCTGGTCGCCGATGCCTGTAAGACGGAGGCAACCGATCATGAAAGACGCAATCCACCAGGTCACCGTGAACTTCGCCGACGGCGTCAGCCGCAGCTTCGCCGTGCCCGCCGAGGCCAGCATTCTCGATGCCGCCATCGAGGCGGAAATCCCGCTGCTCTACCAGTGCCGCTCGGGCGGCTGCTCCAGCTGCATGGCCCAGCTCGCCGACGGCGACGCGCGCACCCGGCCCGGCGCCAGCTCGTCGCTGCTGGCCAGCGAGTACGCCGCCGGCCAGCGCCTGCTGTGCCTGTGCCAGGCGCAGTCGGACTGCACCTTCAGCGTGCCCTACGGCAGCGAGGTCGGCTCCAGCGCGGCGAAGGAAGTGCATGCCTTCATCGATTCCATCGAGCGCATCGCCGTCAACGTGGTGCGCCTGACCCTGGAGCTGGCCGACGGCGACTGGCTGGAGTTCCGCCCCGGCCAGTTCGTGCAGATCGAGGTGCCCGGCTTCGGCGTGCTGCGCAGCTACTCGCCGTCCAGCACCCTGGCCGACCTGCCCCGGCTGCAGCTGCTGGTGCGCCTGCTGCCGGGTGGGGCGATGTCCAGCTACCTGGAGGAGAAGGCCCAGGTCGAGGACGTGCTGACTCTGCGCGGCCCCTACGGCGCGTTCTTCCTGCGCGAGGAGCACCGCCGCGCGCCGCACATCTTCGTCGCCGGCGGCACCGGCCTGGCGCCGATCCTGTCGATGATCGACACCCTGCGCCAGAACGGCGGCAAGAAGCCGCCGATGCTGCTCAGCTTCGGCTGCGCCACCCCGGAGGTGCTGTTCGGCCTCGACGACATCGAGCTGCGCCAGCAGTGGCTGCCGAGCCTGGAGGCGCGCATCTGCGTCGACCGCGAGCCGACCGCGGGCCTGCACCACGGCAGCCCGGTCAGCGCCCTGCGCGAGGGCGACGTGGTCAGCCCGGACACCGTCGCCTACCTGTGCGGCCCGCAGCCGATGATCGACGCCGCCACCGCGCGGCTGGTCGAGCTGGGCGTCGCCCCGCAAAACATCTTCAGCGAACAGTTCGTGGCCAGCCACTGAGGAGCCTCCCATGCAACCGACCGTGTCCGTGCCGTTCTCGGCCGAGCAGATGAAGTGGTACGAGCAGGCCTGCGCGCGCATCGACCCCAAGCGCCTGCAGTACCTGTTGTTCGACCTGACCAACATCCACAGCCCGACCGGCGCGGCCGGCGCGGCCAGCCAGTTCATGGCCCGCCACCTGGAGTCGGTCGGCCTGTCGGCGCGCTACCAGCCGATGAGCGCGACCAGCGGCAACGTGCTGGCCGAGCGCCGCGGCAGCGGCGGCGGTGCCAGCGTGCTGCTCTACGCGCCGATCGACACCCACCTGGAGGAGGGCGACGAGGCCCAGGAGATCCTCACCGGCAAGGCGCCCGAGGCCGACATGCAGATCACGGCGCGGATGATCGACGACTGGGTGTTCGGCCTCGGCGCTTCCAACCCCAAGGGCATGGTCGCGACCCTCACCGAGGTGGCCACCGCGCTGATCGAGGCCGAGGTGCCGCTGGTCGGCGACCTGCTGGTCGGCATGGCCGACGGCGGCATGCCGGTGGACATCGCCGGGCGCGACCACGCCGGCATGTCCAACGGCGTGTTCCACCTGCTCAATCGCGGCGGCTCGCCGGACTTCGCGGTGATCATGAAGCCGTGGAACTGGGTCTACCACGAGGAGCCGGGCATGGCCTGGTTCAAGCTGCGCGTGCACGGCACCCTCGGCTACGCCGGCGTGCCGCGCGACATCCCGGGCTTCCGCAGCTCGGTGGTGCCGGCGGCCACGGTGATCCAGGAGCTGGAGCGCTGGATCATCGACTACGCCGAGCGCAACACCTCCGGGCAGATCAAGCCGCACGGCTGGATCGCCGGGGTGCGCGGCGGCGACGTGCAGCGCCCGGCCTTCCCCTCGGCGGTCACCGAGATCTTCTTCGACGTGCGGGTCAATCCGCGCAGCAGCCCGGCCGATGTCAAGGCGCAGTTCGCCGCCTTCGTCCGCGAGCTGCAGGCGCAGCGCCCCGAACTGGATCTCGACTGGGAGATGTACGGCTCGGTGGCCGGCGGCAGCACCGACCCGCAGAACTGGATCATCCAGTCGTGTCGGCGCGGCTGGGAGCACATCGAGCACCGCCCGCACGGCCAGGCCGACCTGCTCGGCGGGCAGACCGACGGCGCCGCGCTGCGCCGCCTGGGCATCCCCACCGCGCGCATCGGCTGGCCGTGGCCGGCGCAGGGCGCGCCGCTGCCGGTGGCCGAGGGCCTCGGCGGCATGGGCGCCACCTACGTCCCCGACCTGATCCCCTGCGCGAAGAAGATCATGTACGCGCTGATCGACACCCTGACCCGCCCGCGCCACGAGCTGGGCCTGTGAGGAGCAGCGCGACTATGAGCAAGCGCATCAAGATGATCTTCCCGGTGCCGATGAGCGAGGCGACCCGCCCGCTGGTGGAGTCGCAGCTGCCGCCGGGCCTGATCCGCCCGGACATCGAGGTCAGCTTCGTCGGCGCCGGCCAGGTGCTGACCCTGGCCGACAGCTACTACGACATGGCGATCATGGAGCAGGCGGTGATCGCCGCCGGCATCCAGGCCGAGGCGGAGGGCTTCGACGCGGTGTGCATTAACACCGTCAGCGATTCCGGTCTCGCCGCCCTGCGTTCGCGCCTGAGCATCCCGGTGCTGGCGCCGGGGCAGAGCGCCTTCCACCTGGCCAGCATGCTCGGCCACAAGTTCAGCATCCTGACCATGTGGCCGCGCTGGTTCCCGCTGTACCGCAAGACCCTCAAGGAGTACGGCCTGGAGTCGCGGCTGGCGTCGATCCGCGCGATCGACGTGCGCCCGGACACCGAGGCGCTGCTGCAGGGCAAGGAGGAAGTGGTGTTCGGCCGCCTGTTCGAGGAGGCCAAGCGCGCCATCGCCGAGGACGGCGCCGACGTGATCGTGCTCGGCTCGACCACCATGTACCAGTCGCACGCCTTCCTCGCCGAGCGCCTGCCGGTGCCGGTGCTCAACCCCGGCCAGGTCGCCTACAAGCTCTGCGAGCTGTTCCTCGACCTGGGCCTGGCGCACAGCAAGTTCGCCTATCCGAGCCCCGAGGCGTTCAAGGACGCCGCCTTCGATTTCTTCTCCGCTACCGGGAGCCGCCCATGAAACTGCCCGTGTTCGCGCAGGCCGCCTGCGCCACCGACCTGACCATCGCCGAGGCGCTCGACGCCTTCCGCACGGGGCGCCTGAGCAGCCGCCAGCTGGTCGAGGCCTGTCTCGCCCGCGCCGAGGCCGCTCGCGAGCTGAACGTGTTCGTCACCCTCGACGCCGCCGGCGCGCTGGCCGCCGCCGATGCCGCCGACGCGGCGCGCCGTGCCGGCCTGCCGCTCAAGCCGCTGGCCGGCATCCCCATCGTGGTCAAGGACAACATCCACGCCGCCGGCCTGCCGGCCACCGCCGGCACCCCGGCGCTGGCCGACTTCGTCCCGGCCGAGGATGCGCCGACCCTGCGTCCGCTGCGCGAGGCCGGCGCCATCGTGCTGGGCAAGACCAACATGCACGAGCTGGCCTTCGGCGCCACCGGCTACAACCCGGCGTTCAACACCGGCGAGCTGCTCGGCGTGCGCAATCCCTACGACTTCACCCGCATCGCCGGCGGCTCGTCCTCCGGCAGCGCGGCGGCGCTGGGCGCGCGCATGGCCCTGGCGGCGCTGGGCACCGATACCGGCGGCTCGATGCGCATCCCCTGCGCGCTGAACGGCTGCGCCTCGCTGCGCCCCAGCCACGGCCGTTACTCGGGACGCGGGGTGATCCCTATCGCGCCGAGCCGCGACACCGTCGGGCCGATGGCGCTGTGCATGGCCGACGTCGCCCTGCTCGACGGCCTGATCAGCGGTGAGGCCGCGCTGCCGCCGGTGACCCTGGCCGGCCTGCGCCTGGGCATCGCGCCGGGCTTCTGGCGCGACCTCGACGCCGACACCCGCGCGGTCGCCGAGGCGGCGCTGGACAGGCTGCGCGCCGCCGGGGTGACCCTGGTGGAAGTCGCCGAGGAGCGCCTGCAGGAGCTCACCCAGCCGATCGGCACGCTGGTGGTGATCCACGAGGCCCGCCCGGCGATGCAGGCCTGGCTGCGCGAACAGGGGCCGGGCATCGACATCGACGAACTGGCCCGCGGCATCGCCAGCCCGGACGTGCAGGCGATCTACCAGCAGCTGGTGCTGCCGGGTCGGGTGCCCACGGCCGGCGGACTGGTCGATTCCGCGCCGCTGTACGCGGCGGCCATGGCCAGCGGCCGTCCGGCGCTGCAGGAGCACTACGCCGAGCTGTTCGAGCGCCATGCGCTGGACGCCTTCATCTTCCCGACCACCCCGGTGGTGGCGCCGGCGGCCGGCCCCGAGGTCAACGAGCCGGCCTGCTTCGAGCGGCTGATCCGCAACACCGAGCCGTCGGCCAGCGCCGGCCTGCCGGGCATCCAGCTGCCGGCCGGCCTGGGCGCCGCCAGCGGCCTGCCGGTCGGCCTGGAGCTGGACGGCCCGGCCGGCAGCGACCGCCGCCTGCTGGCCATCGGCATCGCCCTGGAGGCGGTGCTGGGCCGCATCCCCCGCGCCTGAAACCATTGGAGAGCAGACAGATGATCAAGGCACTGAGTTACGTGGTGGTGCACACCCCGCACCTGGCGGAGTGGCTGAAGATGGCCGGCGAGCACATCGGCATGCAGGTCGAGATCGTGCAGCCGGGCGAGTGTGCGCGGCTGCGCGTGGACGAGAAGGCCCAGCGCTTCGTGCTGCAGGCCGTCGACGGCGAGTCCTCGATGGTCATGGGCCTGGAGGCCAGCGATGCGGCCGCCTTCGCCCAGGCACGCCAGGCGCTGCAGGAGGCCGGCTACCAGACCCGCCAAGGCAGCCGCGCCGAGTGCGAGCTGCGCGCAGTGGACGACCTGTTCCACTTCGACGATCCGGACGGCTGCCGCGTCGAGGTCGCCTTGGGCCTGCAGGATGCCGCCACGCCCTTCGTCCCCGGCCGCCCGCTGGGCGGCTTCCGCACCGGCGAGCTGGGCCTCGGCCACGTCGCCTTCATCACCCCGAAGTTCGAGGAGATGTGCCACCTGTACAAGGAGGTGCTGCAGTTCCGCCTCAGCGACTACACCAGCGTGCCGTTCCGCGTCGAGTTCCTCCACGTCAACCCGCGCCACCATACCCTGGGCATCGCCTACACCGGCGGACCGCGCAAGCTGTACCACCTGATGATCGAGTACAACGACTTCGACGACCTCGGTCGCGCCCATGACCTGGCGCTGGAGAATCCCGACTCCATCGGCGTCACCTTCGGCCGCCACATCAACGACCACATGACCTCGTTCTACCTGAAGAACCCCGACGACTGGATGCTCGAGCTGGGCTGGGCGGGACGCACCATCGGCCCCGACTGGCAGGTGGAAGAGCTGTCCGGCATGAGCCTGTGGGGTCACGACCGCACCTGGCTGCCGGCCGACAAGCGCGAGCATGCCCGGCAGATTCTCAAGGACCTGTCCAAGCGCGGCCTGCGCGCCCCCGTAGTAACCAACAGCCAAACCGCCAAGGTGAGCCAATGACGACCCTCAACACCGGCGCCTCTCCGGAGGTGGCCAACAGCCTCCAGGTCGGCGACTGCACGATCAACTACCACGACCGCGGCCAGGGCGAAGCCATCCTGCTGATCCACGGCTCCGGTCCCGGCGTCACCGCCTGGGCCAACTGGCGCGGGGTGATCCCGGCGCTCGCCGAGAAGGCGCGGGTGATCGCCCCGGACATGCTCGGCTTCGGCTACACCCGCTGCCCGATGGACCGCCCGCTCGACCCGCAGGCCTGGGTGGCGCAACTGGTCGGCCTGCTCGATGCGCTGGACATCCCCAGGGTGGCGGTGGTCGGCAACTCCTTCGGCGGCGCCATCGCCCTGGCCTTCGCCCTGCGCCATCCCGAGCGGGTCAGCCGCCTGGTGCTGATGGGCTCGGCGGGCCTGTCGTTCCAGCTCACCGAAGGGCTGGACAAGGTGTGGGGCTACCAGCCGTCGCTGCAGGCGATGCGCGAGCTGATGCAGGTGTTCGCCTGGGACCACGGCATCATCACCGACGACCTGGTGCGCATGCGCTATGAGGCGAGCATCCGTGACGACGTGCAGAGCCGCTTCGCCCAGCTGTTCCCGGCGCCGCGCCAGCAGGGCATCGAGATGCTCGCGGTGGACGAGGCCGCGCTGCGCCAGCTGCCGCAGCCGACCCTGATCATCCATGGCCGCGACGACCAGGTGATCCCGCTGGAGGCTTCCGAGCGACTGCTCCGCCTGATCCCCCACGCCCAGCTGCACGTGTTCGGCGAGTGCGGCCACTGGGTGCAGATCGAGAAGGCCGCCGACTTCACCCGACTGCTCATCGACTTTTTGTGTTCCGGCCGCGAGGAGAACCAGGCATGAACAAGGAAACCATCCGCGGACGCTGGAACATCCTGTCCTGGGAACAGCTGTACGACGACGGCCGCGTGGTCCATCCGATGGGCACCGAGCTGGAGGGCTTCATCGAGTACGGCCCCTACGGCATGTTCTGCGTGATCGCCAGGAAGGACCGCGAAGCCTTCACCACCGGCGGCCAGTGGTCGGCCAGCGACGCCGAGAAGGCCGCCGCCTACGGCAGCTACCTGACCTACGCCGGGCCCTACGACGTCGAGGGCGACACCGTCCGCCACCACGTGCGCCACAGCCTGTTCCCCAACTGGGAAGGTGGCTCGCAGAAGCGCGTCGCGGTACTGGACGGCGGCGTGCTGTCGCTCACCGCGCGCCTGGAGGAGGGCACCCCGGAGGCGCGCACCGCCAAGCTGGTGTGGACCCGCGCGCTGCCGGCGCAGGGCTGAGTCACTCCGCCAGACGCCGGTACAGGTAGGCCAGCAGCACATCCAGGGTGGTGAGCTGCTGGTAGTCGGCCTCGGGGATGTTCACCCCGAGGCGCTGGTGCAGGGCGGCGAGGAAGCGCAGCCAGTCCATCGAGTCGAGGTCGACCTCGTCGCGCAGCGGGCGGTCGCCGCGCAGCGTTTCCGGTTCCACCTCCGGGGCGATGCCCTGCAGGGCTTCGAGCACCTCGCGGCGCAGCTGGGCGTCATCCATCGGTTTTTCCCTCCTCACAGGCTGTCGGGCTCCTGCAGGCGGCGGCGCACCTCGGCGAGAAAGCGCGCGCCGTAGTGGCCGTCGCTGGCGCGGTGGTCGGCGGCCAGGCTGAACTGCGCGGTGGCCAGCGCGCGCACCTTGCCGTCTGCCACCCAGGGCCGTTCGGCGATGCGGCCGACGCCGACCAGCGCCACCTGCGGCGGGTAGATCACGCCGAACACGCCATCCACGCCCTGGTCGCCGAGCTGGGTGACGGTGAGGGTGGCCTCGGACAGCTCCGAGCTGCGCAGCGAGTAGCTGCGCGCGCGCTGCACCAGATCGCCCAGCTCGGCCATCAGCTGGTCGAGCGGCTTGGCGGCGACGTCGTGCAGCGCCGGGGCGATCAGCCCGCCCTGGCGCAGCGCCACCGCCACGCCGAGGTGGATGCCCGGCCCCGGCTGGAAGGCGCCGTCGATCCAGTGGCCGTTGAGCTGCGGATAGTCGCGCAGGGCCAGGGCGACCGCCTTGAGCACCAGCACGCCGGACAGCAGGCGCCGCTCGAGCGGCAGCTCGGCGTTGTAGGCGGCGAGCCAGTCCAGCGCCGTGCCCATGGGCACCGTCTCGCTCAGGTAGTAGTGCGGAATCTCGCGCTTGGAACGGCTCATCGCCGCGGCGATGGCCTGGCGCATGGCGGCGTGGCGCTGCTGCGCCGTGGCCGGCACTGCTGCGGGCCGGCTCGCCGCCGCGGCCTCGACGTCGGCGAGGGTCACCGAATCCTGCGGACCCGTGCCGCTCAGCGCGCTGGCATCGAGGCCCAGCTCGGCGGCGCGCCGGCGTGCGGCGGGGCTGATGCGCGGGCGGCCGGTCGGCGCCGTGCCGGTCGTGGCCGCTGCCGGTGCTGGTTGCGGTTGGGCGGGTTTCGGCGTTGCGGCAATGGTGGGACGCGGGGTGCGCGGCGCGGTTTCCGCCGACTCGCCGGCTTCCAGCAGGGTGGCGATGGGCGTGCCCACCGCCACCTTGTCGCCGGGCTGGATCAGCAGCTCGAACAGCGTGCCTTCCTGCCAGCACTCGATCTCCACCGCCGCCTTGGCGGTGTCGACCACGGCGACCACCTGGCCGCGCCTAACCGAATCGCCCGGCGCCACCTGCCATTCGAGCAGGGTGCCGGCGTCCATGTCGGCGCCGAGGGCGGGCATGCGGAATTCGATCATCCCAGCAGGCCCTTGGCTGCCGCCACGATGGCCGGCACCTGCGGCAGCGCCGCGTCCTCCAGATGTTTCGCATAGGGCGTCGGCACCTCGGCACTGCACACCCGCGCGGGCGGGGCGTCGAGGTCGAAGAAGGCCTGCTCGACGATGCGCGCCATCACCTCGGCGGCCAGGCTGCCGCTGCGCCAGCCCTCGTCGACCACCAGGGCGCGGCGGGTGCGGCGCACCGATTCCATCAGCGTGGCGTCGTCCAGCGGGCGCAGCACGCGCAGGTCGAGCACCTCGGCGGCGATGCCGTCGCCGGCCAGCTGTTCGGCGGCCTCCAGCGCCTTGCCCAGGGTGCCGCCGTAGGCGATCAGGGTCAGATCCGAGCCCGGCCGGCGCACCCGCGCCGAGCGGATGTCGACCACCATCGTCTCGTCCAGCTCGCCCTCCATGTTGTACAGCGCACCCTGCTCGAACAGCAGCACCGGGTCGGGGTCCTCGAGCGCCGGCCAGAGCATGCCGCGGGCGTCCTCCAGGGTGGCCGGGGCGAGGATCTTCAGGCCGGGGATGTGCGCCAGCCAGCCCTCCAGGCTGTGCGAGTGCTGCGCCGCCAGCTGGCGCCCGGCGCCGGTGGTCATGCGCACCACCAGCGGCACCGAGAACTGCCCGCCGGACATGTGGCGCAGGGTGGCGGCGGTGTTCACCAGCTGGTCGAGGGCCAGCAGGCTGAAGTTCACCGTCATCACCTCGACGATCGGCCGCAGGCCGCCGAGCGCCGCGCCGATGCCGGCGCCGACGAAGGCCAGCTCGGACAGCGGCGTGTCGCGTACCCGCTGCTCGCCGAACTCGTCGACCAGGCCCTTGCTCACCGCGAAGGTGCCGCCGTAGCGGCCGACGTCCTCGCCCATCAGGAACACCCGCGGATCGCGGGCCAGCGCCTCGCGCATCGCTTCGCGCAGCGCCTCGCGGTAGCTGGTGCGGCTCATGGCTGCTGCTCCGGGGTGTACACGTCGGTCAGCAGCGACTCGACTGGCTCCAGCGTGCCGGCCTCGGCGCAGGCCACCGCCGCTTCCACCTCGGCGGCCGCCTCGGCCTCCAGCGCCGCCACGCCGGCGGTATCGAGCAGGCCGTCGGCGATCAGCCGCGCGCTGTAAGTGGCGATCGGGTCGCGCTGCCGCCAGGCCTCGACCTCGGCCTTGTCGCGGTACAGCTCGGGGTCGAACATCGAGTGGGCGCGGAAGCGGTAGGTCCGGTATTCGAGGAACACCGGGCCGTGGCCGGCGCGCACCTGCTTGGCGGCCAGGCGGGTGGCCTGGTGCACGGCGACCACGTCCATGCCGTCCACCGCGCGCGCCGGCACGCCGAAGGCCGCGGCCTTGGCGGCCAGGTCGGTCTGCGCCTGGGAGCGGGCCAGCGCGGTGCCCATGGCGTAGAGGTTGTTCTCGCAGCAGAACAGCACCGGCAGTCGCCACAGCGCGGCCAGATTCAGCGACTCGGCGGCGGCGCCCTCGGCCATGGCGCCGTCGCCGAAGAAGCAGGCAGTGATGCGCTTGCCGCCCTGCATGCGTTCGGCCAGCGCCAGGCCCACCGCCAGCGGGATGCCGCCGGCGACTATGGCGTTGCCGCCGAAGAAGCGCCGGGCGGCGTCGAACAGGTGCATGGAGCCGCCGCGCCCCCGGCAGCAGCCCTCCAGCCGGCCGTACATCTCGGCCATGATCGCCGCCATCGGCACGCCCCACAGCAGGGCGTGGCCGTGCTCGCGGTAGGTGGCGACCACGGCGTCCCCGGCCTCCAGCGCGTGCAGCGCGCCGGTGGCCACCGCCTCCTCGCCGATGTACAGGTGCAGGAAGCCGCGGATCTTGCTCTCTCCGTACAGCTCGGCGCAGCGCTCCTCCAGGCGGCGGATGCGCAGCATGTCGCGCAGCAGGCTGACGGCGAACTCGGCCGGGTAGGGCACCGAACTCATGTCGGGTTCTCCACGGTCGAGGTGTCGCCCTCGGGCAGGCCCAGCTCGCGGGCCTTGAGCAGGCGGCGCATCAGCTTGCCGCTGCGGGTGCGCGGAAGACTCTCCAGGATATCCAGCTCCTTGGGCGCCACCGCCGCGCCGAGGCGCTTGCGCGCGTGACCGAGCAGCTCGTCGTGCAGCTCGGCGCTGGCGGTGAAGTCGCCCTTGAGCGAGACGAAGGCCTTCACCGTCTCGCCGAGGATCGGGTCGGGCTTGCCGATCACTGCCGCCTCGGCCACCGCCGGGTGTTCGAGCAGCGCGCTCTCCACCTCGAACGGGCCGATCAGGTGGCCGGCCGACTTGATCACGTCGTCGCTGCGGCCGACGAACCAGTAGTAGCCGTCGGCGTCGCGGCGGGCCAGGTCGCCGCTCAGGTACCAGTCGCCGGCGAAGCAGCGCCGGTAGCGTTCCTCCTGGCCGAGATAGGCGCGGAACATCCCCGGCCACGGCTGCCTGAGCGCCAGCTCGCCGATGGCGTCATCACCGAGCATTTCCAGCGTGCCGTCATCTCTTTTATGGACGATGGCCGCCTCGATGCCCGGCAGCGGCTGGCCCATCGAGCCCGGCTTGATCGGCATGGCCGCGGTGTTGGCCAGCATGATCCCGCCGGTCTCGGTCTGCCACCAGTTGTCGTGGATCGGCAGGCCGAGCACTTCCTGGCCCCACCACACCGCCTCCGGGTTGAGCGGCTCGCCGACGCTGGCGACGAAGCGCAGCGCCGGATACTTGTGCGCGCGGGCCAGTTCGTCGCCGGCCTTGATCAGCAGGCGGATGGCGGTCGGCGCGGTGTACCAGACGCTGACGGCTTCGCTTCTGAGGATGCCGTACCAGCGCACCGCGTCGAAGTCGGCGCAGTCGACCACGCTGGTGACGCCGAGCAGCAGCGGGGCGAGGATGCCGTAGGAAGTGCCGGTGACCCAGCCGGGATCGGCGGTGCACCAGAACACGTCGTCCGGGTGCAGGTCGAGGGCGTAGCGGCCGGTGACCAGGTGGGTGAGCGCCGCGCCGTGCACGTGCAGCGCGCCCTTGGGCGTGCCGGTGGTGCCGCTGGTGAAGTGCAGCAGCGAGGGGCTGTCGGCGCTGGTCGGCGCCACGCTGAACTCGTCCGCAGCGGCGCTCATCAACTGGCGCAGGTCGTGGCTGCCGGCGATCTGCACGCTGCCGCCGTTGTCGTCGAACAGCAGCACGTGCCTGAGCAGCGGCAGCCGCTCGCGGATCGCCGCCACCTTGCGCCGGTACAGCGACTCGCTGGTCAGCAGCACGCTGCCTTCGCCCAGGCGCAGGCGGGTCTCCAGCGGCTCGGGGCCGAAGGCGGAGAACAGCGGCGACACCACGCAGCCGGCCTTGAGGCCACCGAGCACGCCGAGATACAGCTCCAGGCCGCGGTTGCACAGCACGAACAGCCGCGCGCCGGGCGGCACGCCGAGGTCGTGCAGCACATTGGCGAAGCGGCTGGTCTGCCGCGCCAGCTCGCCGTAGCTGACCTCGCGGCGGCAGCCGTCGCGCAGCAGCAGGCGCAGCGCGCAGTGCTCGCGCAGCGGCCCGGCGGCATGCCGGTCGACCGCCTCGAAGGCCAGATTCAGGCCGCCGCCGGGCAGGCCGCTGAGGCCCCTGGCTTCCTCCGCCCAGGAAAAGGCGGCGCGCGCCTGCGGCGTGGCCGGCCAGTTGGGCGTCACCCGCAGCGCGGCGGGCGTCTTGTCGATGCGGTCCGGGCGCATGGCGTCACTCCATGCCCGGCATGGGCGGCTCGTGTTCGTGCTCGTCCTTGCCGGGCACCTCGGTCAGGGTCGCCTCGGTGAGCAGCAGCACGCTGGCCACCGACACCGCGTTCTCCAGGGCGATGCGCACCACCTTGGTCGGGTCGACGATGCCGGCGTCGTACATGTCGACATACTGGTTGGTCGCCGCGTCGAAGCCCACCGGCCCGACCTCGCCTAGGATGCGCGCCACCACCACGCCGGCGTCCACCGCCGAGTTCTCGGCGATGGTGCGGGTCGGCGCCTCGAGGGCGCGACGGAGGATCTGCACGCCGGTCTTCTCGTCGCCGGCGCACTGCTCCTCCAGCGCGGTGAGCGCCGGCACCGCGCGCAGCAGGGCCATGCCGCCGCCGGGCACTATGCCTTCCTCGATGGCCGCGCGGGTGGCGGCGATGGCGTCGTCGAGGGCATCTTTTTTCGTCTTCATCTCCGCCTCGGTGGGCGCGCCGACGCGGATCACCCCGACCCCGCCGGCCAGCCGCGCCAGGCGCTCCTGCAGCTTCTCGCGGTCGTAGTCGCTGCTCGCCGCCTCGATCTGCGTGCGGATCTGCGCGATGCGCGCCTCGATGGCCTCCTTGCGCCCGCCGCCGCCGATCAGCGTGGTGCTCTCCTTGTCGACCACCACCCGCTTGGCGCGGCCGAGCTGGCGCAGCTCGGCCTGCTCCAGGCGCAGGCCCAGCTCGCTGGAGATCACCTGGCCGGCGGTGAGCACGGCGATGTCCTGGAGCATCTCCTTGCGCCGGTCGCCGAAGCCCGGCGCCTTGACCGCCACCGCGCGCAGCACGCCGCGGATCTGGTTGACGATCAGGGTGGCCAGCGCCTCGCCCTCGATGTCCTCGGCGATGAACAGCAGCGGCCGGCCGCTCTTGGCGATCTGCTCGAGCAGCGGCACCAGCTCCTTGAGCAGGCCGACCTTGTGGTCGCAGAGCAGCAGGAAGGGGTCTTCCAGAACCGCCTGCATCTTGTCGGCGTCGGTGATGAAGTAGGGCGAGATGTAGCCGCGGTCGAAGCGCATGCCCTCGACCACATCGACCACCGTCTCGGTGGTCTTCGATTCCTCGACGGTGATCACCCCCTCGCCGCCGACCCGCTCCAGGGCGTCGGCCACCAGTTCACCGATGGGCGCGTCGTTGTGCGCCGAGATGGCCGCCACCTGGGCCTTCTCCTTGCGCGTCTGCACGGTGCGCGACTGCGCCTTCAGCGACGCCACCGCCGCCTGCAGGCCGCGGTCCAGGCCGCGCTTGAGGTCGATGGCGCTGGCCCCGGCGACCACGTTGCGCACGCCGTCGGCGAGGATGGCGTGGGCCAGCACGGTGGCGGTGCTGGTGCCGTCGCCGACCGCCTCGCCGGTGCGCTCGGCGGCCTGGCGCAGCATCTGCGCGCCGAGGTTCTCCTCGGGGTCCTCCAGCTCGACCTGCTTGGCGATGGTCACCCCGTCGTTGCACACCGTCGGCGTGCCCCACTTCCTCTGGATCAGCACCGACTTGGATTTGGGCCCCAGGGTCACGCGGATCGCGTCGGCCAGCTGGGTGGCGCCGCGCAGCACCTTCTCGCGCGCGGCGTTGCGGAACAGCAGCTTGGTGTGGGGCATGGGCGGACCCTCCCTCATCGTGGTGCGGCGGCGAAGTCCTATCAGCGTAGCGAGGGGCCGGGGAGTTCGCCGGCCGGCTTGACGGATCGTTCACGCCGGACGGTCCATACTGGAGCCATCTCATCTCCGGAGGATTCGCCGTGCCTTGCAGACTGACAGGTTCGTTCGCCGCCGCAGCACTGGTGCTGCTGGCCGGCATGCCCATCGCGCAGGCGGGGACGCCGGAGATCTATGGCTGGGTCGAGGAGAGCCGGCTGCTGCCGGAGAACGTCACGGTGAAGAGCAAGCTCGACACCGGCGCGCTGACCTCGTCGCTGGACGCCCGGGCGCTGGAGCGCTTCGACAGGAACGGCGAGCCGTGGGTGCGCTTCAAGGTCGAGGTCAAGGACAGCGACACCGGCCAGCAGGTGAGCATCCCCTTCGAGCGCCGCGTCGAGCGCGACGTCAAGGTGCGCGGCGCCGGCGGTGCCGAGCGGCGCCCGGTGGTGCTGATGCGGATGTGCATCGGCAACCAGCTGCTCGACGAGCAGTTCTCCCTCAACGACCGCGGCGACATGCTCTACCCGGTGCTGATCGGCCGGCGCACCCTGGAGCACCTCGGCGCGGTGGACGTCTCGCGCACCTTCACCCACAAGCCGGACTGCCCGGCAACCAAGGCTCAGGGCAGGTAGCGCCGCGCGGCCTCAGACATCCACCACCGCCTGCGCCAGCCACTGGCCGTTCGCCTGTCGGCACACCTTCAGCTCGCAGTACGACACGCCCTTGGCCTCCGCCGCCGGCTGGTGGCGCGCCACGTCCACCGGCTCGCCCCAGGCGGTGGCGTGCAGGCGCGTGCCGTCGATCCTTACCTCGAAGCGCGAGAACAGCAGGTGGCGGGTGGCCATGCGGTAGATCAGCGCGTTGAGCCAGTCGACCAGCAGCAGCTCCAGGTCCGGGGCGGCGCAGTCGATGGTCAACGACTGCTTCGGCAGCACGGTGGCCGGGTCGCAGATCGCCGAGGTCAAGGCCAGCGCCGCGCCGGCGAACGCCTCCTCCAGCGTGGCGCCGCTGCCGCGTACGCCGATGTCGGCTTCGTGGGGGAAGGTCTGGGAGGGCATGGGCGGCTCCGTGATCGACAGGGAAATGGGCTCGCTACCTATGGAGTAGCCCAATCAGCCCTTGTGCGCCGGGCCGGCAGCCTCCGCGCCAGCCTGCGGTGTGGTGCGGGTGACCATCACCTGGTCGATGCGGTAGCTGTCGACGTCCATCACCTCGAAGGTGTAGCCGCCCCAGGTCACGCTGTCGGTGCGCTTGGGTACGCGGCGCAGCATGGTCATCAGGAAGCCGGCGAGGGTTTCGTACTCGTCCTCGTGGGGCACGCTGTCGATATCCAGCGCGCGGCGCACGTCCTGGATCGGGGTGACGCCGTCGATCAGCCAGGAGTTCTCGTCGCGGCGGACGATCTGCTCCTCGTACCAGGGCGAGACCATGTCGCCCATGACGATGCTCATCACGTCGTTGAGGCTGATCAGGCCGACCACCAGGCTGTATTCGTTGACGATCAGGGCGAAGGTTTCGCCGGCCTGGCGGAACTGCCTGAGCACTTCGGCCAGGGTCAGGCGATCCGGCACCACCAGCGGCTTGCGGATCAGCGCGGGGTCTTCGAGGGAGATCGGCTGGTTGTGCAGCACCCGCTGGAACAGGTCCTTGATGGTGACGTAGCCGACGATGTGGTCGATGTCGCCGTCGCAGACCGGGTAGGCGGAGTAGGGCTCGTCGGCGATCCGCGAGCGGATCAGCGCATCGGGGTCGTCGCGCAGGAAGAAGACGATGCCTTCGCGGTGGGTCATGGCGCTGGGCAGGGTGCGGGTTTCCAGCTCGAAGATGTTCTCGATGACCTGGTGCTCGCTGGCCGCCAGGGTGCCGGACTGGGCGCCGGCCTGGGTCATGGCCATGATGTCCTCGGGGGTGACGCTGTCGTCGCGCTGCTTGGGCAGCTTGAGCAGGTTGATCAGGCTGCCGACCAGCCAGGCGTAGACCAGCACCAGCGGCTTGAGCAGCGTGGAGAGTACGCGCATCGGGCCGATGACGCGGATGGCGAGCTGTTCGGGAACCGCCATGGCGACCTGCTTGGGAATCAGGTCGGTGATGACGATGAACAGCGAGGTGGTGAGGATGAAGGACACCACGAAGCCCAGGGTGGCCGCCTGCTGCGCCTCCAGACGCAGGGCGAACAGCTCGGTGAACAGCGGACTGAACATGCCCTCGCCGACGATGCCGCCGAGGATGGCCAGCGCATTCATGCCGATCTGTACCACGGTGAAGTAGTGGCCGGGCTTTTCCTGGACCTGCATGACCCGCAGGGCATTGACGCTGCCTTCATCGGCCATCTGCCGCAGTCGCACCGGGCGCGAGGCGGCCAGGGCGATTTCGGCGAGGGAGAAGAACGCGCTGACCAGGATGAGCAGCGCGAGGAGCAGCAGGCTTTGACTGAAGTTCATGGGGAGTGCATGCCATTACGCATGAAGAATGGATACCCGCTGGAGGGTAGCATGCGCGCCTGACGGGGACATGACCCGAGCCGGGATGCCGCTGTCGGCCTCGTCGGCGCAGGTTGGGGCACGGCCCCGCGCGGCGATCATGTCTCCCCGGCATCGCCATCCGCCTGGTGGTCGAGAAAGGCCTTCACCGCCTTGCGCATGGTCGGGAAGTACAGGGTGTCGTCCTTCTCCAGCGCATGCGCCCTGCGCCATTCGGCGATCTCCCGGTAGCGCCCGGCGACCACCAGCTGCACGCCCTTCTCGCGCAGCGTCGCCTTCAGGCTCTCGACCGCGAAGTAGCCGGTGACATCCGACTGGGTGATCGGCATGGCGTCCACCACCAGCCAGCGCAGGCCATCGCCGGCGCGCTCGACGGCGCGTTCCACCTGCTGGCGGAAGTAGTTGGCATTGAAGAACACCAGCGGCGCATTGAAGCGCAGCAGCAGCAGGCCGGGCCAGGTGGTCGCCCCCGGATGGTTGGCCAGCGGGTGGAATCCGGAGATGCCCGCCACCTTGCCGAGCACATCGATGCGCGGCCGCGAGGAGAGCATGACGAAGCGGATCAGCGAGAGGACGAGCACCACCAGGATCGCCTTGATGGCGCCCACCCAGATCACCCCGAGGGTGGCCAGCATGGCGAAGGCGAACTCGATGCGGCTGAAGCGGTACAGGCGCAGCAGGCCGCGCAGGTCCAGCAACGATATCGAGGCCATGACCAGCACCGCGGCCAGCGCGGCGATCGGCACGAAGCGCAGGGGCTCGCTGAGGAACAGCAGCACCAGGCCGATCGACAGCGCGGCGATGATTCCGGTCAGCTGGCTGCGGCCGCCGGCGGCGTCGCTCACCGCGGTGCGCGAGTCGGCGCCGCTGATGGCGAAGCTCTGGGTCAGGGCGGCGGCCAGGTTGGCTGCGCCCAGGGCGGCGAATTCGCGGTCGGCATCGATGTCGTAGTGGTTCTTGGCGGCGAAGCTGCGCGCCGTCAGCATCATGCTGGAGAAGCTGACCAGCGCCAGGCCCAGGGCGGCCGCCACCAGCTCGTCGAGCATGTCCCAGGGTACGCTCGGCAGCTTCAGCTCCGGCAGGCCGGCCGGTACCGCGCCGACCACCGCCACGCCGTGCTGGTCGAGGCCCAGGCCGGCCACCACCACCGCGCTGACCACCAGCGCCAGCAGCGCGGCCGGCAGGCGCGGCAGCAGGCGCGGCGCGAGCAGCAGCACGGCGAAGGCTCCCAGACCGACCAGCAGGGTCGGCCAGTGGTAGTCGGCATGCTGGCGGAGCAGCTGCAGGGTCGCCGGCACCACGCCGGGCGCATCGACGGGCACCCCGGCCAGCTTGCCCAGCTGGCCGGCGAGGATGTGCACGGAAACCCCGTTGAGGAAGCCGACCAGGATCGGCTTGGAGAGGAAGTCGGCCAGCGCGCCGAGGCGGATGAAGCTGGCCAGGATGCAGAACAGCCCGGCCAGCGCAGCGAGGGCGACCGACAGCGACAGGTAGAGTGCGCCGTCGCCGGCGGCGAGCGGCGCCACTGCCGAGGCGACCAGCGCGCAGGTCGCCGCGTCGGGGCCGACGATCAGCTGGCGCGAGGTGCCGAACAGGGCATAGACCAGCAGCGGCAGGATGCTGGCATACAGGCCGACCACCGGGCTGAAGCCGGCGAGCTGGGCATAGGCGACGCCGACCGGCAGGGCGACCGCGGCCACCGACACGCCGGCGACCAGGTCGCGCGGCAGATCGCTGCGTCGGTAGGCGAGCAGCGCGGCCAGCCCGGGAGCCAGGCGCTGCAGCCAGCGGGAGGAGCCTGTGCGTTGCGCTTTGCCCATGCTGCGTCTCTCTGCCAGTGGCCGGCAGGCGAGCCCCGGGTCAGGGCTCCAGCTGGCCGTCGCCGATGTTCGAGTAGGCGTAAGTGAAGACGATCCCCGGGTCGGCGCGCAGCAGGCGCTCATCCTTGCCGGCGTAGTGCAGCCGGCTGAGCAGGTCCTTGATCAGGTTGAGCCGGGTCAGGCGCTTGCTGTCGGCGCGCACCAGGGTCCAGGGCGCCGTGAGGGTATGGGTGCGCGCCAGCATCTCGTTGCGGGCCTGGCTGTAGGCCTTCCACTGCTTGAGCGCCTGGTCGTCGATCGGGCTGGACTTCCATTGCTTGAGCGGGTTCGCCTTGCGCTCCGCCAGGCGCCTCTTCTGCTCCTCCTTGCTGATGTCGAGGTAGTACTTGAACAGCTTGATCCCGGAGCGGACCAGCATGCTCTCGAACTCCTGCACCGAGCCCATGAACTCCTCGTATTCGGCCTCGCTGCAGAAGCCCATCACCCGCTCTACGCCGGCGCGGTTGTACCAGCTGCGGTTGAACAGCACGAGTTCCTGGGCGGACGGCAGGTGCGGCGCGAAGCGCTGGAAATACCACGACGAGCGGTCGCGGTCCGAGGGCCGACCGAGGGCGACCACGCGCGTCTCGCGTGGGCTGAGGTGCTGGATGATGCGCTTGATGGTGCCGTCCTTGCCGGCCGCATCGCGGCCCTCGAGGATGATCAGGATCTTGTCGTCGCATGCGATGAAGTGGTGCTGTAGCTTGACCAGTTCGACCTGCAGCTTGCGCAGGGCCTTCTTGTAGGCCTTCTTCGAGACCGGCGGCAGAGCACCGCCCGGCTTCGGCTGATCGCCTTGCCTGCCCATATCGGCGTCCTCATCCACTACGGCCAGCAGCCGCTGCCCGTCATGCCAGTTAAGCCCAGGATGCCCGCTCGTGGAAATGGGCGCCGGAGAGAGGGCGGCTGCTTGTCGCCTGCCGCGGTCCATCGGGAAGGGCCCTGCCGCTGGGTGCCCGGGCACCTGCATTGAACTGGCCACAGGGGCTGCCACGGCTTGGCTACCCTGAAATTCAGGGACATGGGGAGGAATGGGGATGAAGGGACAGCCGTTCATCAGGCGCGTGGGCTTCGCCCTGCACGGGCTGCGCCTGGCGGTGCAGCGCGAGGGCAGCCTGCGCAGCCACCTGCTGGCCGCCGCGGCGGTGCTGGCGGTGCTGCTGGCGACGCGACCGGCGCCGCTGTGGTGGGCGCTGCTGGCGCTGGCGGTGGGCCTGGTGCTGGTGGCCGAGCTGGTCAACAGCGCGCTGGAAACCCTGATCGACCACCTGCACCCTGAACGCCATCCGGAGATCGGTGCGGCCAAGGACATCGCCGCCGGGGCGGCGCTGGTGGCCAGCGGTATCGCCGTGGTGGTTGGGGTGGCCTTTGCGCTGGACTGGCTGGCGGGCTGAGGCGCGCGCAGGGCTTCCTGAATTCAGGAAGCCGAACGAGGTGTCAGGCGGGCGGCGCGGACAAAAAGACGCCGGCACGGGGCCGGCGCGGAGAGACGGATCTGGAGTCCAACCGAAACGCCGCCGGGAGGCAGCGCGAGGGGCTTGGGGCGGGTCGAGGAACGGGCCCCGCTTGTGGCGGAACGCCGGCCCTGGGCCGCGCCGCAAACCGTCCTGGGGTGACGCCGCGCCGGTGGGGCGCGGCGAAGTCTTGCGAAGGGCTCAGCCGCGCTTGGCCACCAGGGTCAGGATGTCGTAGCTGGCCACCAGCTCGCCGTTCTGGTTGGTGACTTCCACGTCCCAGGCCACCACGCCCTGCGGGGTGCCGAGGCTGGACTGCTTGCCCTGGTCGATCTTGCGCTTGCAGGTCAGGCGCGCCTGGATGGTGTCGCCGATGCCCACCGGGCTGACGAAGCGCAGGGTGTCGAGGCCGTAGTTGGCCAGCACCGGGCCGACGCCCGGGGAGACGAACAGGCCGGCGGCCGCCGACAGCACGAAGTAGCCGTGGGCGATGCGCTTGCCGAACTGCGATTCCTTGGCGGCGATCTCGTCGAAGTGCATGTAGAAGTGGTCGCCCGACAGGCAGCCGAAGTTGACCAGGTCGGCCTCGGTGACGGTGCGGCGGTGGGTCAGCAGCGACTCGCCGATCTGCAGGTCCTCGAAGTGGCGACGGAACGGGTGCACTTCGGTCTCGATGACCTTGGCGCCGCGCACGTACTCGCCGGTGATGGCGCTGAGCATGGTCGGCGAACCCTGCACCGCGGTGCGCTGCAGGTAGTGCTTGACCGCGCGGATGCCGCCCAGCTCCTCGCCGCCGCCGGCGCGGCCGGGGCCGCCGTGCTTGAGCATCGGCAGCGGCGAGCCGTGGCCGGTGGATTCCTTGGCGGCCTCGGCGTCCAGCACGTGCACGCGGCCGTGCCAAGCGGCGGCGGCCGGCACCACCTTCGCGGCGACGCGCGGGTCGCGGGTGACCAGGGTGGACACCAGGCTGCCCTTGCCGCGGGCGGCCAGGGCCAGGGCCTCGTCGATCTCGGCGTAGCCCATCAGGGTGCTGACCGGGCCGAAGGCCTCGATGTCGTGGGCGCCGCCGGCGGCATGCGGGTCGCGGCTCTTGAGCAGGGTCGGGGCGAAGAACGCGCCCTCGGCGACGTTGTCACCGACGAACTGCGCCTCGCCGCGGAACAGCAGCTCGCTGCTGGCCAGCAGGGCCTCGACCCGGCCGGAGACGTCCTCGAACTGGTCGTGGGAGGCCAGCGCGCCCATCTTCACGCCTTCCTTGCTCGGGTCGCCGACCACCACCTTGGCCAGGCGCGCGGCCAGGCGCTCGGCGACGGCGTCGATGCGGCTCTCGGGGACGATGATGCGGCGGATCGCGGTGCACTTCTGGCCGGCCTTGACCGTCATCTCGCGGGCGACTTCCTTGACGAACAGCTCGAACTCCTCGTCGTCCGGGGTCACGTCCGGGGCGAGGATCGCGCAGTTCAGCGAGTCGGCCTCGGCGTTGAACGGGATCGAGTTGCGGATCAGGTTGGGGTGCACGCGCAGCTTGGCGGCGGTGTCGGCCGAGCCGGTGAAGGTCACCACGTCCGGGCCTTCCAGACGGTCGAGCAGGTCGCCGGTGCTGCCGACGATCAGCTGCAGGCTGCCCTCGGGCAGCAGGCCGGATTCGTGCATCAGGCGCACGCAGGCCTCGGTGACGTAGCTGGTCGCGGTGGCCGGCTTGATGATGCACGGCATGCCGGCGAGGAAGGTCGGCGCGAACTTCTCCAGCATGCCCCAGATCGGGAAGTTGAAGGCGTTGATGTGCACGGCCAGGCCGCCGCGCGGCACCAGGATGTGGGTGCCGGCGAAGTGGTTCTGCTTGCCCAGCGGGATGGCCGGACCTTCGTGGACCAGGTTGCCGGAGGGCAGCTCGCGGGTGCCCATGCTGGCGTAGGCGAACAGGGTGCCGGCGCCGCCCTCGATGTCGATCCAGCTGTCCATGCGGGTCGCACCGCTGTGGTGGCTGATCGCGTAGAGCTGCTCCTTGCGCTCCATCAGGTACTTGCCGAGCGCCTTGAGGATCTGCGCGCGGCTCTGGAAGTCCAGCTTCAGCAGCGCCGGGGTGCCGCTCTGGCGGGCGAAGCTCACCGCCTCGGCGAAGTCGAGCTTGTCGGCGTGGGTGTGGGCGACGATGTGGCCGTCGATGGCGCTCTTCAGCGCCTGGGCGGCGTCGGCGCCGATCCAGCGGCCGCCGATGAAACTTTGCAGGGTGGTCATCAGGGAATCTCCTGAAGCAAGGCAGAACGGGCGGTCATGGCCGCCCGTGATTGTTCTGTCCCGCGGCGCCACGCTGGCGCCGCGGGAGTGCACGAGGAATCAGAGCTGGTCGAAGTCCAGCACCACCTCGTCGCTGACCGGGAAGGCCTGGCAGGACAGCACGTAGCCGGCGGCCACCTCGTAGTCCTCCAGCGCGAAGTTGGCATCCATCTCCACCTCGCCCTTGACCACCTTGCACTTGCAGGTGGAGCACACGCCGGCCTTGCACGAGTAGGGCAGCTCCATGCCGTGGGCGTTGCCGGCGTCGAGCAGGCTCTGGGTGTTGCGCGCCAGGTCGAAGCTCATGCTGCGGCCGTCGCTGGTCACGGTGACGTGGCTGACCGCGCCGCCGGTCTTGGCCGCGGCCTCGCGGGCGGCACGCTTCTCGGCGGCGGCGCCCGGGGTGCCGGCGGTGAACAGCTCGAAGTGGATGCGCTCGTTGATCAGGTCGTGGCGGCGCAGGGCGTCGCGCACGCACTCGGTCATCTCCACCGGGCCGCAGATGAAGGCGGCGTCGAGGTTCGGCACGTCCAGCCAGCGGGAGAACAGCGCGTCGCACTTGGCGGCGTCGATGCGGCCGTTGTACAGGTCGATGTCCTGCTGCTCGCGGCTGAACACGAAGATCAGGTTGAGGCGGTCGAGGTACTGGTTCTTCAGGTCCTCGAGCTGCTCGCGGAAGATGGTGCTGGCGCTGGAACGGTTGCCGTAGATCAGGGTGAAGCGGCTGTCCGGCTCGACCTCCAGGGTGGTCTTGACGATCGACATGATCGGCGTGATGCCGCTGCCAGCGGCCACCGCCAGGTAGTTGCCGGCGCGCGCCGGATCCAGCGGGATCGAGAAGTGGCCGGCCGGCGGCATCACTTCCAGGGTCGCGCCGGCCTTGAGCTGGTCGTTGGCGAAGTTGGAGAACAGGCCGCCGTCCACGCGCTTGATCGCCACGCGCAGGTCGTCCTCGCTCACCGCGCTGCAGATCGAGTAGGTGCGGCGCACTTCCTCGCCGTCGATCTGGGTGCGCATCACCAGGTGCTGGCCCTGGGTGTAGTGGAAGCTGTCCCTGAGCTCGGCGGGCACGGTGAAGGCCACGGACACCGTGTCGCGGGTTTCCGGGCGCACTTCGCGGATGGTCAGCGTATGGAACTTGCTCATCTTGTTATTCTCCAGGCCCGCGTCGCGGCGGTGGGCGAGCCGTTCAGATGCACTTGAAATAGTCGAAGGGCTCCAGGCAGGAGCGGCAACGGTACAGGGCCTTGCAGGCGGTGGAACCGAACTGGCTGACCACCTCGGTGTCGTGGCTGCCGCAGTGCGGGCAGCTGATCTCGTCCTTCTCGCCGAGCAGGCTGCGCTTGCTGGTGCTGCCGGACGGCGGGGCGATGCCGAAGGCGCGCAGGCGCTCGCGGCCCTGCTCGCTGATCCAGTCGGTGGTCCAGGCCGGCGCCAGGCGGCGCTCGATGCGCGGGGCGCGGAAGCCGGCGCGCTCCAGGGCCTTGCTCACCTCGTTCTCGATCAGCTCGGTGGCCGGGCAGCCGGAGTAGGTCGGCGTCACGGCCACCTGCAGGTGGCCGTCGACCCAGGCGACGTCGCGGATGATGCCGAGGTCGATCACGCTGACCACCGGCACCTCCGGGTCCATCACCTGCTCCAGCACCTGCCAGGCGCGCGGCAGGTCGGACTCGTCCGCCTCGCGGGCGCCGCCGTCGGAGGCGATCAGCCCGGAGGGCTGATCGCTGCTGCCCATGCCGGCGACGGGGCTGCCGCCGAACAGGGCGTCGAGCTCGGAATCTTTGCTCATGGCTCCTCCGCGGGTCATCGGTTGCGGACCGGGCTTACCAGGTCGCACCGGGGTAGGCGCGCTGCAGGAACTGCATCTCCGCCAGCAGGATGCCCAGGTGCTCGGTGTGCAGGCCGCGCTTGCCGTCCAGGTAGAAGTAGCTGGCCGGCTGCGGCACCGGCAGGCTGGCGGCGCCGAACACCTGCTCGACGGTGGCCTGCCAGGCGCTCGCCACGGCCTCGGCGTCGGCGGCGATGCCGGCAGTGGCCAGGCGCTGCTGGATGGCGTCGCCGGCCAGCAGGTCGCCGGTGAAGCGCCACAGCTCGTCGATGGCGGCGAGCATGCGCTGGCGGCTTTCCTCGGTGCCGTCGCCCAGGCGCTCGACCCACTCGCCGGAGCGGCGCAGGTGGTAGGTCGCTTCCTTGAGGGCCTTGGCGGCGATGGCGGCGATGCGCTCGTCCTTGGAGGCGGACAGCGCCTGCAGGGTGTGCAGGTGCCAGGCGTCGAACAGGAACAGCTTGGCGGTGGTCACCGCGTAGTCGCCGTTGGGCTGCTCGACCAGCAGGGTGTTGCGGAAGTCGCGCTCGTCGCGGGTGAAGGCCAGCTGGTCGGCGTCGCGGCCGTCGGCCAGCAGCTCGGCGGCGTACTCGTACCAGTTGCGGGCCTGGCCGACCAGGTCGAGGGCGACGTTCATCAGCGCCATTTCCTCTTCCAGGGCCGGCGCGTGGCCGCACCACTCGCACAGACGCTGGCCGTTGATCATGGCGTTGTCGCCGAGGCGCAGCAGGTATTCGATCAGGTCGTTCTTGTTGTCAGTCATGACCGGCATCCTCACATGTGCCCGACTTCTTCGGGCAGCTCGTAGAAGCTGGCGTGACGGTAGACCTTGTCCTGCGACGGGTCGAAGAACGGCTCTTTCTCGTCGCCGGCGGTGGCGGTGATCTGCGCCGAGGGCACGACCCAGATGCTCACGCCTTCGTTGCGGCGGGTGTACAGGTCGCGGGCGCTCTCCAAGGCCATGTTGGCATCGGCGGCATGCACGCTGCCGACGTGCTTGTGGTTCAGGCCGTGCTTGGAGCGGACGAAGACTTCAAAAAGGATCCATTCGGACATGGCGGGGTTCTCCGATTCAGGCGCCGATCAGGCAGCGTTTTGTTTTTGTTGGCGTTTGGCGGCGTGGGCGACGGCGGCTTCGCGGACCCACTTGCCATCCTCGAGCGCCTTGCGGCGGGTGGCGATGCGTTCGCGGTTGCACGGGCCGTTGCCCTTGAGCACGTCGTAGAACTCCTGCCAGTTGATCTGGCCGAAGTCGTAGTGGCCGCGCTCCTCGTTCCACTTGAGGTCCGGGTCGGGAGCGGTGCAGCCGAGGAATTCGAGTTGCGGTACGGTCTGGTCGATGAAGCGCTGGCGCAGGTCGTCGTTGCTCATGCGCTTGATCTTCCAGGCCATCGACTGGGCGCTGTTCGGCGAGTCGGCGTCGCTCGGGCCGAACATCATCAGCGCCGGCCACCACAGGCGGTTGATGGCGTCCTGGACCATGTCCTTCTGGGCCTGGTTGCCGTGGCGCATCATGGTCAGGAGGATTTCGTAGCCCTGGCGCTGGTGGAAGCTCTCTTCCTTGCAGATGCGGATCATCGCGCGCGAGTAGGGGCCGTAGCTGGTGCGCTGCAGCACCACCTGGTTGACGATGGCGGCGCCGTCGACCAGCCAGCCCACCGCACCCATGTCGGCCCAGTTCAGGGTCGGGTAGTTGAAGATGCTCGAGTACTTGGCCTTGCCGGCGTGCAGCTTCTCGATCTCCTCGTCGCGGTCGGCACCGAGGGTCTCCATGGCGCTGTACAGGTACATGCCGTGGCCGGCCTCGTCCTGGATCTTGGCCATCAGCTGCAGCTTGCGCTTGAGGGTCGGGGCGCGGGTGACCCAGTTGCCTTCCGGCAGCATGCCGACGATTTCCGAGTGGGCGTGCTGGGAGATCTGGCGGATCAGGGTCTGGCGATAGGCGTCCGGCATCCAGTTCTTCGGCTCGATCTTGATCTCGGCATCGATGCGTTCCTGGAAGGCGCGCTCCTCGGGAGTCATCTCCTCGAGGCTCTTGACGCGCTTGACTCCGGTTTCGACGAGTTGTGCGTACATTTTCTTGTTTTCTCCAGCCGGGGTTGCAGGCAGGGCAGGGCCTGGGCGTTGAGTATTTTTATATGATACACAAATCACATGCAAGAAAATATTTTCAGTGTCGCTTTGTGCTTTTTGGCGATGAGTGGAGGGGTTTTCAGAGCCGCTGAGCCTGATGGCTCCCACGCTCCGGCGTGGGAGCCCGGGACGGGACGCTCCGCGTCCCTGGGCGCTGGAGCGCCCGTGGCGGCGTGCCCACGCAGAGCGTGGGCACGATCGGCGCAGCGGGCTTCCTGCAGGCGAAAAAAAGCCCCGCCGAAGCGGGGCTCTGGGGTGTCGCGGATCAGGCGCTCTTGCGCTTGTCGTAGACGTGGCAGGCCTTGCCTTCCGAGCGCTTGAGGGCGAACGGCGCCTTGAGCTCGATGCGCGTGCTGATGCCGACGCTGCTCTTGATGTGGTGGGCCAGCTCGCGGCTCACCGCGTTGCGCTCGGCGTCGCCCAGCTGCTCGAACTCGGGCTTGAGCTCGACGTGCACGTCCATGCCGTCGAGGTTGCCGTTGCGATACACGTGCAGCTCGTACTGGGCGGAAAGCTGTTTGACTTTCAGCACCTGCTCCTCGATCTGGGTCGGGAACACGTTGACGCCGCGGATGATCAGCATGTCGTCGCTGCGCCCGGTGATCTTGTCGATGCGGCGCATGGCACGGGTGGTGCCCGGCAGCAGGCGGGTCAGGTCGCGGGTGCGGTAGCGGATCATCGGCAGCGCTTCCTTGGACAGCGAGGTGAACACCAGCTCGCCCATCTGGCCGTCCGGCAGCACCTCGCCGGTCACCGGATCGATGATCTCCGGGTAGAAGTGGTCTTCCCAGATGGTCGGACCGTCCTTGCAGTCGGCGCACTCCATGGCCACGCCCGGGCCCATCACCTCGGACAGGCCGTAGATGTCCATGGCCTGGATGCCCAGGCGGCTCTCCAGCTCGCCGCGCAGCTGGCCGGTCCACGGCTCGGCGCCGAAGATGCCCAGGCGCAGCGGCAGCTTGTGCGGGTCGATGCCCTGGCGCTCCATCTCGTCGGCGATGTTCAGCATGTACGACGGGGTGACCATGATGATGTCCGGCTGGAAGTCCTTGATCAGCTGGACCTGCTTCTCGGTCTGGCCGCCGGACATCGGGATCACGGTGCAGCCCAGACGCTCGGCGCCGTAGTGGGCGCCCAGGCCGCCGGTGAACAGGCCGTAGCCGTAGGCGACGTGGATGCGGTCGCCCGGGCGGCCGCCGGCGGCGCGGATCGAGCGCGCCACCAGGTTGGCCCAGGTGTCGATGTCGTTGGCGGTGTAGCCGACCACTGTGGGCTGGCCGGTGGTGCCGCTGGAGGCGTGGATGCGCGACACCTGTTCCATCGGCACGGCGAACATGCCGAACGGGTAGTTCTCGCGCAGATCCGACTTGCCGGTGAAGGGGAACTTGGCCAGGTCGGCCAGCGACTTCAGGTCGCTGGGGTGTACGCCGAGGGCGTCGAACTTCTGGCGGTACACCGGCACGTTGTCGTAGGCGTGCTGCAGGGTCCAGCGCAGGCGCTCGAGCTGGTGGGCGCGCAGGTGGTCGAGGCTGGCGGTTTCCATCGGGTCGATGATGGCGGTGTGCGCAGAGGCATTGTGCATGGCGTTCATGGCGTCTCTCTTTGTTCTTGTGTGGAGCCACGGGCGACTGGCGAGGCCGCCCGTTCTTCTTGTTATTGCGAATCGTCGATCAGCGTAGCGCGCTCACGGGGCGGGGCGCGCTGCGCCGGGTATCACAGGCGTTCGATGACCATGGCGATGCCCTGGCCGACGCCGATGCACATGGTGCACAGCGCATAGCGGCCCTGGCGCTCCTCCAGCTCGTTGAGCGCGGTGGTGACCAGGCGCGCGCCGCTCATGCCCAGCGGGTGGCCGAGGGCGATGGCGCCGCCGTTGGGGTTGACGCGGGCGTCGTCGTCGGCGATGCCCAGCTCGCGCAGCACGGCCAGGCCCTGGGCGGCGAACGCCTCGTTCAGCTCGATCACGTCCATGTCGGCCAGGCTCAGGCCGGCGATCTCCAGCACCTTGCGGGTGGCCGGCACCGGGCCGATGCCCATGATGCGCGGCTCGACGCCGGCGCTGGCCATCGCCACCACGCGGCCGCGGGCCTTGAGGCCGAAGCGGGCGGCGGCCGCCGGGCTGGCCAGCAGCAGGGCGCAGGCGCCGTCGTTGACGCCGGAGGCGTTGCCGGCGGTGACGCTGCCGCCATCGCGGAACGGCGTGCCGAGCTTGGCCAGCTGCTCCAGGGTGGTGTCCGGACGCGGGTGCTCGTCCTGCGCCACGACCTTGGCCGGGCCCTTGCGCTGGGGAATCTCCACCGGGACGATCTCGCGCTCGAAGCGGCCGCGGGCCATGGCCGCGCCGGTCTTCTGCTGGCTGCGCAGGGCGAAGGCGTCCTGGTCGGCGCGCGAGACGTTGAACTGCTCGGCGACGTTCTCGGCGGTCTCCGGCATCGAGTCGATGCCGAACTCCTTCTTCATGATGGCGTTGACGAAGCGCCAGCCGATGGTGGTGTCGAACATTTCGGCCGAGCGCGAGAAGGCGCTCTCGGCCTTGCCCATCACGAACGGGGCGCGCGACATGGATTCCACGCCGCCGGCGATCATCAGCTGGGCCTCGCCGCAGCGCAGGGCGCGGGCGGCGCTGCCGATGGCGTCCATGCCCGAGCCGCACAGGCGGTTGACGGTGGTGCCCGGCACGTTGATCGGCAGGCCGGCGAGCAGCGAGGACATGCGCGCGACGTTGCGGTTGTCCTCGCCGGCCTGGTTGGCGCAGCCGAAGATCACGTCGTCGACGGCGGTCCAGTCGACCTGCGGGTTGCGCGCCATCAGTGCGCGCAGCGGCACGGCGCCGAGGTCGTCGGCACGCACGGCGGACAGCGCGCCGGCGTAGCGGCCGATCGGGGTGCGGATGGCGTCGATGATCAGGGCTTCACTCATGCCTGGTTCTCCTGCTGGCGGACGGTGCCGCGGATCTTGTAGGACTTGCCGTGGAACACGGCGATCAGCTGGCCGTGCTGGTTCTCGATGCGCACGTCGTAGTTGCCGGTGCGGCCGCTGCGGCTGACCTGGGTGGCGCGCGCGGTGAGCACGTCGCCGAGGCGGCCGGGGGCGATGTAGTCGATGCTGCAGCCGAGCGCCACGCAGGCGTCGTCGTAGCTGTTGCAGGCGTAGGCGAAGGCCGAGTCGGCGAGGGTGAACAGGTAGCCGCCGTGGCAGCTGTTGTGACCCTGGATCATGATCTCGCTGACGGTCATCTGCAGGTCGGCCTCGCCCGGGCCCATGCGCAGCACCTCGATGCCGAGGTGGCGCACGGCCAGGTCGCGCTCGTACATGGCGGCGGCGCAGGCCTCGGCCAGCTCCTGCGGCGGCAGCTGGTTGTCGTTGTGATGCTCAGCCATGGAAACGCTCTCCGGCGCAGTGCAGGCGGCGCAGCAGCAGGGACGGCCGGTAGCGGTCCTCGCCGTAGCTGCGTTGCAGGTTGTCGAGCACGCTCAGCACGGTGCCCACGCCGATGGCGTCGGCCCAGGCCAGCGGGCCCTTCGGATAGTTGACCCCGGCGCACATGGCCAGGTCGATGTCGGCGGCGGTGCCGACGCCCTGCAGCACGGCGTCGGCGGCCTCGTTGGCGAGCATCGCCACGGTGCGCAGCACCACCAGCGCCGGGCTGTCGGTCACCTCGGTGACTTCCAGGCCGGCGGCCTGCAGCAGGCCGGCGACCGCTTCGCGGGCGGCGGCGTCGCTGCCGGCGGCGAAGGCCACGGCCAGGCGGCTGGCCTTGGCGTAGTCGAGGGCCAGGTCGAACACGGCCAGGTTGCGCAGGCCCTCGTCGCGGGCGCGCTCGGCAGCCATGCGGCCGTCGCTGAGGGCCAGCACCGCCTCGCCGACGCGCAGCAGGCCGGCGCCGTCGCGGCGGATCACCTGCACGCCGGCGGCCGCGATGCGCTCGATCAGCGCGCTGGCCGGGCCGAGGTCGCCTTCCACCACCACGCACTCGGGCCTGGCGGCGGCCGGCAGGCTCTGCGCAGCCAGACGCTCGGCGCCTTCGGCGTAGTCGTAGAAGCCGCGGCCGCTCTTGCGGCCGAAGCGGCCGGCGTCGACCAGTTCCTTCTGGATCAGCGAGGGCTGGAAGCGGAAGTCGCCGTAGTAGGCGTCGAACACCGAGCAGGTCACCGCGTAGTTGACGTCGTGGCCGATCAGGTCGGTCAGCTCGAAGGCACCCATGCGGAAGCCGCCGGCGTCGCGCAGCAGGGCGTCGAGGCTGGCGCAGTCGCTGGCGCTCTCCTGCAGCAGGCGCAGGCTCTCGGCGTAGAACGGCCGCGCCACGCGGTTGACGATGAAGCCCGGGGTGGACCTGGTGTGCACCGGCTTCTTGCCCCACGCCCTGGCGGTGGCGTACAGGCAGTCGACCACCGCCTTGTCGCTGGCCAGGCCGGCGACGATCTCGACCAGCGCCATCACCGGCGCCGGGTTGAAGAAGTGCAGGCCGGCGACCCGCTCGGGGCGCTTGAGGGTGGCGGCCAGCGAGGTGATCGACAGCGAGGAGGTGTTGCTGGCGAGGATGCAGTCGTCGCCGCAGATCGCTTCCAGCTGTGCGAACAGGCCGCGCTTGACCTCCAGGTTCTCGACGATGGCCTCGACCACCAGAGCGCTGCCTTCGAGATCTTCCAGGCGGGCGGCCGGGGTCAGGCGGGCGATCACGGCGTCGCGCTCGGCGGCGTCCAGCTTGCCGGCGTCGACGCGCTTGCCGAGCTGCTTGGCGATGCCGGCGATGGCCTGGGCGGCGGCGCCTTCGCGGGTGTCGAACAGGGCGACCGGATGGCCGGCCTGGGCGGCCACCTGGGCGATGCCGGCGCCCATGGCGCCGGCGCCGATCACCGCGACGGCGGCGTCTTTATTCAGTGCGGTCATTTCAGCGGCCCTTGAACTCGGGGGTGCGTTTTTCCATGAAGGCGGCGACGCCCTCGCGATAGTCCTCGCTGCGCCCGGCCAGGCGCTGCAGGTCGCGCTCCAGGTCGAGCTGCTCGTCGAAGCTGTTGCTGGCGCTGGCGTTCAGCGCGCGCTTGATCAGCGCCAGGCCGTAGGTCGGCTGGGCGGCCAGGTGGCGGGCCAGCTTGAGCGCCTCGTCCTGCAGGGACTCGTCGTCGACGCAGCGCCAGATCATGCCCCACTGCTCGGCCTGCTCGGCGCTGAGCTTGTCGCCCAGCAGGGCGAGGGCCTTGGCGCGGGCCATGCCGACCGCGCGCGGCAGGGTCCAGGTGCCGCCGGAGTCCGGCACCAGGCCGATCTTGCAGAACGCCTGGATGAAGCTGGCCGAGCGGGCGGCGAGGGTGATGTCGCAGGCCAGGGCGATGTTGGCGCCGGCGCCGGCGGCCACGCCGTTGACCGCGCACACCACCGGCATCGGCAGGTCGCGCAGGGTGCGGATCAGCGGGTTGTAGTTCTTCTCGATCGACTCGCCCAGGTCCGGCATGGCGGCGCCCGGCGCCACGTTGCGGTCGCTGAGGTCTTGCCCTGCGCAGAAGCCGCGGCCGTTGGCGGTGATCAGCAGGCAGCGCGCCTCGGGATTCTGGCGCATCTGCTTGAGGGCCTCGCGGACTTCCTTGTGCATCTGCGCGTTGAAGCTGTTGAGCTGCGCCGGGCGGTTCAGGGTCAGGGTGGCGACGCCCTGCTCGATGGTGAAGAGGATGTGTTCGAAGCTCATGAAGGCTCTCTCTTATTAGAGGAGGGCGCGCGGCGCGCCCCGGTGCAGGTCGTGACGGGCGCGCTCAGCGACCCTTGCTGTTCATGTCGCACAAGGACCGCTCAGCGGCCCTTGTAGGCCGGCTTGCGCTTTTCCTGGAAGGCGCGGATGCCTTCGTTGCGGTCCTCGGTGCCGGCCAGCAGGGTGAAGGCGTGGCGCTCGAAGCGCAGGCCGCTGGCCAGGTCGGTGTCTTCGGCCTTGAGCAGGGCTTCCTTGGCCAGGCGCACGGCCAGCGGCGCCTTCTCGGCGATCTTGCGGGCGATGGCGACGGCGCGCTCGACGGTCAGCTCGGGCTGGGTGATTTCGCTGACCAGGCCGGCCTCGAGGGCGCGGCGGGCGCCGATCGGCTCGCCGGTGAGGACCATCTGCATGGCCAGCGACTTGCCGACCGCGCGCAGCAGGCGCTGGGTGCCGCCGGCGCCGGGCATGATCGCCAGGTTGATTTCCGGCTGGCCGAACTGGGCATCCTCGCCGGCGATGAGGATGTCGGCGTGCATGGCCAGCTCGCAGCCGCCGCCGAGGGCGAAGCCGTTGACCGCGGCGATCAGCGGCTTGGAGAAGCGGGTGATGCGCTGCCAGTGGGCCAGGCGCGGGTCCTCGAGGATGCCGACCAGATCGCGTTCGGCCATCTCCTTGATGTCGGCGCCGGCGGCGAAGGCGCGGCGGCTGCCGGTGATGACCACGGCGCGGGTGTCGGCGCAGGCTTCGGCGGCATCCAGCTCGGCGGCGAGTTCGCCGAGCAGCTGGGTGTTGAGGGCGTTCAGCGCTTCGGGGCGCTGCAGGGTGATCAGGCGCACGCCCTGTTCGGGAGGCAGGACGCTGAGGGTCTGAGGCATGGAGGCACATCCTCGCGGTGCACGCCGGCAGATGGCGCCGGGCTCGTTCTTGGAATTGTTGTCGCTGCCGGGGCCCGTTCCTGCGCTGCGGACGGGACTTTCACGGGGCAGCCGTTTGAGCCGAGTATACTCATAAAGTGATACAGATCAACTAATGCAAAGCTGCTTTCTCGTGTCTGTTTTATCGCTTTGCGTGCCCCGGCCGACGAGCGGAAGGGGTGGGCGATAGCGCCCCGTGGCGGCCCGGAATGCCGCCTGACAGGCCGGATTTACTGCCATTCCCTTGATTTGCAAGGGCTTTGCCCGGCGTATGGATTTCTCCGCCGGGCGCGGTTAAGGTGATGTGATACAAGAAAGTGGCCGCGCATTAGACAAATGTCGTGTTTGTCGGGCCGGCCCGTCACCCCACGAGGAAGCCGCCGTGCCCGCAACCGTCTCCGCACTCGACCTGTTCGCCCGCCACCAGCCGCTGCTCGAGCGCGCCACCCTGGCCATCGCCAGCCGCGACCACTGGACGCCCTATCCGGAAAGCCAGCGTCCCTACGGCGAGGAGGCCGCGGCCGCCGGCCCGGCCAACTTCGCCGCGCTGCGTGACCGCCATTTCGAGCTGCACTGTCCGGTGCCCTCGACCCGCGTCGGCGGCGAGCGCTCGCCCTACGGCTTCGACCTCGGCATCACCTACGACCAGCCGGACCTCGACGCCCTGCTGAGCCACCTGCAGGCGCAGCTGCCGAGCTGGCGCGCTGCCGGCCCCAGGGCGTGGATCGGCGTGTGCCTGGAGATCCTCCAGCGCCTCAACGCGCAGAGCTTCGACATCGCCCACGCCGCCGTGCATACCACCGGCCAGGGCCTGCCGATGGCCTTCCAGGCCGCCGGTCCGCACTCCCAGGACCGCGGCCTGGAGGCCGTGGCCCAGGCCTGGAAGCTGCTGCGCGAGGTGCCGGATACGGCGCGCTGGACCAAGCCGCAGGGCAAGCTCGACCCGCTGGTGGTGGACAAGCGCTTCCACATCGTACCGCGCGGCATCGCCCTGGTGATCGCCTGCTCGACCTTCCCGACCTGGAACACCTATCCGGGCCTGTTCGCCAGCCTGGCCACCGGCAACCCGGTGCTGGTCAAGGCGCACCCCGGCGCCATCCTGCCGGTGGCGATGACCGTGCGCGTGGCGCAAGAGGTGCTGGCCGAGGCCGGCTTCGACCCGGCGCTGGTCAGCCTGGTGCCGGATACCCTGGAGGCGCCGGTGGCCAAGCAGCTGGCCCTCGATCCGCGGGTCAAGGTGATCGACTTCACCGGCTCCAGCGCCTTCGGCAACTGGCTGGAGGACAACGCCCGCCAGGCCCAGGTGTTCACCGAGAAGTCGGGCCTCAACAGCGTGGTGATCGACAGCGTGAGCGACCTCAAGGCGGTGGCGCGCAACCTGGCGTTCAGTCTCAGCCTGTACTCCGGGCAGATGTGCACCACCCCGCAGGCCATCTACGTGCCGCGCGGCGGTATCCGCACCGCCGAGGGCGTGCTCGGCTTCGACGAGGTGGCGCAGACCCTGGCCACCGCCGTCAGCAAGTTCCTGTCTGACAACGAGCGCGCCTGCAGCGTGCTCGGCTGCATCCAGTCCGAGGCCACCCTGGCGCGCATCGACGCCTGTCGCTCGCTCGGTGAGGTGCTGCTGGACAGCGAGACGCGCGTGCATCCCGAGTACCCCGAGGCGCGCGTGTGCACCCCGCTGCTGCTCAAGGTCGACGCCAGCCAGCGCGAAGCCTATGCGGAGGAGCGCTTCGGCCCGATCAGCTTCGTCATCGCCAGCGACGACACCGCGCACAGCCTGCAGCTGGTGCGCGAGACCCTCGCCGAGAAGGGCGCGCTGACCCTGGCGGTGTACTCCACCGACGAGGCGGTGCTGGCGCAGGCCGAGGAGCTGGCGCAGGATGTCGGCGTGGCGCTGTCGGTCAATCTGGACAACGGCCTGTTCGTCAACCAGTCGGCGGCATTCAGCGACTTCCACGGCACCGGCGCCAACCCGGCGGCCAACGCCGCGCTGACCGACGCGGCCTTCGTCGCGCGGCGCTTCGTGGTGGTGCAGAGCCGCCGCCACGTCGCCGTCGAATAACCGGACCTTCCCGTAGGGGCGAATGAATTCGCCCCTACGGGGGCACAACAACAAGAAGAGGAATACCCATGCCCTGCTACCGTTACGCCGGGGTCACCCCGGTGGTCCATCCCACCGCCTTCGTCCATCCCACCGCCGTGCTGATCGGCGACGTGATCGTCGGTCCCGGCTGCTATGTCGGCCCGCTGGCCAGCCTGCGCGGCGACTTCGGCCGGATCGTCCTCGATGAGGGCGCCAACCTGCAGGACACCTGCGTGATCCACGGCTTCCCGGAAAGCGTTACCCGCGTCGCCCGCAACGGCCACATCGGCCACGGCGCGGTGCTGCACGGCTGCCAGATCGGCGAGGACGCCATGGTCGGTATGAACGCCGTGGTGATGGACGACGCGCAGATCGCGCCGCGCTCGATCGTCGCCGCCTGCGCCTTCGTCAAGGCCGGCTTCGCCTGCGAGGAGCAGTCGCTGGTGATGGGCGCGCCGGCGCGGGTCAGCCGCCAGCTCACCGACAAGGAAGTACGTTGGAAGCAGGCCGGCACCCGCGAGTACCAGGTACTGGCGCAGCGCTGCCGCGAGGCGATGGAGGAGTGCGCGCCGCTCGCCGAGCTGGAGGCCGACCGGCCGAGCCTGCCGGCCTCCGAGGTCAAGCCCAAGGGCGCATCCTGACCGGCGATTCTTGGCGCGCGATATGCTGGGCATGCCGGGAGGTGGCGAATGAACATGAAGCACATGGCGGTGGACCAGGCGCTCGACGGCTGGCTGCAGCGCGTCAACGAGCTGTGCGGGCGCTTCTGCGCCAAGGCGCTGGGCGAGGAGTTCGCCGGGCGCATCGAGCAGTACCAGGGCGGCGCGCTGAAGATGTCGTTCAACGACATCGCCCACGCGCGCCTGTACCGCACCGAGCGCGAACTGGCCGCCGGCGAGGACAAGGGCTACTTCGCGGTGTTCCAGCTCGAGGGCCGCGCGCAGATGGCCCAGGACACCCAGCGCATCGTCCTCGCCCCCGGCGACATCACCCTGATCGACGCCGCGCGGCCCAGCGAGTTCGAGTACGGCGAGGGTTCGCGCCAGCTCAGCCTGATCCTGCCGCGCGAGGTGGTCGAGCGCAGCCTGCGCTTCTCCAGCGTGCGCAGCTGCGCGCGGATCGCTGCGCACACCCCGGTGGCGGTGCTGGCCCACGGCCTGGTGCGCGAATCGGCGCGCCAGGAGGGGCTGAGCCTGGCGGAGAGCGAGGCGACCCTCGACGCGCTGGTCAGCCTGCTGCGCCCGGCGCTGGCCGGCGGCGACAGCGACGACGATCCGCATGCGCGGCTGTTCCGCCGCGCCCAGGCGTTCATCGAACGGCACATCTGCGAGGCGGAGCTGTGCCCCGAGCTGATCGCCCGCGAGATCGGCGTGTCGCTGCGCGGCCTGTACCGGCTGTTCGCCCGCCACCAGCTGGTGGTGGCGCAGTACATCCGCAACCGCCGCCTCGACCTGTGCGCCGAGGCGCTGCGCCATGGCGGCGGCGAACTCAAGCTGTCGGCGCTCGGCTACGACTTCGGCTTCTCCGACGCCAGCTACTTCTCCAGCGCCTTCAAGGCGCGCTTCGGCGTTTCCCCCGGCGAGTACCGCAAGCGCTACCAGTAGGGGCGAATTCATTCGCCATGGGCCGCAACGCGGCCCCGGAGGTTGCCAAGGGCAGGCCGGTGGCCTGCTTGGCGAATGAATTCGCCCCTGCAGCCGGCCTGGCAGCCTCGGCAATGTGCCTGGCACGCACGGACCAGCTTCGCCGCCGACGCCTGCGCACAATGGCCCGTCCATGAGGATGGGCCGGCCCGCGGCTGCCCGTCCGTTCCTGCGCGCCAGCGCATTTCCGGAATCGAGGTACCCGCATGAGTCTCGTCAACGTCCTGCCGCAGGTCGCGGCCTTCCTCCAGCGCCGCCACGGCTGCTTCATCGACGGCCAGTGGCTGGTCGACGACAGTCCGCGCAGCCCGGTGGTCAACCCGGCCACCGGCGAGCGCATCGCCGAGGTCGCCGAGGCCGACGAGGCGCTGCTCGACCGTGCCGTGCAGTCGGCGCACGCCGCGTTCAGGAACGGCGTGTGGTCCGGCCTGCGTCCGGCCGACCGCGAGCGCATCCTGCTGCGCTTCGCCGCGCTGGTCGAGGAACACGGCGAGGAGCTGGCGCAGCTGGAGACCCTCAACCAGGGCAAGTCGATCAACATCTCGCGCATGCTCGACGTCGGCGCCAGCGTCGAGTTCATGCGCTACATGGCCGGCTGGGCGACCAAGATCGAGGGCCAGACCCTCGACGTGTCCATCCCGGTGCCGCAGGGTGCGCGCTACACCGCCTTCGCCCGCCGCGAGCCGGTCGGCGTGGTGGCCGGCATCATCCCGTGGAACTTCCCGCTGATGATCAGCCTGTGGAAGGCCATGCCGGCGCTGGCCTGCGGCTGCACCGTGGTGCTCAAGCCGGCCAGCGAGACGCCGCTGTCGGCCCTGCGCCTGGTCGAGCTGGCCCATGAGGCCGGCGTGCCGGCCGGCGCGCTCAACCTGGTCACCGGCCGCGGCAGCCGCATCGGCAACGCCCTGGCCGGCCACCCGCTGGTCAGCAAGGTGTCGTTCACCGGCTCCACCGAGGTGGGCCGCGGCGTCGGCATCGCCGCCATGCAGAACATGACCCGCTTCGCCCTCGAGCTGGGCGGCAAGAACCCGATGATCGTGCTGGCCGACGCCGACCTCGACAAGGCGGTGCAGGGCGCGCTGCTCGGCGGCCTGCTCAACCAGGGCCAGGTGTGCGCCGCCGCCTCGCGCTTCTACGTGCAGCGCTCACGCTATGCCGAGTTCGTCGACAAGCTGGGCGCCGCGGTGGCCAGCCTGCCGCTCGGTTCGGGCCTCGACCCCGACGCGGCGATCAACCCGCTGGTGTCGCGCAAGCAGCAGCAGAGCGTGCTCGAGCACATCGACAGGGCGCGCGCCGAGGGCGCCCGCGTGGTCACCGGCGGCCAGGCGCCGGCGCTCGACGGCTTCTACGTGCAGCCGACCGTGCTGGCTGACGTGCGCCAGGACATGGCCATCGCCCGCGACGAGGTGTTCGGCCCGGTGCTCGCGGTGCTGCCGTTCGACGACGAGGACGAGGCCATCGCCATGGCCAACGACAGCGAATACGGCCTGGCCGCCAGCCTGTGGACCAACGACCTGAGCAAGGCGATGAACCTGGTGCCGCGCATCGAGGCCGGCACCGTGTGGGTCAACGCCCACGTGCTGCTCGACCCCAACATGCCGTTCGGCGGGGTCAAGCAGTCCGGCGTCGGTCGCGAGTTCGGCCGCGCGGCGGTCGAGGCCTACACCGAGATCAAGTCGGTGTGCATCGCGCACTGATCGGTGCTGGAGACTGCCGGCCCGTGCAGTGGCGGGCCGGCAGGCGGGCTCACTCGTGATGGGCCTGGCCGACGAAGGTCAGCGAGGCGAACAGGCCGCGTTCCTCGATGTCCTTGTCGCCCTTCACCGGCAGGCTGACTTCGGCGGCGATGACGTTGAGGCCTTCGTTGCGCACCGTCACCTCGGCGCGACCCTCGGCGTCGGTTTCCGCGCTGACGCTGTCCGGGGCGCCGCGATAGTTGCCGATCAGCTTCACGCCGGCGGCCGGCTTGCCGTCCACCAGCACGCGCACCGGCAGCCTGTGGCCAGCGCCGACGCCGAGCGGGTCGCGCTCGGGGACGATGACCATCTTCAGCGGGGCGAGGTCCGGCAGCTGCGCGCCTTCCTCGTGGATCGCCAGGCTGTACTTCCAGGTGTGCAGCGAGCGCACCGATTCCGGCACCTGGCTGCGCCCGGCATTGATCCACTTCTTCTCCGGCGTCTGCGACCAGGCGCCGTTGTCCAGCGCCACGGCGAGCACCGCCGGTGCGGCCGTGGGCTTGAGGCGGGCGTGGTCGTCGAGGCGCTGGATCTCCACGGCGAGCGGGAGACCCTGGTGGTCGAAGGCCCAGGCGCCGCTGATCTTCTCGGCCTTGAAGGCGTTGTCCTCGGCGCCGTGGCCGTAGATGGTTTCGATCTGGCCGCGGCGCTGCTCGGTCCACAGGCCGTGGGCGGCGACGGGGCCGGCGATCAGGCTGCCGAGCAGGGTGGCGAGCAGCAGGTGGCGGGTACGGGGCATGGCGGACTCCTTGTCAGAGGTCGAGTGTCAGGTTGAAGGTCAGGTTGCGCGGTGCGCCGGGGGCGACCCACAGGGCGCTGTAGGACCGCTCGTAGTACTTCTCGTCGAAGACGTTGTTGAGGTTGACGCCCAGCCGTGCGCGTTCGCCGAGCGGGTAGTGGGCGAGCAGGTCGACGGTGGTATAGGCGGGCAGCTCGAAGTCGCTGCCGCTCTGGCCGAGGCGCGTGCCGACATGGGTGAGCGCCGCGCCGAGATCGCCGCCCTTGAGCCAGCCGTCCCGGAACTCGTAGACGCCGAGCAGGCTGGCGCTGTGCTCGGGCACGCCGAGCAGGCGGCTGCCGCTGGGCAGGCTGCTGTCCTTGGTGACCTCGGCGTCGATCCAGGCCCAGGCGCCGATCAGGCGCAGGGCATCGGTCAACTGGCCGCTGAACTGCAGGTCGATACCCCGGCTGCGCGCCTCGCCGGCGGCGCGGCTGAAGCTCGGATCGGCCGGGTCGGCGGTCAGCACGTTCTCCTTGGTCAGGTGGAAGGCGGCCAGGGTGGCGCCGAGGCGGCCGTCGAACAGGTCCAGCTTGACGCCGCTCTCGTAGCCGATGCCCTCCTCGGGGTCGAAGGCGCGGCCACTGGCGTCCAGCCCGCTGTTGGGCTTGAACGAGGTCGAGGCGTTGGCGAACAGGCCGACCTGCGGGGTCAGTTGATAGAGCAGGCCGCTGCGCCAGGTGACGGTATCCTGCTGCTGGTCAGTGCTGTTGCCGCTGACCCGGTTGTCGATGGTCTGCTCGTAGCGCTCCAGGCGCACGCCGAGCAGGCCGTGCAGGCCGTTGCCGAAGTCGAGCTGATCCTGCAGGTTGAGGGCCTGGCTGGTCACCCGTTCGTGGAAGTCGCTGCCCGAGCGGGCACCATCCGGGCGCGGACGGCCGTAGACCGGCTGGTAGATGTCGATGGCGCTGCGCGGGCGGATCTCGGTGACGCGTTCGTTCTTGCGGAAGTTCTCGTACTCGCCGCCGATCAGCAGGCGGTGCTCGATGCCGGCGAGATCCAGGCGGCCGTGCAGCTCCAGCTGGCTGATGCTGTCGTGCCATGTGGTGTCGCGCTCGCGGAAGCGCCGGGTCAGGGTGCGGCCGTCGGCGGCCAGGGACTGGTTCTCCGAGGCGAAGCCGGCGATGCGTCCGGTCTTGTAGTGGCTGGCCAGGCGCAGGTGCCAGTTGTCGTCGAGCACATGTTCGAGGCTGGCCTGCAGCTGGTCGTTGTCGTTGTCGATGTGGCCGTCGCTTGGCTCGCCGAGGAAGGTCGAGCGCGACACGCTGCCCAGCCGGCCGTTCGGCGCGACGATGCCGCGGTCGAACACCACGTTGCTGCGCGAGAACTCGCCCTCGACCAACAGGCGGGTGTCGGCACCGAGCTGCCAGGCCAGGCTGGGGGCGACGAACTGGCGGCTGTTGTCGACGTGATCGCGGAAGCTGCCGTTGTCCTCCACCGCCAGGTTGAGACGGCCGAGCAGATTGCCGGCCTCGTCCAGCGGCGCGTTGGCGTCCAGGCTGGTGCGGTAGCGATCCCAGCTGCCGGCGCTGGTCTGCAGGCGGGCGAAGGTTTCGGCCTGTGGCTTCTTGGTGACGATGTTCACCGTGCCGCCCGGGTCGCCGCGGCCGTAGAGGCTGGCGGCCGGCCCCTTGAGCACTTCGATGCGCTCGATGTTGGCGGCGTCCGGGGCGCTGGGGTAGCCGCGGTTGGCGCTGAAGCCGTCCTTGTAGAACTCCGAGGTGGCGAAGCCGCGCACGCTGTACTCGTACAGGGTCAGACCGCCGAAGTTGTTCTGCCGGGCGACGCCGCCGGCGAAGTCCAGGGCGCGCTCCACGCTGGTGCTGTCGAGGTCGGCAAGCACCTGGGCGGGGATCACGCTGATCGCCTGGGGGATTTCCTCGATGGCGCTGTCGCTGCGCGTGGCGCTGGCCGAGCGGCCGGCGCGATAGCCCTGCACCGGGCCGTCGGCGGTTTCCCAGGTGTCCTCGATCGTCAGGCTGTCAAGCTCCAGTGGGGTGGCGGCGTGGACGGGGAGGGCGCTGGCGAACAGTGTCAGCAGCAGTCCGGCGCGTGGGGTGAACGGCATGGCGGTCTCTTTGGTGATGTAATAATGTATCTAATGATAAATATTATCAAATAAAAGGCAATGTCGATGTGCCGCTCCGCGCACCCTGCATCGCCGCTCTGGCGCGGAACTTGCTGCAACTCGGGCAGTCCGGACGGCTACCGGGTTGACCTTTACGTCAACGGGGTGCCGTGCAATGCTGTCCGCCCGCTCCCCTGCGCCCTGCCGGCGCCGGGGGCGCAGTGAACGACGGCCATCCGCTCCCCGGGCGATGGTTTCCCCCGGCCACACCTGGTGCGCCGGCGGGTGGTTTCCACTCACTCCGGCGCCTGCCGGGGCGGGCTTCCGAGTCGTGATTCGCTGGAGTACCCATGGCCCTGTCGACAAGAACAACAGAAGACTTCATCGGGGCTTCGCGCAGGATCCGCCAGACCTTGCGGTCCGGCGGGCGACTGCCCGAAGGCGTCCTGCGTGCCGAGATCGACGCCTCCTGGCGGCGCAGCCTCGACTTCGGCGTGAGCTGCGACGAGCCGGCGCTGGCCAGCGACGCCGCGCCCGACGCCGAGCAGGTGCTCGCCGTCAATCGCCTGCTGCTGGATGCCGCGACCCCGCAGCTCGACTACCTGACCCGCCAGCTCGGCGACAGCGGGCTGATCATCCTCGGCGACAGCGAGGCGCGCGTGCTGGCCATCGAGGGGCAGACCGCCCAACTGGCGCGCTTCGGCCTGCACGACCTGCGCGTCGGCAGCTGCTGGAGCGAGGCGCTGCGCGGCACCAACGCCCTCGGCACCGCGCTGGTCGAGGCGCGGCCGACGCTGATCGACTGCGGCGAGCACTACCTCGACCGCCTCAGCCAGTTCTCCTGCACCTCGGTGCCGATCCGCGACCCGCAGGGCGGCGTGGTCGGGGTGCTCGACCTGACCCGCGTCGGCCTGATGGCGCAGCCGCAGGACAACCTCGCCACCCTGATGCTGGCCGCCAGCCAGATCGAGAGCCGGCTGTTCGCCAGCCTGCATCCCGAGCAACTGGTGATGGCCTTCCACTGCCGCCGCCAGTACCTCGACTCGCCCTGGCAGGGCCTCTTGGCCCTCGATCTGGACGGCACGCTGCTGGCCGCCAACGACCAGGCCTGTGCGCTGCTCGAGCTGCCGCGCGAGCTGCTGCTCGGCCGGCGCTGCGCCGAGCTGCTCGGCGGCGACAGCCAGAACCTGCTGCGCCGTCTGCAGCAGGGCGCTCCGCTCAGCGTGCAGACCGCGCGCGGCGAGTTCTGCTGCCGCACCCTGCAGCTGCCGGCGGCCGCTGGCGCCGCCGCCAGCGCCGGCCTGTGGACGGGAGTGCGGCCGACGCCGGCGCGCGCCGACTGCCTGGAAGCCCTGGCCGGCGACGATCCGCGCCTGGCCCGCGCCCTGCGCATGGCCCGCCAGGGCCTGGCCGGCGGCCTGCCGGTGCTGCTGCTGGGCGAAACCGGCACCGGCAAGGAGGTGGTCGCCCAGGCGCTGCACCAGGCCAGTGCGCGCGCCGATAAGCCGTTCGTCGCGGTCAACTGCGCGGCCATCCCCGAGGGACTGATCGAATCCGAGCTGTTCGGCTACCGCGAGGGCGCCTTCACCGGCTCGCGCCGCGGCGGCATGGTCGGCCGCCTGCAGCAGGCCCACGGCGGCACCCTGTTCCTCGACGAGATCGGCGACATGCCGCTGGCCCTGCAGGCGCGCCTCTTGCGCGTGCTGCAGGAGCGCAAGGTGCTGCCGCTGGGCGGCGGCGCCGAGCAGGACATCGACGTGGCGATCGTCTGCGCCACCCACCGCGACCTGCGCACTCAGGTGCAGGACAAGGGCTTCCGCGAGGACCTCTACTACCGCATCAACGGCATCAGCCTGCGCCTGCCGGCGCTGCGCGAGCGCGAGGACCTTGCCGCGCTGATCGAGCGCCTGCTGGCCAAGCTCGGCGCGCCGCAGGTGCGCCTGGACGCCGACCTCACCGAACTGTTCGAGCAGTACGACTGGCCGGGCAACATCCGCCAGCTGGAGATGGTGCTGCGCGCCGCGCTGGCCATGCGCGAGGACGACGAGAGCCTGCTCGGCCTCGACCACCTGAGCGACAGTCTGCTCGACGAGCTGACCGCCAGCACCCGCCAGGCCAGCAGCATCCGCGAGAACGAGCTGAAACTGATCCGCGACACCCTCGACCGTCACCAGGGCAACGTCTCCGCCGCCGCCGAGGCGCTGGGCATCAGCCGGGCGACCCTGTACCGCAAGCTCAAGCAGCTGCGCGGCGGACCGGCATGCTGAGTCTGCTGGTCCGCCTGATCGACAGCCCCGACCGCGCGCTGCTGGAGCGTTCGCTGCGCTGGCTGTTTTCCTTCGTGCGCCCGCACGGGCGGGCCATCGCCGGGCTGCTCGGCCTGTCGCTGTGCGCTTCGCTGCTGGTGCTGGCGCAGCCCTGGCTGACCAAGACGCTGATCGACGAGGGCCTGCTGGCGCGCGACTTCGACCGCCTGCTGCAGGTGGCGCTGGCGATGATCGGCGTCGGCGTGCTCGGCACCCTGCTCGGCGGGATCAACCGCTACCTGTACACCCGGTTGTCCGGACGCATCCTGTTCGCCCTGCGCGACGCCCTGTACCGCCACCTGCAGGGCCTGCCGCCGACCTTCTACGCGCGCAAACGGATCGGCGACCTGCTGTCGCGCCTGGACGGCGACGTCGCCGAGATCCAGCGCTTCGCGGTCGACGCGCTGTTCTCCGCGCTGTCCAGCGTGATCGGCCTGTGTGGGGCGGTGGCGCTGATGCTGGCGCTGTCCTGGCAGCTGTCGCTGCTGCTCGCCGTGCTGGTGCCGCTGGAGGTGCTCTGGCTGCGCTGGATGCGCCGCAAGGTCGAGTGGCACAGCCGCGCGCTGCGCGAACGTTCGGCGGACGTCTCCTCGTTCCTGGTCGAGACCCTGCCGGCGATGAAGTTCATCCAGGCCGCCGGCCAGCAGGAGCGCGAGGCGCAGCGCCTGGAGCGCCTCGGCCAGGGCTACATGAGCCAGCTGCTGCGCCTGCAGCTGACCGAGTTCTTCACCCACGCGGTGCCCGGCACCCTGACCTCGCTGTCGCGTGCCGCGGCGTTCATCGTCGGCGGCTACTGGGTGGTGCAGGGCACCTGGCAGCTCGGCGCGCTGATCGCCTTCTCCACCTACCTGGGCATGGCGGTCGGGCCGGTGCAGAGCCTGCTCGGCCTGTACGTCGCCCTGCAGCGCATGACCGTCAGCCTCGGCCGGGTCATGGAGCTGCGCGCCGAGCCGCCGGCCATCGCCGCGCCGGCCGAACCGCGGCCGCTGCCAACAGGCCCCGGCGAGCTGCGCCTGGAAGAGCTGTGGTTCCGTCACGACGGCCGCCAGGACGCCGTGCTGCGCGGCGCCAGCGCCTGCCTGCCCGGCGGGCTGAAGGTGGCGCTCAGCGGCCCCTCCGGGGTCGGCAAGTCGACCCTGATCGACCTGCTGCAGCGCTTCCACGACCCCGAGCGCGGCCGCATCCGGCTCGACGGCGTCGACCTGCGCGAGCTGGAGCTGGCCGAACTGCGCCGCGCCATCGCCGTGGTCAGCCAGGACATCGTGCTGTTCCGCGGCAGCCTGGCCGACAACCTGGCCTACGCCGCGCCGCAGGCCAGCCGCGCCGAGATCGAGGAGGTCGCCCGCCTGGCGCGCCTCGACGAGCTGCTCGCCAGCCTGCCGCAGGGCCTCGACAGCCCGCTCGGCGAGCGCGGCCAGCAGCTCTCCGGCGGGCAGAAACAGCGCATCGCCATCGCCCGCGCGCTGCTGCAGCAGCCGCGCATCCTGGTCCTCGACGAGGCCACCTCGGCGGTCGACGAGGCCACCGAGCGCGAGGTGATCGCCGCCATCGACCGGCTGTTCGCCGGGCGCACGCGCCTGCTGATCAGCCACCGCGCCTCGACCCTGGCCGAGGTCGACCTGCACCTGGAACTGGCCGACGGCCAGCTGCGCGAGCGCGTGGGGCAGGGGGTGAGCCATGGGGTCTGAGCTGCTGATCGGCGTGGTCGACAGCGGCCACGCGCCACAGCAGGCTGCGCAGGTAGCAGCGGCGCGCGCCTTCCGCCTGGACGGGGAAGGGCTGCAGGAGGGTGTGGCGCAGGCCGACCGCCTCGGCCACGGCACGGCGGTGCTGGAGGCGCTGGCGCTGCAGCCGGGCGTGGTGCGCGGCTGTGTCGCCCAGGTGTTCGCCGAGCGCTGGCAGACCAGCCCGTTGCAGGTCGCCGCGGCCATCCACTGGCTCATCGACCAGGATGTGGCGCTGATCAACCTCAGCCTCGGCCTGCGCCAGGACCGCCCGCTGCTGCGCGCGGCCTGCGCGCGCGCGCTGGACGCCGGGGTGCTGCTGTGCGCCGCCAGCCCGGCGCAGGGCGAGCCGGTGTGGCCGGCCAGCTATCCGGGCGTGCTGCGCATCACCGGCGACGCGCGCTGCGCGGCGGGGCAGTGGTCGTGGCTGGACAGCGCCCAGGCCGACTTCGGCGCGCCGGTCACCGCCGGCGGCCTGGCCGGCGCCAGCCTGGCCTGCGCCAACTTCAGCGGGCTGCTCGCCCGCCATCTGCAGCAGCATCCGGGCAGCGACCGCGCGGCGCTGCTCGAACATCTGCGCCGCCAGGCGGCATACATCGGCCCGGAGCGGCGCGGGAGGCAGGCATGAATTCGCTACGCATCGCGGTGCTCGGCGCCGGCCCGGCCGGGGTGGCGGTGGCCATCGGCCTGCGCCGCCTCGGCTACGAGGTGTGCGTGGTCGGCGAGTGGCGGCGCTTCGCCGCGGTGGAGGGCGTTTCCCAACGGGTGCTCGACGGCCTGCGCCAGGCCGGCCTGACCCACGCGCTGGCCAGCGCCGACCGCGCCTCGCCGCGGCGGGTGCTGTGGAACGGCGCGGCGAGCGCGCTCAATCAGGAATTCCTCCTCGACCGCCCGCGCTTCGACGCCGCGCTGCGCGAGGACCTGCGCACCGCCGGCGTGGCGCTGCTCGAGGCGCGGGTGCGCGAGCTGCACAGCGACGCGGGCGGCCACCGCCTGCTGCTGGAAGGCAGCGGCGGCGAGCTTGAGCTGCAGGCGCAGTTCCTGGTCGAGGCGCGCGGCCGCCAGGCACCGCTCGGCAGCCGCCGCCTGCGCGGCCCGGAGACGGTGAGCCTGCTCAACCAGTGGCAGGAGGAGCCGGGGCGCGGCGGTTCGGCGGTGGAGAGCCTGCCGGACGGCTGGGCGTGGATGGCGCGCCTGGAAGACGGCCGCTGCTACTGGCAGATCACCCTGGACGCGGCCAGCGGTGCGCTGCCGGCGCGCGATACCCTGCCGCAATGGTGCGCCCAGCGCCGTGCGCAGTCGGCGCGGGTCGCCGAGCTGTTCGGCGCCGACGCGCTGCAGCCGGCCAGCCTGCACGCGCGCAGCAGCACGGCGATCCTCGCCCTGGAGACCGGCGGCGCCAACTGGCTGCGGGTCGGCGATGCGGCGATGGCGGTCGATCCGCTGTCCGGCAACGGCATCTTCCAGGCGCTGTCCTCGGCGCTGCAGGCTCCGGCGGTGATCAACACCCTGCTCACCCGTCCCGAGCGCGCCGGGCTGGCGCTGGCCTTCCACCAGCGCCGCGTCGAGCAGCTGTTCCAGCGCTTCGCCCGCACCGGCCGCGACTTCTACGCACTCGAAGAACGTTGGACGGAGCAGCCGTTCTGGGCGGCGCGGTCCAACTGGCCGGACAGGGAACCGCTGCACGCGCCGGCCGACTTCGCCAGCCTCAGGGTGGAACGCGCGCCGGTGCTGCGCGACAACCTGGTGGCCGAGGCCGAGGTGGTGGTCAGCGCCGACCAGCCATTGGGCATCTGGCACCTGCAGGGCATCGAGCTGGCGCCGCGCCTGCGCCGCCTGCAGGCCGGCGAGCCGTTCGCCCAGATGGCTGCCGACCTGCCTGCGCCGCAGCAGGCGATGCTGCGTGGCTGGTTGCACAGTCAGGGCTATTCGGGGGCGTAGGGCGGGGGCGTATGGGCAACTCGCGCAGCGATTGCCCAGCGGGCAGCTTGCACCCGCAGCGGCGGTAGAGGATCGCCGCGCGAGTCTTCTTATGCCGTCGGCAAAAAAATGCCGGGCCGCCCGTTGCCCCGGGCGGTCCGGCCAGGGAGGGTGACCGGTCAGAAGAAGGTGGCGAAGACCAGCTGGCTGTACAGGTTGGTGTCGTCGCCGCCGAGCTGGGTGCCGCCCTCGGCGGCGCTGCGCTCGGGCCGGTAGAGGCCCAGCACCGGGCTGATCAGCAGGTGGTCGTTGACCATCCACTCGATGTACAGGTCCAGCTCGCGGCCGCCGAGGTTGCCGAGGTCGGTGTCGATGCTGTCGAAGTCGAAGTACAGCGCACCGACGGTCAGGTTCTCCACGGGCGTTGCCTTGAGGCCGAGGTGGTGGACGCGGGAGTTGCTGTTGAACGGGCCGGCGTAGTTGGCCGCCACCTCGCCCTGGAACCAGGTGCCGTAGCCGCGGCTCAGGCCGTAGAACAGCGGGTCGAAGGCCTCGGAGAAGCGGCTGTAGCGGTAGGTGGCAGTCGGCGTCCAGGGCAGGGCGGCGAAGGTCCAGCTGCCTTCCAGGTACCAGGCGTTCTCGGTGCCGCTGTCCTTGTCCTGGCTGGCGTACTCGAAGGCCAGGTTGAGGTTCTCCACGCCCAGCCCGCCCGCGCCGCGCAGGCTGACGGTGTCCATGCCGTCGCGCTCGAGCTGCGCCGGGCTGGCGAAACGCTCGTTGACGTCGAGGCCGCGGATCCAGGTCAGGCCGAGGGTGCCCGCTTCGGCGACGTGCTCGAGGGTGGCGATGGCCAGCTCGGTCTCGGCCTGGGCGCGGTTGTCGGATTTCAGCCAGATCAGGTCGCCGCGCAGGCCCTGCTCGCCGCCCAGGCGCAGCACGGCGGTCTGGTCGAAGGCCTTGCGCGCCGCCAGGTAGTAGGCGCCGCCGCGGTCGTAGTCGGCGCCGAGGTCGACGTCGCCGAAGTTCAGCGAGTCGCCGTTGACCAGGAAGCCGTCGCCGACGCTGAGGTTCTGCCGGCCGAAGGAGAGGTCCACGCCGTTCTCGCCGAGCGCCGGGAACAGGTCGCCGGAGCGCCAGCCCAGGTAGGCGTCCTCGACGTCGGTCATGCGCTCGCTGCCCAGGGTGAAGCCGGCGGCGTCGCCGTCGCCCCAGGTGCCGGAGCTGAGCAGGTTGAGCGCGCCGTACAGGCTGCCGGCGCCGCCGAGGGCCTGGCTGCCGCTCAGGCCGTACTTGACGTAGCCCTCGCGCCAGCTCGAGCTGCCGGCGCTGCGGTTGCCGAAGCCGAGCTCGTAGCTCTCCTCGCTGTGCATCAGGCCGAACACCGCCTCGAGGTCGGCGTTGAGTACGCTGCCGTCCCGGTTGTACAGCTCGTAGGCGCTGGCCGGGACGGCGGCCAGGGCGGCGACGGCGCTCGCCAGCGCCACGGCCAGGGGTGCGCGTGGCGCGCGATGGATGGTTCGCTGCATGGGCAACTCCATTTGGTCAATGGAGCGGCCGGTCGGGTGCCGGCCGCCGAGGGATTCACAGGCGCATCAGCACCGACTTCAGCTCGGTGTAGTGCTCGATGGCCGCCGCGCCCATCTCGCGGCCGAGGCCGGACATCTTGTAGCCGCCGAACGGCAGCGCCGGGTCGAGGGCGCTGTGGCAGTTGACCCACACCGAGCCGGACTTGATGCGCGGCACCAGGCGGTGCACGGCGGCCAGGTCGTTGGACCAGATGCTGGCGCCCAGGCCGTAGGGGTTGTCGTTGGCCAGCTTGACCACCTCGTCGATCTCGTCGAAGGGCATCGCCACCAGCACCGGGCCGAAGATCTCCTCCTGCACCAGGCGGTGCTGCTGGTCGACGTCGACGATCACCGTCGGCTGCACGAAGAAGCCGGGGCCGAAGCGCTCGCCGCCGCAGGCGACGGTGGCGCCCAGTTCGCGGCCGAGCTGGATGTAGTCGTGCACGCGCTGCTGCTGGCGCGCCGAGATCAGCGGGCCCATGTCGACGCTGGCGTCCAGGCCGTTGCCGAGCTTCATGCCGTTGGCGATGCCGGCGATGTCGGCCACCACGTTGTCGAAGTGCTTGCGCTGCACGTACAGGCGCGAGCCGGCGCAGCACACCTGGCCCTGGTTGAAGAAGATCGCCCCGGCGGCGCCGGCGGCGGCCTGCTGCAGGTCGGCGTCGGCCAGCACGATGGTCGGCGACTTGCCGCCCAGCTCCAGGGTCACCCGGGTCATGGAGTCCATGGCGGCCTTGCCGATCTGCTTGCCGACCTCGGTGGAGCCGGTGAAGGTCAGCTTGTCGACGCCCGGATGGCGGGTCAGCGCGGCGCCGGCCTGCGCCCCCGTGCCGCTGACCACGTTGAACACCCCGGCCGGATAGCCGGCTTCGAGCACCAGTTCGGCCAGCTTGAAGGCCGACAGCGGGGTCTCGTCGGCCGGCTTGAGCACCACGGTGCAGCCGGTGGCCAGCGCCGGACCGAGCTTCCAGCAGGCCAGCAGCAGCGGGAAGTTCCACGCGACTATGGCGCCGACCACGCCCACCGCCTCGCGGCGGATGTAGCCGTGGAACTCGTCACCCGGCATCAGCGGCATCGATACGTCGACAGTGCTGCCCTCGATCTTGGTCGCCCAGCCGGCCATGTAGCGCAGGAAGTCGATGGCCAGCTGCACGTCCATCACCCGCGCCACCGCGGCGCTCTTGCCGTTGTTCAGGCACTCCAGCTCGGCGAGTACTTGGGCGTCGCGTTCCATCAGCTCGGCCAGGCGCCACAGCAGGTTCTGCCGCTCGCGCGGGCGCATGCGGCTCCACGGCGAGTCGTCGAAGGCGCGGCGGGCGGCCTGCACGGCCAGCTCGATGTCCTCGGCGCCGCCCGCCGGCACCTGGCACAGCGGCTCGCCGCTGGCCGGGTTGTACACCGGCATGCGCGCGCCGGCGACGGCGTCGACCCACTCGGCGCCGATCAGCATCTTCTGCGGGCGGTCGAGGAATTCGCGGGTTCGGGGATGGATGGGCAGGGAAGTGGGCATGGGGGGACCTCTCGGGTTGTTTGCCCATCCCGGTACAACCGCCGTGCCAACTCGCTTGTTTAACTTAAGTAACTGAAATAAATGGTTTTTTTTCAGGATTACGGCGGCAGTGGGGCATCCGCCTGTCGCAGTTTGAGACGTTGCGGCGCAGGGCTGCGACAGGCGCCGCCGGCCCTGCGGCGCTGCGTCGCGCGGCTGTCTCAGTTTGCAACCGCTGTCTCGAAATGTGACGCCGCGGCTGTTTCCCTGGCCTCGCCAGGAGGCCGAAAAAAGACGCCATCCCGTTGTTTTCAAAAGGCTTTCCGATGAATGGCACGCAATGTGTATCGGTCCGTCGCAGGGGCGCATCCGCCGTGCCGGGGTGCCGATCAGAACAACAGCGAGGAGAGCCGATATCCATGATGACAAGACTCCGCTACTACGTCGGGGCCGCCAGCCTGGCCGCGGCCGCCGCCGGTCTGGCGCAGCCGGCGCTGGCCGCCGGGCGCACCGGCGAGCAGATCCTGGGCGAGACCTGCGCGGCCTGCCACGCCAGGGAAGGCGACCAGCAGTTCAGCCGCATCAGCCACCAGCGCAAGACGCCGGAAGGCTGGCTGATGAGCATCGCGCGCATGCAGGTGATGCACGGCGTGCAGATCGACGACGCCGACCGCCGCACCCTGGTCAAGTACCTGGCCGACAAGCAGGGCCTGGCGCCCAGCGAGACCGAGGGCGTGCGCTACGCCATGGAGCGCCGCCTCAACACGGTGGAGCAGTTCGACGACCAGTTCGCCCAGATGTGCGCGCGCTGCCACTCCGGCGCGCGGGTGGCCCTGCAGCGCCGCCCGGCCAAGGAATGGGAGCACCTGGTCAACTTCCACCTCGGCCAGTGGCCGTCGCTGGAGTACCAGGCGCAGTCGCGCGACCGCGACTGGCTGCCGATCGCCCTCAACGAGATGGTGCCGAAGCTGGCCAGCCAGTATCCGCTGGACAACCCGGCCTGGAGCGACTGGCAGAAGGCCAGGCCGACGGCCGCCGCGCTGCCGGGGCAGTGGAGCTTCAGCGGCCACCTGCCGGCCCGCGGCGACGTGCGTGGGGTGATGACGGTGAGCGCCGCCGAGGGCGACAGCTTCAAGGTCAGCCTCGAGGGCCAGTACGCCGACGGCAAGCCGCTCAAGGGCAGCGGCTCGGCGATCCTCTACAACGGCTACGAGTGGCGCGGCACCCTCGAGGTCGACGGCGTGGCCATGCGCCAGGTGTTCAGCGCGCTGAACGGCGAGATGCGCGGGCGCATGTTCGAGAGCGAGCACGACGAGCGCGGCCTCGACTTCGTCGCCGCCAAGGCCGGCACGCCGCGCCTGCTCGCCGTGCAGCCGGGCTACCTGAAGGCGGGCAGCGAGGCCGAGCTGACCCTGGTGGGCAGCGACCTTTCCGGCAAGCCGGACTTCGGCCCGGGCGTCGCGGTGGTCAAGGTGCTGGAGCAGAGCCCCGAGCGGATGCGCGTCAGGGTCAGGGCCGCGGCCGATGCCGCCGCCGGCAGCCGCAAGGTCGCGCTGGGTTCGCTCGAGGGCGTGAACCTGGCGGTGTACCAGTCGGTCAGCGAGGTCAAGGTGGTGCCGGCCTTCTCGGTCGCCCGCATCGGCGACAACGGCGGCTCGACGCCCAAGGTGCAGGGCCGCTTCGACGCCGAGGCCTGGGGCCAGGACGCCGCCGGCCAGGCCTTCCGCATCGGCTACCTGCCGGCGCAGTGGTCGGTGGCGGCGTTCAACGAGCAGGCCGAGGAGGACGAGGACGTCAAGTACGCCGGGCGCATGCAGGCCGACGGTGTGTTCGTGCCGGGCGACGCCGGTCCCAACCCGGCGCGCAAGATGTCCACCAACAACGCCGGCAACCTCAAGGTGATCGCCCGGGTCGAGGACGGCGGCAAGCCGCTCGAGGGCGAGGGCCAGCTGATCGTCACCGTGCAGCGCTGGAACAACCCGCCGCTGCCGTAAGCGCCCGCGTGCCGGGCGGGTCCGTCCCGCCCGCAGGGCAACGACGAGGGCAACGAATCCGGAGGCCGCCATGGGCGCAATCTTGAATCTGGTCGAGCGCAACCTGCACGAGGTGCAGGTCAACGACGACCGTCTGCTGTTCCACATCCCGAGCAGCTCGCTGTTCGCCGCCGACGCACTCACCGGCGGCATCATCGACGCGCTGCGCGGCGCGGGCTGCTCGCCCGAGGCGCTGGCGCAGCGCCTGGCCGGGCGCTTCGATGGTGCGGAGATCGACGAAACCCTGCGCGAGCTGATCGCGCTGGAAGTGGTCAGCGACGGCTCGCCGCTGACCCCGGAGATCGCCGTGCGCCGGGTCGAGCGCACCGCGCTGAACACCGTGGTGCTCAACGTCAACACCGGCTGCAACCTGAGCTGCACCTACTGCTACAAGGAAGACCTCGACAAGCCGTCGGCCGGCAGGAAGATGCAGTACGACACCGCGATCGCCTCGGTGGAGATGCTGCTCAGGGAGTCGCCGGACGAGGCGCGCTACACCGTGGTGTTCTTCGGCGGCGAGCCGCTGTCCAACCGCGCGCTGATCGAGCAGGTGGTGGACTGGTGCGAGGCGCGCTTCGCCGAGCTGGGCAAGGCGGTCGACTTCGTGATGACCACCAACGCCACCCTGCTCACCGAGGAGATCGTCGACTGGCTCAACGCCCATCGCTTCGGCCTGTCGGTGAGCATCGACGGGCCGAAGACGGTGCACGACCGCAACCGCATCACCGTGGGCGGGCAGGGCACCTACGACGTGGTGCGCAAGAAGGTGGACATGCTGCTGGCGCGCTACGACAGCCGCCCGGTGGGTGCGCGGGTGACCCTGACCCGCGGCATCACCGACGTCGAGACGATCTGGAACCACCTGTTCAACGAGCTGGGCTTCGCCGAGGTCGGCTTCGCCCCGGTCACCTCCGGCGATGTCAGCGACTACAACCTGAGCGGCGAAGAGCTGGCTGCGGTGTTCGCCAACATGAAGGCGCTCGGCCGCCATTACCTCGCCGAGGCGCTGGTCGGGCGCAACATCGGCTTCTCCAACCTGCACCAGCTGCTCACCGACATCCACGAGGGGCAGAAGAAGGCCCTGCCGTGCGGCGCCGGGCTGAAGATGCTGGCGGTCGACCATGCCGGCGAGCTGAACCTCTGCCACCGCTTCACCGGCTCCAGCCTGCCGACCTTCGGCAACGTGCACGAGGGCGTGAAGCAGGTCGAGCTCAACGACTTCCTCTCCCAGCGCCTGGACCGCAGCGGTACCGGCTGCGACAGCTGCCGCATCCGCAACCTGTGCTCGGGCGGCTGCTACCACGAGAGCTACGCCCGCTACGGCGACCCGGCCCACCCCACCTATCACTACTGCGAACTGATGCGCGACTGGGTCGACTTCGGCATCGAGGTCTACCACCGGATCATGGCCGAGAACCCGGCCTTCTTCAGCCGCTTCATCGCACCGAGAAAGGCCCACTGACATGAAACATCTCAAGCCGCTCAACCAGAAAGCCCAGCTGCTCGACCAGGCCGCCGCGGAGGATCGCGTCGAGGAAGTCATCGCCATGAGCGCGGTGGCCGGCTGCACCGCCACCACCGACCCGGGCTGGGAGATCGACGCCTTCGGCGGCGTCGCCTCGCTGTGCCAGCCGATGGAGTCCGACCTGTACGGCTGCTCCGACCCGTGCTGGTGGCCGGCCCAGGTGCCGGACATGATGAGCACCTACCCGGACTGGAACAAGGACGCGCAGGACTCCGCACAGGACTGGCGCAACCTCGGCACCGTATTCCCGAAAGACCAGTGAACGGCCGCATACCAACAGGGGAACCGACATGAAGCTGCACACCATCAGCGGCCTGGCGGCCGCCATCGCCGGCGTCGTGCTGGGCCTGCCGGCGCACGCCGCCGGCGAAGCCGGCCCGGCGCTCAAGCCCGGCCACGAATACATGATCGCCACCAACTACCCGAACAACCTGCACGTGGTCGATCTGGCCAGCGACAAGGTCTACAAGACCTGCGTGATGCCCGATGCCTACGGCCCGGGCACCACGCAGATCGGCCCCGACCGCAAGACCGCCTACGTGCTCAACAACCACTACGGCGACCTCTACGGCATCGATCTGGACAGCTGCAGGACGGTGTTCCACGCGCGCCTGGCGCAAGGGCCGACCGAGAAGGCCCGCGCACTGTTCTCCATCGCCCTGAGTCCGGACGGCAAGGAGATCTACAGCGTCGCCAACCCGACCGACCTGAAGAGCGACCACTACGTGGTCAAGGCGCCGCGCCTGCAGGTCTACGCCACCGACGCCGGCCTCGACGCCAAGCCGCTGCGCAGCTTCGAGGTGCCGCGGCAGATCAGCATCATGCAGGCCGGTGCCGACGGCAGCCTGTACATGGCCGGCGCCGACGTCTACAAGCTCGACGTGCAGACCGGCAAGTACGAGGTGGCGCTGGCCAGCCGCAACTGGCAGCGGCCGCTGTACAGCCCGCCGGACGTGCTCTACGCCTGGCCGCAGCAGACCCACCTGGGCGACTTCTCGATGCTCTACACCGCGGCCAAGTTCAAGGACGCCAAGCAGGACCTGGCGACCGCCGACTTCGTCTACGGCTACTTCAGCATCGACCTGAAGACCGGCAAGACCACGGTGCAGGACTTCGCGCCGCTGACCGAGATCTACTTCACCGGCATGCGCTCGCCGAAGGACCCGAACCTGATGTTCGGCGTGCTCAACCGTCTGGCCAAGTACGACATCAGGGAGCAGAAGCTGCTGAAGACGGCGAAGCTCGATCACTCCTACTACTGCATCGCGCTGAACAAGGCCGGCAGCAAGGTCTACCTGGGCGGCACCTACAACGAGCTGGCGGTGTTCGACGCCGACAGTCTGGAGCCTGTCGGCAAGATCGAGCTGCCCGGCGGCGACATGGCGATCGCCACCACCCAGGTGTTCACCCGCTAAGCGCTATTCGGCTGACAGACGAGGCCGCTCTCCGCTCCGGTGGGGAGCGGCCTTCTTGCGTCTGCACGTCGGTGCAGGAGTCGCTTTCGCTGACGCGCAACGGCTGCGCGGCTTGCGGGATTCGGGCATGTCGGGGGCGCCAGGCGGGTACCCGGGCGTGGGGCAGGGGGCGTTCTGGGGGCTGGCGGGCAGGGCGGGCGGCTGGCCGGAAAAGAAACGGGCCGGCATCGCTGCCGGCCCGCGCATCGGCCCTTGGCGGTCAGGGCTGGCCCATGCCGTCGTCGATGGCGATGCCCTGCGCGCGCATCCGCGCGATCAGCCCGGCGCGGGTGCCGGGCAGGTTGAGCAGGGCGTTGTGGCGTACCCGGGCGACCTCCTCGGCGGTGTACGGCTGGAAGCCGGCCGGGGTGCTGGCGCCGGCCATGCCGTGCTGCGGATCGAGGATCCAGTTGAGCAGTTCGGCGATCTGCGCGTCACTGAGCGCGGCCTGGGCCACGCCGGGGACGCGGACGAGGAACTCGCGGCCGCCCTCGACGCGCAGGAAGTTGCCGACGAAACCGCTCATCTTCGGCGTGTCGTTGCGCGCCGAGCCCTCGCCGCTGCCCAGGTGGCAGCCGGCGCACTGCAGCTGGTAGTTGGTGGCCACGCTGTAGCCGGCCTGGGCGATGGGCGTCTGTGGCGCCTCGTTGCCCGGCGCCGGCTTCTGGTGCGGGTCGGGGAAGGCGCGGGCCAGGGCCGGGGGAGCCGCCAGTACGGCGGACAGTGCGGTGGCCAGTCCGGCGAGGATCAGCAGGCGCATGACGGCTCTCTCCTTCACTGGGCGACGCCGCGGATCACCGAGATGGTGCAGTTGTAGACGCTGTTGGACTTGGCGCCCAGGCACCAGTTGACGTCGTTGTTGTTGAACGGCCGGTACATCGGCTCCTCGCTGTCGTTGCGGGTACAGGCGCACTGGCCGCAGGCCTGCTTACCGCAGCAGTCGTTGTAGGAAATGATGTAGTTCTTGCCGTCGGCCGGGTTGCGGCAGGTGCCGATCCAGGTCACCTGGGAGACCTCGGTGCCGGGCGGGCACTTGGTGGTGGTGCCGCCGCAGCAGCTGCACAGGAAGCCGTCTACCGAGCAGTGACGCCAGTAGTCGCAGCTGTTCGGGTCGCCCGGATCGCCGGGGTTGCCGGTTTCGCCGGCGTGCGCCTTGGAGGCGCGGTCGATGGGCAGCAGCAGCGGCAGGGCGGCGCCGGCCACCAGCCAGGAGCCGATGCGGGAAAGTGCCTGGCGGCGCGAGGTGACGTCGGCGATCCGGCGGGCGGAGCGTTCGAACAGGATGTCCAGCAGTTTCATGGGGTGTCTCCTCGGACCTTGTTATTGGTGGATCTTCACGGCGCTGTCGTGCGCGTGGGCAGGGGTGTGCAGGTAGTCCTGCAGGGAGGCGATGCCCATGCGTTCGGCCTCGAACAGGCTGTCCAGGTGCTCGCGGGAGTTGACCAGGCCCTTGGCGCGCAGGATGCCGGCGGCATCGATCAGCGCGGCGTAGGGCAGCTTGCCGATCTGGTAGGTCATGCCGACCTCCGGGCCGACCACATAGCGCGCGTCCTCCAGCTTGAACTCGCGGATCAGCGCGGCCTGGGCCTCCGGCTCGCCGTCGCTGACGTAGATCACCTCGAGGTCGGGGCGCTCCTTGGCCACCGCCTTGATCGCCGGCAGCAGCGACTTGCACACCGGGCAGCTGGGGGCGAGGAAGAACAGCAGCTGGCCCTTGTCGGCCGGGTAGCCGAAGTTCACCGGACGGCCGTTGCGGTCGGCGGCGGTGACCCTGGGCGCCGGTTCGTTGACCGCCACGCCCTTGTCGATCATCAGTGCGCCGGCCGGCGCGAGGCGGCCGTGCAGCACGCCGATCTGGCGCACCAGGCCCATGAGGACGAAGGCCAGGGCGATGAGGAGCAGCCAGAGCAGGATGTTGGAAACGATCAGAGCTTCCATGGTTTCACCTTCCAGTCAGTTTGAGCAGGCGCGGGGCGTTGGTCAGCAGACCGTCGGCCGCCGCGTAGAGCAGCAGGAGTACCGCGGCGGCGGCGATGGCGACGAAGCCGTCGAAGGCACCGAGTTCACGGGCCAGCGGCGGCAGCGCGGCGAGCACGGCGAGGCCGAGCAGCGCGGCGTTGCGCAGCAGCAGCAGCGGGCGCAGCGGCTGGCTTTCGCCGGGGCCGGCGCAGCCGCAGTCGATGTCGCGGCGGCCGCGCCACAGGTTGACGGCGATGGCGCCGGCGTAGAGCGCCATCAGCGCGCCGGCGGCCACTGCCGCGCCGCCACGGCTGAACGGCAGCAGCAGGCCGAGGGCGACGGCGCCCTCGAGCAGCGGCAGGGCGCGCGCCGCCGGCCTGATCAGCGCCGTCGGCAGCAGGGCGTAGGCCTCCAGCTGCGCGGCGAACCAGCGCGGCGCGCGCAGCTTGTGGGTCGCCGCGGTCGCCAGGATCGCCGCCAGCGCCAGGGCGCAGGCGTAGATCAGGATCGGATCGAGTGGCATGGCAACCTCCTCAGTGGCTCTGCACCAGGGTCGGCGTCTTGGCGATCCCGGTCATGGTGCCGGTGTGCTTGCCGCTGTTCAGGTCGAACACCTCAAGGTCGCCGGTGACGGTGCTGGCCAGCAGCAGCGGCTTGTCGTCGCTGGTGGCGTGCAGGCTCCACATCAGGCCGGGCGCTTCCAGGGTACCGATCTTCTTGCCGGTCTTCAGGTCGAAGACCCACACGGTGTTGCTCGGATCTTCCCAGTTGAGCGGCTTGTGGTCCGGGTGCATCAGCACGTACAGGCGGTCGAGCTTGGGCGCCAGTGCCATGGTCTGCCAGCCGCCGGGGGCCCAGCCGGCCTTCTTCTCTTCCGCGCTGACCAGCGACCAGGTCGGCAGGAACTTCGGCTTGTCGCCGGACAGGTCGACCGGATGGATCTCGCCTTCGGTGGTGGTGAAGTAGTAGACGTCGCTCTTGGCCACCGCGCGCTCGACCATCTTGACCTGGTTGGGGTCGAACATCGGCGTCTGGTGGCGGCCGATCTCCTTGCCCTCGTCGTTGAGGGTGACCACCTGCAGGCTGCCGTCGCCGCACAGCGAGGCGAAGCGCCGCGCGCCCACCGGGTAGTTGAGGATGCAGCCGCCGATGGCGATCTCGTTGACCGTCTTGCGTGCCTTGGCATCGACCACGGTGACCGAGGTCGACGGGGTGAAGTTGTAGATGTAGACGAAGCGGTCGTCGCTGCTGGTGTTCAGCGCGTAGCGCTCGGTGATGCTGTTGGTGCGCTTGGGCGGAATCTCCACCTCCCACAGCGGCGACAGGGTCGAGCTGTCCCAGGCGGTCAGCATGTCGGTACGGGTGCCGCGCACGTAGCGCGACCAGTAGGTGTCGGCGGTGTAGAGGGTCTTCTGGTCGTGCGCCGGCACCATCGGCGCCATGCCGCCGGTGCTGAGCATGCCGAGCATGCGCTTGGCATCCGGATCGACCACCACCACGCGGGTAGCGATCATGTTGGTGAACTCGACGTCGACGATGTAGGCGCGGTGCGGCTCCGGCGGGAAGGGCAGGGTGACCTGGCCTTCCTTTTCCACCGGCAGCTCGGCCTGGGCCGCACCGGCCAGGGCGATGCCGAGGGCCAGCGTGGTGCGTGCAAGGAGGTGTGTTATTCGCATGGGATGGCTCCCTTGTTCTGGGTATTGGGCCGCGATGGCGAGCGCAGCGGTTGGCGTCCCCGAGTCTGCCGGGGCTGCCGTCGACCTGCATGGCTGTGCCTGCCAAGCACTTGTCTGCCAGTGCCATGCGCGGCGTGTCGGCCGAATGCCCGAGTGGCATGGTAGGACGGTAGCCTTACGCCCGATCCCCTAGGTATAGTCGCGATTTTCCGGCCAATCCCGTATCCATGACTTCCCTCGCTCCTCTGGCAAACCTGATCCAGCGCTTCCAGGAACAGACCCCCATCCGCGCCAGCTCGCTGATCGTCACCGTCTACGGCGACGCCATCGAGCCGCATGGCGGCGCCGTGTGGCTGGGCAGCCTGATCCAGCTGCTCGAGCCGATGGGCATCAACCAGCGGCTGATCCGCACCTCGGTGTTCCGCCTGACCAAGGACGGCTGGCTGAAGGCCGACAAGGTCGGCCGGCGCAGCTACTACAGCCTGACCGGTCCCGGCCGGCGGCGCTTCGAGAAGGCCTTCAAGCGGGTCTACAGCAGCAGCGTGCCGGCCTGGGACGGCGCCTGGTGCCTGGCGGTGCTGTCGCAGCTGGAGGCGGACAAGCGCAAGCAGGTGCGCGAGGAGCTGGAGTGGCAGGGCTTCGGCGCGCTGGCGCCGACCGTGCTGGCCAGCCCGCGCTGCGACCGCGCCGACGTGGCGGCGACCCTGCAGGAGCTGGAAGCGCTGGACGACACCATCCTGTTCGAGACCACCGCCCAGGAGGTGCTGGCCTCGCGGGCGCTGCGCCTGCAGGTCAAGGAGAGCTGGAAGATCGACGTGCTCGGCCAGCACTACAGCGAGTTCATCCAGCTGTTCCGCCCGCTGTGGCAGGCGCTGCGCGAGCAGGAGCGGCTCGAGCCGCAGGACTGCTTCCTCGCCCGCACCCTCTTGATCCACGAATACCGCAAGCTGCTGCTGCGCGACCCGCAGCTGCCCGACGAACTGCTCCCCGGCGACTGGGAAGGTCGCGCCGCGCGCCAGCTGTGCCGCAACATCTACCGGCTGATCTGCGCGCCGGCCGAGCAGTGGCTGAACCAGGTGCTGGAAACCGCCGACGGCCCGCTGCCGGAAGCCGGCGAGAGCTTCTATCGGCGTTTTGGCGGGTTGCAGGGCTGAAACGGAACGGCCGGGGCATTCGCAGCGAATGCCCCGGCCGCTGTTCAGATCGGAACGATCACTGCCAGTTGGCGGCGATCACCGTCTCCAGCTGAAGCTTCTGCTCGGCACCGAGGTTGCCCTCGCCGCCGGCCGGCACGCCGAAGGCGGCCATGGCGTCGACCAGGCTCTGCACCTGGCCTTCCAGCAGGGTCTTGCCATCGGCGGTCTTGAACTGGTCCAGGTGGTAGCTGCCGCCCGAATACCAGTTGCTGATGGTGGCCTTGTCGCCTGAGCCGATGATGCTCACCTCCAGGTTCGAGCCACTGCGGCGGAACCAGATGTCCTCCACGCCCACGTCACCGCCGAACAGCAGGGTATCCAGGCTGTCCGGGCTGGTGTCGTAGTCGTTGCCTTCGCCGCCGACGAACAGGTTGTCCTGCGCCGAGCCGCTGACGGAGAGGCGATCGTTGCCGGAGCCGCCGTACAGGCGGGCTTCAGCGCGGCGTTGAATCGCATGCCGCTGGCGGCGCGCAAGAGCATGACCTACGACCAGGGACGGGAGATGGCACGCCATGCGGAGCTCACCCAGAAGACGGGTGTGGCGATCTACTTCTGCGACCCGCACAGCCCTTGGCAGCGCGGTAGCAACGAAAACATCAACGGACTGATCCGGCAGTACCTGCCCAAGGGCACGGACCTGTCGGTATACAGCCAAGAGCAGTTGGATGCGATCGCCTACGAACTGAACATCCGACCGCGTAAGCGCTTCGGCTTCAAGTGCCCCATCGAGGTCATGACCGAGTTGATGGCCAAGCATCATGAGGCACCCGCCTCAATCCAGTAACCGTGTTGCACTCAGATCCTGCAACCGCCCTTTTCCACGGAGGCAGTCATTGCATCAAAATAATCATCCATGCTTGCCATATCAATCTCCATTTAAGTATTTAAAGAGCTTCAAAGTAGCTCCGTACACCACAAGGCAGCAGGCGCCAAATGCCCACCAAAAAGCAAAAACCATCAACAAATACAAAAAATCATACTTAATAAAAATGGTTCATCGCATTTTCCCGGGGAAGGCGGCCTTGATTTTCAGGAAAAAGTAATCGGCGTCCCTGAAGCCATAGGCCATGCGCTTGATCACCTTGATCCGGTTGTTCACCCCCTCCAGCAGGCTGGTG
>NZ_CAJGBM010000062.1:0-1020 GCF_904426495.1 Pseudomonas sp. OF001 | reverse complement strand
ATGGGGACATGGCCAGAGAGCCACCCAAATAGCTCTGAAGCTGACCGCCCCGGCACTATTAAACATTCACGCCGGGGCGATTAACAACCAAACCAGCTTCAGTGCACGTTGACTTTTCCCAGCATTCCCGATTGGTAATGCCCCGGGACATTGCATGCGAACTCTAAGTCATTGGCTTTTGAAAATCGCCACACAAGCTCTGCAGTGGCTCCCGGCTCGACCAAGACACTATTAGCGTCGTCATGTTTCATGCCGCCCATATGCCCCATCGCCTCCATACCGTGGGCGCCACTTGAGGATAAGGCTCCACTCTGAAACATCGCAGCCATTTCCTTCTGGTGAGCCACATGGGACTCAGGACTACCAATATTGAATTCGTGAAGCAGCGCACCATCATTTTTCAGCAAGAAGCGAACGGTTTCGCCCGCCTTTACCTCAATACTGCCTGGCAAGAAAAACATGTCTCCAATTTTCACCTCAATGGTACGATCAATCGTAGTGATATCTCCTGGCCGGCCGGCATTACCCTGGCCAGGGCTAGCAATAGCTACAGAAGAAATAACGAGACCGACGAGAGGGGATAGTAATGCTGACTTGGCTCGCATGGTAAGACCCTCCAGATTTCGCTGCTAGCAACACCTCTGCCATTTTTAAAATTTCACTGAAAGCAAGCACGGAAGCTAGAAGCGTGTAGATTTAGCGGGGATCGGTGCTCCTCCCGTGATGCATGAGGTGAAGCACCGACCGCCGAATCAACGCATTACAAACTCGCCAACCATGCCAGCTTGATAGTGACCTGGCAGGGTACAAGCAAATTTCAAACTATCGCCTTCGGCAAAAGTCCAGACGAACTCCTTCGTAGCTCCCGGCTCTACGAGAATGGCATTTGGATCGTCATGCTTGGCTTCAATAACTTCCGGATATCCGGGAGGGCTGGAGTCTCCTGATCCGGACCAGCGCTCGCGCCATGCTATCGACTTCGCCATCCCCGTCGGCGTCAGCGTGCCATCCTTGAATAGG
>NZ_CAJGBM010000061.1:0-1232 GCF_904426495.1 Pseudomonas sp. OF001 | reverse complement strand
GCGCTGGCCGAACTGTTCCCCGACTGGAAGAGCCTCGGCGCCCCGCTCAACACCCCGGTCAAGCGCGACGACATCTACCTGCTGAAGAGCAGCGAGGCCGCCACCAGGATCCCCGACTTCGCCGTGCCGAAAACCATGCACAACGAAGGCAACTACATCATCTCCCTGGGCAACCTGTGCCGCTGGCTGGCCCAGCAGGCCGAGAATCTGGGCGTGGAGATCTACCCGGGCTTCGCCGCCCAGGAAGCGCTGATCGACGAGCAGGGCGTGGTGCGCGGCATCGTCACCGGCGATCTGGGCGTCGACCACGAAGGCCAGCCCAAGGACGGCCTGTACACCCCGGGCATGGAACTGCGCGCCAAGTACACCCTGTTCGCCGAAGGCTGCCGCGGCCATATCGGCAAGCAGCTGATCCAGCGCTACAAGCTCGATGCCAGGGCCGACGCCCAGCACTACGGCATCGGCATCAAGGAGCTGTGGGAGATCGACCCGGCGAAACACGAGCAGGGCCTGGTGGTGCACACCGCCGGCTGGCCGCTCAACGACGACAACCCCGGCGGCTCCTTCCTCTATCACCTGGAGAACAACCAGGTGGTGGTCGGCCTGATCGTCGACCTGTCCTACAGCAACCCCTACCTGTCGCCGTTCGACGAGTTCCAGCGCTACAAGCACCACCCAGTGATCAGGCAGTACCTGGAGGGCGGCAAGCGCATCGCCTACGGCGCCCGCGCCATCTGCAAGGGTGGCCTCAACTCGCTGCCGAAGATGGTGTTCCCCGGCGGCGCGCTGATCGGCTGCGATCTGGGCACCCTCAACTTCGCCAAGATCAAGGGCAGCCACACCGCGATGAAGTCCGGCATGCTGGCCGCCGAGGCGATCGTCGAGGCGCTGGGCGCCGGGCGCGAGGGTGGCGACGAGCTGAACAACTACGTCAAGGCCTTCGAGGACAGCTGGCTGTACGACGAGCTGTTCCGCAGCCGCAACTTCGGCGCGGCGATACACAAGTTCGGCGCCATCCTCGGCGGCGCGTTCAACTTCGTCGACCAGAACCTGTTTGGCGGCAAGATCCCGCTGACCCTGCACGACAACAAGCCGGACCATGCCTGCCTGAAGCCCGCCGCCCAGTCGACCAAGATCGACTACCCCAAGCCGGACGGCAAGCTGAGCTTCGACAAGCTGTCCTCGGTGTTCCTCTCCAACACCAACCACGAGGAAGACCAGCCCTGCCACCT
>NZ_CAJGBM010000060.1:0-1236 GCF_904426495.1 Pseudomonas sp. OF001 | reverse complement strand
TGTAGTGGTCAAGCCATCCCGGACAGTGGGTTAAGTTTTTTCTCGGCCACGGCGGGCGGGAGTCCGTCGTTGGCTTGATGCGGCCTGATCCAGTTGTACCGATACATCAGGTAATGACTGATATCACGCCGAGCTTCCCGAGCACACAGGTAGCCCGTTGAGGGTATCCACTCGGTCTTCAGGCTGCGAAACAGCCGCTCCATCGGCGCGTTGTCCCAACAGTTGCCGCGCCGGCTCATGCTTTGCCGCATCCGGTAACGCCATAGCCGTTGCCGGAACAGGCGGCTGGCGTACTGGCTTCCCTGATCCGAGTGGAACATCACCTTCTGCGGTCTGCCACGCTGCTCGTAGGCCATGTCCAACGCACGGGCAGCCAGCTCCGCATCCGGCCTGTCAGAGAAGGCCCAGCCGATGACGCGACGAACGTGAAGATCCAGAACCACAGCCAGGTAATGCCAGCGGCCCTGCGCCCAGACATAGGTGATGTCACCACACCAGACCTGGTTGGGACGCTCGACAGTGAACTCGCGGTTCAGCAGGTTCGGAATGTCGGGACGCTCAACCGTTGCTGACCTGTACGCATGCGAGCCTGGCTGCTTGCTGACGAGGCCCAGCTCACGCATCAGGCTGCGCACCTGAAAGCGACCGATCATCACGCCGCTCTCGCGCATCATGCCCATGATGCTGCGGCTGCCCGCAGCCCCGCGGCTTTCACTGAAAAACTGGTTGACCTGACTGCGCAGGGTTACACGACGAGCATCGACTCGATGACGCCGAGCGCGATAGTCGTAGAAGCACGAACGCGGCACATCGAAGGCTGAACAGACCATTTCCACGGGCTCCTGCTCACTCAACTGGTCTATCAGCGCGTACGTTCGAGTTCGTCCGCCATCAAGAGAGCGGTAGCCTTTTTTAGGATCGCTTTCTCCCGCTCCAGCCGGTTGATCCTGGCCTCCAGCTCCTGGATCTTCTGCTGCTCGGGAGTCAGCGCCTTGCCCTGCGGGGTGATGCCACTGCGCTCATCCTGAAGCTGTTTGATCCATCGACGCAGTGCCGACTCCACCACTCCCAAGGACTGGCAGGCCTCCACCACGGTGTACCCCTGATCCAGAACCAAGGTGGCGGCCTCGCGCTTGAACTCTGCGGAGAACGTACGTCGCTGTCTGCTCATCGAACACCTCTCTAATGGCGATGATTTTCGCCTAAATCGGTGTCCGGGATCAGTAGACCACTACA
>NZ_CAJGBM010000059.1:0-1269 GCF_904426495.1 Pseudomonas sp. OF001 | reverse complement strand
AACTGGTACGGATCTGCTGGGCGGTGTGGTGCCACGAACGACGTTTCAGCGGCGACTGGCAGAGCAGCAAGCCCGCCTGACGGCGGGCCGGGTAATCGGGAGGCGGTTTTTCTTGTGGTTGTGGTGAGAAGCGACACTGTCGGAACAGGCGAGTCCTGCAACGGAACAAGGCCGATAACAATCATGATCCCCGTGATCTATTGAGCGCTTGACCCCCGTTGCGCGAACTACAGATTGGCCCGGGCGGCAACGCCCAGCGAAGGCCGGATATACGAGAGCAACCGCACTGACGACAGGGTTGGAACAGGGTTACTCACCACTTGTGGGGGAGAGTCCATATACCAATTGTTATGCCTTCAGTGTCAGGATGAATTCGATTGCTCTTCGAATTTCTTCTGGACAGTACGTGGACCAGTGCTCATGCTCTTCGCACCAAAGCAGGAAGTTTGAAAGACAATTTATTTGATCTTGATTTAGGGCTGAGAGCCTTTCTCGTGCTTCGGCCTGATGCTCAGGAGTTGGACCTAGGTTGTAGATCAGAAACTCTGTCTCCATGCCTGAAGCTTCGGCCTCTTTGGTTAAGCAATATCTGAGGTAAGAGGGTAAAGCCCAGCGCCAGCCACTTGCCGAAAGGCATGACATTTCCTGATGAAGGCAGCGAATGGCCTCTATTGGAAGCTCCTGGCCTTTGTATGGAAGCAAGTCTTTTCTAAGGTATTGGCATTGAAAACAATCATCCTTGTGAAAGGAGATTTCTGTGCCTTTGGGCTTTGCGACAAAGGTAAAGTATCTTTCCACGTCACTTTGAATGGTTTCAGTTTTCATAAGGCATAACGTTTGGTTAAGGGGCGGCCGCGTTACGCGGACGTCCCAGTGAGCGAAACGAACGACTTGAACCACTAGTTGGGGAAGCCCCGACAATCATGAGAATAGCCGCTGGTAAAGCTCTTGGTCGAATGGCATGCCAAATGGCCCAGAGGCCAGCAAATTCTTGCTGTAACCATGCTTACAACCTTTAGCAATGAAGCCTAATGGAACCTCCTTTACCAACACAGCAACAGAGTTTCCATCATTTGCCCAGAGCAGCCTAACATCGCTGTAATGGACTCTCCCTGCACCACACTTACCCGCACCAGCGGTGCCGAGAATGGCGTTCGGAGGGTTCCAGCGATGTACAAGCAGATTGCAGTGGATTTGGCCAAGTCCGTTTACCAGGTTGCCGAAAGCGTCCGTGCCGGGCAGGTGAGTCAGCGCAAGCGGCTGAATCGC
>NZ_CAJGBM010000058.1:0-1282 GCF_904426495.1 Pseudomonas sp. OF001 | reverse complement strand
ACGGCGATGACGATCTGCTTGTACGGCACGGTGGTCACGTCGCCGGCGGCGAACACGCCGGGGATGTTGGTCTGGCCCTTGGCGTCGACGATGATCTCGCCGAAGCGGGTCAGCTCCACGGTGCCCTTCAGCCAGTCGCTGTTGGGCAGCAGGCCGATCTGCACGAAGATGCCCTCCAGCTCGACCTCGTGCACCGCGTCGTCGTGGCGGTCCTTGTAGATCAGGCCGTTGACCTTCTGGCCGTCGCCGGTCACCTCGGTGGTCTGCGCCATGGTGATCACGCTCACGTTGGGCAGGCTGTGCAGCTTCTTCTGCAGCACCGCATCGGCGCGCAGCTGCTCGCCGAACTCCAGCAGGGTCACGTGGGCGACGATGCCGGCCAGGTCGATGGCCGCCTCGACGCCGGAGTTGCCGCCGCCGATCACCGCCACGCGCTTACCCTTGAACAGCGGGCCGTCGCAGTGCGGGCAGTAGGCCACGCCGCGGCCGCGATACTCCTGCTCGCCCGGCACGTTCATCTCGCGCCAGCGCGCGCCGGTGGCGAGGATCACCGTCTTCGCTTTCAGCTCGCCGCCGTTGTCGAACTGCACGGTGTGCAGGCCATCGCCGGCCTCGGCCGGGATCAGCTTGCTGGCGCGCTGCAGGTTGATGATGTCGACCTCGTACTGGCGCACGTGCTCTTCCAGCGCGCGGGCCAGTTTCGGGCCTTCGGTCTCCGGCACCGAGATGAAGTTCTCGATGGCCATGGTGTCCATCACCTGGCCGCCGAAGCGCTCGGCGGCGACGCCGGTGCGGATGCCCTTGCGCGCGGCGTAGATGGCCGCCGCGGCGCCGGCCGGGCCGCCGCCGACCACCAGCACGTCGAAGGCGGTCTTCGCGTTGAGCTTGTCGGCCTCGCGGGCGCCGCTGTTGGTATCCAGCTTGGCGAGGATCTCCTCGACGCCCATGCGGCCGTTGCCGAACGGCTCGCCGTTGAGGTAGATGCTCGGCACCGCCATGATCTGGCGCCGCTCCACCTCGTCCTGGAACAGCGCGCCGTCGATGGCCACGTGCTTGATGTTGGGGTTGAGCACCGCCATCAGGTTGAGCGCCTGCACCACGTCCGGGCAGTTGTGGCAGGACAGCGAGAAGTAGGTCTCGAAGCGGAACTCGCCCTCGATGCCCTTGATCTGCGCGATCACCTCGTCGGAGACCTTCGGCGGGTAGCCGCCCACCTGCAGCAGGGCCAGCACCAGCGAGGTGAACTCGTGGCCCATGGGCAGGCCGGCGAAGCGCGGGCCGA
>NZ_CAJGBM010000057.1:0-1300 GCF_904426495.1 Pseudomonas sp. OF001 | reverse complement strand
GCCGAAGCCATTAGTGAACTCAAATCGCGTGGTATTCAGGTGGTTCTTTTGACTGGTGACAATCAACGTACGGCCAAGGCGATTGCTCAACAGGTTGGAATCGATCGTGTCATCGCCGAAGTATTGCCCGAAGACAAGGTCTCAGTGATCCAGAAGTTGCAGCAGGAAGGTCAGGTCGTAGCGATGGTTGGCGATGGCGTAAACGATGCGCCGGCGCTCGCCACTGCTGATATTGGTATCGCCATCGGTTCCGGCTCCGATGTGGCCAAGGAAACCGGGGGCATCATCTTGATCAAGAATGATGTCCGAGATGTGGTCACGGCAATCCTGCTTTCCCGTGCGACCATGCTCAAGATCAAGCAGAATCTTTTCTGGGCGTTCATTTACAACACTATTGGCATCCCTGTTGCGGCCTTCGGGCTGCTCAATCCGATCATCGCCGCTGCTGCCATGGCGCTCAGCTCGCTGTCGGTGATCGTCAACTCCGCACTGCTCAAACGCGCCCGTATAGGCGCAAGGTAGGGGTGAGATCATGAAACGCAACATTCTGACCATTTGCACTGTGGTCAGTGCCATTGGTATCGCGACAGTACTTTACCTGTACGGGGTGAGCGTCAAGTCGCTGCTTGTTTCCCTGATCTTCTTGCTATGCCCGGTCTTGGTCCTGATCCAGACCGCACGTGGTGTCCGACAGTTCGATAAGGATATTGGCGAAGCTGGCCGTAAACTGCAGAGGAAGGATTTGCCATGATGACGCATGTGGTTTTGAATCATAGGGTGTCAGCTTCATGGATGCGTGTGCACTTCTTCTGGCTTGCAATGCTGGTAATGCTTTCCGGTTACTCGAACGCGTATGCCGAGGTTCCTGGGCAACCGGTGCGTAAGGACGGACTGACGATCTACTATGGCGTATTGCCGGCTGAAATGGTTGCCCAGCAAGAGCATAAGTCCGGCAAGCACATGCAGCCCACTAATGCAGCGGGGGGCGATACTCATCACTTGGTGGTGGCCATTTTTGAAGAGCAGACGGGCAAACGCCTTTCGGAAGCATCAGTGCGAGCGAGAGTTGAGCCTCTCGGAGGCGCATCTCAGGAAAAGCTTCTGGAACCCATGAAAATTGCCGACACCGTGACCTTCGGTAATTTCTTCCGCATGGAGGGGGATATGCCTTATGTCATTCATTTGCGCATCCGTCGCAATGAGGGAGGGCCATCCGATGTGGAAGTAGCCTTGCCCTATCGTCACCCATCCCGCTAATCGCCAGGGAGCGCATACCATGCCCAGACACGACAGTCGATTT
>NZ_CAJGBM010000056.1:0-161197 GCF_904426495.1 Pseudomonas sp. OF001 | reverse complement strand
GTGATATCAGTCATTACCTGATGTATCGGTACAACTGGATCAGGCCGCATCAAGCCAACGACGGACTCCCGCCCGCCGTGGCCGAGAAAAAACTTAACCCACTGTCCGGGATGGCTTGACCACTACAATCTATCCAATGGACTAACCCCCCCACCCGGCCCATTAGGGGTCTCCTAATGGTCTGACCGGGGGGGGCGGCCCATTATATATAGGGCCGGTGGGTAGCTAGGTGTTTTTCCCGAAGCGCTTCTCGCTGATGCTCGCTACGCGACCGACCCCCCCACTCGGTCCATTATATATAGGGCGGATGGGCTCCCCATTTTACTAAGCGACCAACCCCCCAAACTGCTCCATTGACTCAAAGGCTTTTTACGGCCCGCTTCGGACAGCATTTTTCCTGTCCATGGGGGGAGTTCGTGATGCGCAGGGCTTGTTAACGGGGATGGCGTTGCAGGAATCGCAAAGTGCTTTAAAAGTGCTCTCAGTGTACTTTTCGATGCTTTTTTTTGAGGGCGCCATCTTTTCGTTTTCACAAAGAAACGAAGTCAGGTCATTTCAGAGACGCAGAGTGCGCGAAAAGTATTCTCAGTGTACTTTTTACGCACCCGCGGCTAGGGAAGGTCTGAAATAGTCCCGACTTCCGTCTTCGCCCTGCCCGGCAAGCCGAAAAACGAAGGTCTCTTACGTCAATCGCCGGCTATCTCAGCGCTCCGACGCTATTCCTTGCCCTTCACGAGCACCCTGTGGGCTACTGCCTGCATCACAGACGCACCTCACCCGCCATCAGCAGTCGTTTCCGCATCATCCAGAGGTTCGACAGGGCAAACAGGGTGACCAGTTGAGCCGTGCTCTTCGCCAACCCACGGAAACGCGCCTTGGTGTAGCCGAACTGGCACTTGATAACCTGGAACGGATGTTCAACCTTGGCTCGCGTCTGGGCCTTGGCCTTCTCGATCTGGCGAATCATGCGCCCGAGCAGGCTGCTCTTGCCGAGCGGCTTGTAGATACTGCGGCGAGCGGCAACCGACCAGATGACCTTGCTGCACTCATGCTCGGCGCGTTTTTCGACGCCGGTATAGCCGGCGTCCGCGCAGACATACGACTCTTCGCGTGCAGCAATTTGTCGACCTGGGTGACGTCAGCGACGTTGGCCTCCGTGCCGATCACGCTGTGCACCAGCCCCGAGTCGTCGTCGACGCCGATGTATGCCTTCATTCCGAAGTAGTACTGGTTGCCCTTCTTGGTCTGGTGCATATCCGGATCGCGCTTGCCATCCTTGTTCTTGGTCGAGCTGGGCGCATGGATGATGGTCGCGTCGACGGATCGCTGTAGCCGAACCAGTTCTGCATGAGGTGCACCCGCAGAATGGCAGCCAGCGGGTAGGCCGGACGCCCACCTTCGCCTCTCGGGTAGTGTCCGATGAGCAAATGGAGTTCCAACTGCTCGACCGCATGAGCTTCCAGCACTTTGCCGGACTGAAGCACTCCGGCCGGGTTCCGGACCGCAACACGATCTGGTGTTTTCACGAACGTCTGGTGCAGGCCAATGTCGAGCATCAGATCTGTGCCGAGGCACAACTCCAGTTGCAGGCGCAAGGCTCCCAGGCACGCGAAGGGCAGATCATCGATGCCAGCATCGTTCGCACACCGACCCAGCACAACACAGCCGATGAGCAGGTTCGTGGTGAAGGAGCTGGCGATGCCAGTCGAGTGGGTGACCAGCCAAGCGCCGGCAAAAGGATGTCGAGGCACGCTGGACGAAGAAGCACGGCAAGTCGTACCTCGGCTACAACCTGTCGGGGAGCATGGATCGCTGGCACAAGCTGATCTGCTGCATGAGGGGGAGCGATGCCAGCGAGGCCGACACCCTGTATCTGGTGGCTGTGTTCAACCGGGGCAACAGCAGCTATGGCGAATCACGCGCCCGAGCAGGCTGCGCTTGCCGAACGGCTTAATAAGTTAACCGGATAGCCCTCGGTAGTGGTTGTAGCCTCGCTCGACTTGGGTAATGCGCCAAAAAACTCAATTACCCTCAACACATACTGAAGCATCTCCTGCAGAGTCTACTTATCAGTTCAAACGCACACCGAACCAACAATGAACACGACTCTGATTCTGCTCGCTCAGTACAACGCCCAGGCTATCATTCCGCTCGATAAGATATGCGCAGACTATTTTCGTCACCTTACGCCGGAGAAACTGCTGCGCAAAGTGATGGCTGGCGAAATCGACCTGCCAATCGTGCGGATGGAAGGCAGCCAGAAAGCCGCGCGCGGGGTACACCTGAACGACCTCGCCCAGTATCTCGATACCCAGCACCAAAAAGCACTCGCCGAGAACGACAGACTCCATGGCCGGACGCCGCACAAGACCCGCTGAGCAGGCATCAGCTCGCCTTCGCAGTCTCCCGAGCACCGAGCACGACGGGGGCAGCGATGATCTTCTCCAACCAGAGCCACCCTTGGTAGGGATCACCCCGCCCTTGCAAGTGTGTGTAACGGCGCAGCGAATTCCAGTCCCGATGTCCCGAGACACTGGCAACTCGCGGAATGTCCCACTCCATCTCGAACAGTCGACTGATTCCATCATGGCGAAGGTCGTGGAAGTGCAGGTCTTCAATTCCGAGGAACTTGCATGCCCTGGTCCACGCAGTGGAGATCGAATCACCGTTGTAGGGAAAAATCTCAGGGCAGCTGCGCGGCATGCTGTGCAGGATAGCCCAAGCTTCGTCAGGTAAATGACACCACACATTGTTGCCGACTTTCTGGCCAGGGTTCTTCATGTCCCTCACCAGAACCGCCTGCCGGCGCTCGTCGAGATCGTCCCAGCGGATCCGGGTGATCTCCTCCTGGCGGCGGGTGGAAAACAAGGCGAATGCCAGTACCTTGGGCATATTGATAGAACTCGGGCGGCGCTGCTGCATCTCGAAGAAATACTCGAGTAGGCGATCAAGCTCTACCTTCGTCGGCCGACGATCCCGCTCGGCACTCTTGGCGACCATGCCCAACTTGCGCAGCACCTTGCGCGCGTCCCCCATGGCGTGAGGGTCAACTTCATAGCCCCATGCGGGCTTGGCTACCGATAGCACGGAGCCAAGGTGCGACAGGTCATTATTGATGGTTTGCGGTTTGATCGCTCCGCCGGCAGGCTCCAGCCTCCATCGCGCGTAATCGACCAGGATCTGGCTGGTAATGTTCTGGTCGAGAACCTCGCCCAGCCAGGTCTCACCGATCGCTTTCAGCGTCGCCCGCTTCGTCTTGCCCAGCGGCCTGATCCGCTCATACTCGTCGAGATAGCGATCGATCATCTCCTTGACCGTCGCTCCCTTTCGATTGGCGCGCTCGAGCGCACCGGGCTCTGACAACTCGGTCTCCCGTCGCTTAATCCAGGCCTGAGCAGTCTGCTTGCGATCGAAGGTCTGGCTTTCCTGATAGACTTTCGCGCCATCACGCATGATCCTGATCTGTGCCGTATAGCCGGTGGTGCCGTCCTTGCGGCGCCGCGATGTGATCGTGCCCATTTCGATTTGCTACATGACCCTTTTGATTTGCTACATTGTAGCAACGCCCCTCAAAAAACAAGCAAAAACGGGGCAAAACGGGCCAGAATCAGACATCCAAGAATGCTATCAAAATCAGCCTCAAACCCAGCAGTCACGCGGCCTGAGCCGTCCCGCCGCTTTTCCGTTGCGCCGATGATGGACTGGACCGACCGCCACTGCCGCTTCTTCCTGCGCCTGCTCTCCCGGAACACTCTGCTCTACACCGAGATGGTCACTACCGGCGCGCTGCTGCATGGTGATCGCCAGCGCTTCCTCGGCTACGACCAGAGCGAGCATCCACTGGCGCTGCAGCTCGGCGGCAGCGTGCCGGTCGAGCTGGCGGCCTGTGCGAGGCTGGCCGAGGAATGGGGCTACGACGAGGTGAACCTCAACGTCGGCTGCCCCAGCGACCGGGTGCAGCACAACATGATCGGCGCCTGCCTGATGGGCCATCCGGCGCTGGTCGCCGACTGCGTGAAGGCCATGCTGGATGCGGTGAGCATCCCGGTGACGGTCAAGCACCGCATCGGCATCAACGGCCGCGACAGCTATGCCGAGCTGTGCGATTTCGTCGGCCAGGTGGCCGAGGCCGGCTGCCGCAGCTTCACCGTGCATGCGCGCATCGCCATCCTCGAGGGCCTGTCGCCCAAGGAGAACCGCGAGGTGCCGCCGCTGCGCTACGAAGTGGCGGCGCAGCTCAAGCGCGACTTCCCCGACCTGGAGTTCGTCCTCAACGGCGGGATCAAGACGCTGGAGGAGTGCCAGACCCATCTGCAGACCTTCGACGGCGTGATGCTCGGCCGCGAGGCCTACCACAACCCCTACCTGCTGGCAGAGGTCGACCAGCAGCTGTTCGGCATCGAACGCCCGGTGCCCAGCCGCGGCGAGGTGCTGCGCCAGCTGCGTCCCTACATCGAGCGGCACATGGCCGCGGGCGGCGCCATGCACCACATCACCCGCCACGTGCTCGGCCTGGCCCAGGGCTTCCCGGGGGCGCGGCGTTTCCGCCAGGTGCTGTCGGTGGACGTGCACAAGAGCGACGATCCGCTCGGGGTCTTCGACCACGCCATCGAATTGCTCGGCAGCCACTGACCAACTGCGCACCGGCGAAAATACGCCTGCGCCTTGCCCGGCGTCACCGAAATGGCGTTGAGCACAGGGGCTCAGCTCGGTTAATGTCGGATGATCTGTAACGACAGGGTTTCGTCTGATGTCATCCAAGCTGGAGCAACTCAAGCAGTACACCACCGTGGTCGCCGATACCGGCGACTTCGACGCCATCGCCCGCCTGCAGCCGGTGGACGCCACCACCAACCCGTCGCTGCTGCTCAAGGCCGCCGCCCTGCCCCGCTACGAGGGTCAGCTCAAGGCGGCCATCGCCGGCGCCGGGCAGGACCTGGGCCTGGCCTGCGACCGCTTTGCGGTGGCGGTGGGCAGCGAGATCCTGCAGATCATCCCCGGCCGGGTATCCACCGAGGTGGATTCGCGGCTGTCCTTCGACAGCGCCGCCACCATCGAGCGCGCCAGGCGCCTGATCGGCCTGTACGAGACCGCCGGCATCGGCCGCGAGCGGGTGCTGATCAAGGTCGCCTCGACCTGGGAAGGCATCCGCGCCGCCGAGCAGCTGGAACGCGACGGCATCCAGACCAACCTGACCCTGCTGTTCTCCTTCGCTCAGGCCCAGGCCTGCGCCGATGCCGGGGTGTTCCTCATCTCGCCCTTCGTCGGCCGCATCTACGACTGGTACAAGAAGGCCGAGGGCCGCGATTTCGTCGGTGCCGAGGATCCCGGCGTGCGCTCGGTGACGCGCATCTACAACTACTACAAGGCCAATGGCTACGCGACCGTGGTGATGGGCGCCAGCTTCCGCAACATCGGCCAGATCGAGCAGCTGGCCGGCTGCGACCGCCTGACCATCAGCCCCGAGCTGATGCAGCAGCTGGCCGACGACCAGGGCGAACTGCCCCGCCATCTCTGCGCCGAGGGCGCCGCAGGCGAAGCCCGCGAGAGCCTCGACGAGCGCGCCTTCCGCTGGAAGATGAACGAGGACGCCATGGCCACCGAGAAGCTGGCCGAGGGCATCCGCCTGTTCGCCCGCGACCAGGAGAAGCTGGAGGCGCTGCTGGCCAGCAAGGCCTGAGTCCCCCTGCAACGAAAAAAGCCGACCTGCTCAGGTCGGCTTTTTCATTCACGGCCGGATCAGTGTCGCTCCAGCGCCGTCACCAGGTCGCGGAAGGCCTCGCGGTTGTGCTCGTTGAGCCCCATGAGGATGCGGTGTGCTTCGAGCACCTTGGCCTTGACCAGCTCCTCGGAAACATCCTGCGCCGGCAGGTCGCTCAGGCAGTCCGGGCAGGGCACCGGGGTACCGAGGATGTTGAACACCTGGTCGAAGCCCATGGACTCGAGCAGGCGGGTGATGTCCGGATTGGTGGTCACCAGCGCCGGCAGCAGGCCGACCTTCTGCCGCGAGAGGATCGACAGCTTGGCCAGCAGGCCGAGGGTGGTACTGTCGATGCTCGAGGTTTCCGTCAGGTCGATGACGATCGACGAGAAATTGCGCGCCCCGAAGATCTTCTCGATGGTCGCATCCAGCGCCGAGCACAGGGTCAGACGCACTTCACCGACAAACTTGAGAACGAAGGTGCCATCCTGCTCGGCAAACTGGATCTTACCCGTACTCATGCAAACTTCCTGCTCAGCACCAGCAAGGCGATATCATCCGGCATCTCGCCGAGGTTGGCCAGCCCGAACACCTGGCGCAGCCCTTCCAGACTGCCGCCGGCCTGGCCGACCATCAGCGGCAGGATGGCTTCCTTGGCCTTGAGCGTGTCGCCCGGCAGCAGATCAAGGATGCCATCGGAGAACAGGGTCAGGCTGAAGCGCTCGGGCAGCTGCAGCTCGCGATCCTCGAAGGTGGCCTCCTCGAACAGGCCGACCGGCAGGCCTCGCCCTTCCAGGTAACGCGCCTGACCATCGCAGTAGAGCACCGGCAGCGGCAGGTGGCCACCGACGCTGTAGGTCAGGGTGTTGGTGCTTTCGTCGATCACTCCGCCGAGCATGGTCACGTGCTTGCCCAGCTTGCAGTTGATCAAACCGCGGTTGATGTGGCCGAGCACGTCGGAAGGACGGAACTCGGGCAGCGGACGGTTGCGGTGACGGCGCGACTCGTAGAGCAGGCGCGTGGTCATGAACTTGAGCAGCACGGTGACGAAGGCCGAGGAGGCGCCATGCCCGGAGACGTCGGCCAGATAGAAGCCGATCCGCCGTTCATCGACCCGAAAGTAGTCGACGAAGTCGCCGGACAGGTAGAGCGACGGGATGATCTGGTGGGCGAAGTGGAATTCGCCGGCCTCCCAGGGCGTCACCGGCAGCATGTTCATCTGCACGTGGCGCCCGGCGTTCTGGTCTTCCTGGAGAAGACTCAGGCTGGCCTGCAGCTCGCGGTTGGTAGCCTCCAGACGCTCGCGGTAGCGGCGATTCTCCTGGCGCAGGCGCGCGCGGTCGAGCGCGCGGCGCACCGAATGCTCGAGCATGACCAGATCGTCCAGCGGCTTGACCAGATAGTCGGCCGCGCCGCGGCGCAGGGCCTCGAGAGCGTCGCTCATCACCCCGGCGGCGGAAATGACGATGACCGGCACCTCGCAGTCGCGCTCGGCGATCTGGCGGATCATTTCCAGCCCGTCGAGCTGCGGCGTGGCCAGGTCGCATATCACCAGATCGGGGCGCTCGAGTTCGAGCAACTGCAGACCGGCACTGCCAGTGGCAGCCTGCAGTACACAGAATCCGGCATCCTCGAGGTAGCTGTGCAGGCTGGCACGAACCTCGTCGTCGTCATCAATGACCAGCAGCTTGGCACTGATTGTGTGCATGAATCATCCAGGCAAACGGCGCCGCGGGCGGCTCGAAACTCGGTTTGATCACAGCGGCGGCCGGGGCCGCCGATCTATGGCGCGACACTACTCGCATCGGCTGCGGGGTTCAAGCCGGGGGCCGGCTGCCGACATGGCTGCTTGCAGCGGCCCGATGCCGCACGGCGACAGCTCCCGTCAGGCAGCCAGGTTCAGAAGTCGTCCTCGACCTGGCCATCCTGGACCTTGAACTCGCGGTTCTGCAGGTAGGCGTTGCGAATGAACACGTACTTGTCGCCGGTGACGACCTTCTCGGCCGACAGCAGCTCGGCGCGGGTATCCACCACGTCGACGGCACGGGTGGTGTTGCGCGTCGGCACATGGTCGATGGCCCGATAGAACGAGTGCAGGCTGTCCACCGCCAGCCCGGAAGCATCGCGCGGCGAGCTCGGGCCGAAGAACGGCAGCACCAGATAGGGGCCGGAGGAAACGCCCCAGGCACCCAGGGTCTGGCCGAAGTCCTCGTCGTTGCGCAGCAGGCCGGCGTGGCGGGCCACGTCGAAGAAGCCACCCACGCCGACGGTGGTATTGATCAGGAAACGCGCGGTGTCGACACCAGCAGCGTGGAACTTGCCCTGCAGGCTGTTGTTGGCGAAGTTGCCGACCTCGCCGAGGTTGGCGAACACGTTGCCGATACCGTCCTCGAGAAACTGCGGCGTCACGGCCTGGTAGCCCCGCGCCAGCGGCTTGAGCGCCCAGATGTCGAGGGTATCGTTGAACACGAAGACCGGGCGGTTGAAAGCCTCCCAGGGATCTTCCTCGCTGGCCTGGGTGACGGCAGGCAGCAGCGCCAGGCCGGCCACAGCCAGCAGACCGGCCGAACGACTCAGCCAACGAGCGCAACGATCGCGCATGTACCTTCTCCTCGTGCTTCCACACGACCAGCCCTCTTGGCCGGCCACTTACCATCCGCGCAGTATACGCCTGCCGCGATTTCTTGCAGCCACTGCCGACCCGCGGCGCTTGACGCCGATCACCCGCGAGCTCGCGCGGTGGGTTAGTCTTGAAAACACGGGACGGCCGCAGTGTCGCCACCCCTCCACCGCAAAAGGAACCACGTCATGCCCGCACGCCAACTCCAGCAGCAACTGCAAGACCTGCGCGACCAGCTGGCCGAAGATCCGCCTCTGAACGATGAGGACAGGGCCGCACTGATCGAGCTGATGAGCGAAATCGAAGTGCAGCTGGCTCGCGAGATCGCCAGCGAGCCGGACGCCAGCCTGGTGGACGGGGTCAACCTGGCGGTGGAGCGCTTCGAGGCCAGCCATCCCACCCTGGCCGGCAGCCTGCGCTCGATCCTGCAGACCCTGGCCAACATGGGCATCTGAGCCGGCGACAGGACGACGAGGCCGACTCGTACCGGTCGGCTTTCGCCTGTCCGGCTACTGGCGCACCAGCCGGCGGTTGTCAGGATTGACCGGATGGGTGCTGCGGTAGGGGTTGATGTCCAGGCCGCCGCGGCGTACGTAGCGGGCATGCACGCAGAGATGCTCTGGCGCGAGCAGTGCCTTGAGGTCGAGGTAGATGCGCTCGACGCATTGCTCGTGGAAATCGCCGTGCATGCGCAGCGACACCACGTAGGCCAGCAGCGCGGCGCGATCCAGTGCCGGACCGCGATAGTCGATCACCACCGTGCCCCAGTCAGGCTGGCCGGTGACCGGGCAGTTGGACTTGAGCAGGTGGCTGTACAGCGTCTCGCTGACCACCTGCGCACGATCGCAGGCCAGCAGTCCGGCATCCGGCGGGCCGTAGCAGTCGATGGCCACGTCCAGCTCGTCGAGGCATTCGCCGGCGGGGCGTGCCACGCCCTCCTCCGCCACCTCGTCCAGCGTGCGCACGCGCACCGCCACCGATGCGCCGGCCGCCGCCGACAGGTCGCGCGCCAGCACCTCGGCGAGCGCCTCGCGGCTGGCGAAGCGGGTCTGGTTCAGCGAGTTGAGGTACAGCTTGAACGACTTGGACTCGATGATGCAGGGCGAATGGGCGGGAATCGCGAACTCGCCGATGGCCACCAGCGGCTTGCCCCTGTCGTTCAGCCAGGACAGCTCGTAGCAGCTCCACAGGTCGACACCCTGGAACGGCAGCGCCTGCGGGTCGATGCCCAGCTCGCGCCACTTGGGCTCGCGCGGGATGGGGAACAGCAGCTCGGGGGCGTACTCGGCCACGTACTCGGTGGTCTTGCCCAGCGGGGAATGGTGGACGTCTTGCGCCATTGCGAAACTCGACAAACGTAAAAGTGGAAGCCTGACGGCCGCGGGCGGCAAAGGCAAGCCCGCCCGGCGACCATCCGGCCGGAGTCACTGGCGCATGCCCACGCCACGCTTGAGCAGCTGCAGGCTGACCGTGTAGAGGATCGCCGCCGCCAGCAGCATCAGGATGATGGCGGTACCGATGTGGATGTCGGAGACGCCGAGGATGCCGTAGCGGAAGGCGTTGACCATGTGCAGGATCGGGTTGGCCAGCGATACCGTCTGCCAGAACTCGGGCAGCATGTGGATCGAGTAGAACACCCCACCCAGGTAGGTCAGCGGCGTCAGCACGAAGGTCGGGATGATCGAGATGTCGTCGAAGTTGCGCGCATAGACCGCGTTGATGAACCCGCACAGCGAGAAGATGGTCGCCGCCAGCAGGATCACCGCGAAGGTCACCAGCGCGTGGTGGATCTGCAGGTGGGTGAAGAACAGCGACAGCGCGGTGACGATGGCTGCCACCGCCAGACCGCGCAGCACGCCGCCGATGACGAAGCCGACCAGGATCACGTGCGGCGAGGCCGGCGAGACCATCAGCTCCTCGACGGAGCGGTGGAACTTGGTGCCGAAGAAACTCGACACCACGTTGCCGTAGGAGTTGGTGATCACCGACATCATGATCAGACCGGGAACGATGTACTCCATGTAGGAGAAGCCGTTCATATCGCCGATCTGCCGGCCGATCAGGTTGCCGAAGATCACGAAGTACAGAACCATGGTGATCGCCGGCGGCAGCAGGGTCTGCGGCCAGATGCGCATGAAGCGGCGCACTTCCTTGCGCACGATGGTTTGCAGCGCCACCCAGTTGGCTTGCAGTTCAACGGACATTCACTGGCCTCCGGCGAGATTCTTGGCCACCAGGGAGACGAACAGCTCCTCCAGGCGGTTGGTCTTGTTGCGCAGGCTGAGCACCTCGATGCCCTGCGCGGCGAGCTGGGCGAACAGCGCGTTCACCCCCTGGCTCTTCTCCACCTGCACCTCGAGGGTCAGCGGGTCGACCAGGCTCACCGGGTAGCCCTCCAGGCGCGGCGCCGCCGGCTGCGGGCTGCGCAGGTCGAGCAGGAAGGTCTCCACGTGCAGCTTCATCAAGAGCTCGCGCATGCTGGTGTGCTCGACGATGCGGCCGTGGTCGATGATGCCGATGTTGCGGCACAGCTGTTCGGCTTCCTCGAGGTAGTGGGTGGTGAGGATGATGGTGATGCCCTGCTGGTTCAGCTCGGTGAGGAAGCGCCACATCGAGCGGCGCAGCTCGATGTCGACCCCGGCGGTGGGCTCGTCGAGGATCAGCAGGCGCGGCTGGTGGATCAGCGCGCGGGCGATCATCAGGCGGCGCTTCATGCCGCCGGAGAGCATGCGCGAGGGCACGTTGCGCTTGTCCCACAGGCCCAGCTCGGTGAGGTACTTCTCCGCGCGCTCGCCGGCGAGACGCGCCGGGATGCCGTAGTAGCCGGCCTGGGCGACGAGGATGTCGAAGGCCTTCTCGAACTGGTTGAAGTTGAACTCCTGGGGCACCACGCCGAGGCAGCGCTTGAGCCCGGAGGGATCGCGGTCGAGGTCATGGCCGAACACCTCGACCGTGCCGCCGGTCTTGTTGACCAGGGTGGAGAGGATGCCGATGGTGGTCGACTTGCCCGCCCCGTTGGGACCGAGCAGGGCGAAGAAGTCGCCTTCGGCGACCTCCAGGTCGATGCCCTTGAGGGCCTGGAAGCCGTTGCCGTAGGTCTTGGTCAACTGGCGGATGGTCAGTGCGGAAGTCATTGAAAGGAGGCACGCGCGACAATTCGAGCGCACTAGATAAGGGCTGGGGAAGGCAAATGCAACCACGGAGCACCGGCGAGCGGGCATTTGCGGGCGCTAATCGCACGAAGGCCAGCTGCTATACTCGCCCGCCGTTCCACTGCCGGATTCTGCCATGGCCACTTCCTATATCGACCATCACCTCGCCCTGCTCGCCCATCTGCGCACCATCCTGGCCGCCCTGGGCGAGGCCGAGCAGGTGCCGGAAGACAATCACGCGCTGTTCCTCGAGCGCTTCGACGAGCTGCTCGCCGAGCTGCCGCGCCAGACCGAGGACGCCATCTACCTGGGCCAGGAACTGATGGCCCAGGTGTTCCACCGCTATCCGCAGATCGCCCACCTGGTGCCGCGCGACCTGCTGTGGTTCTTCGGCGGCGACTGCCTGCACTACATGCCCGACGAGGAAATCGAGCTGTACCAGCAACTCGACGAGCGCCGCTTCGCCGCCGAGGAGAATGACGAGCCGTTCGACTGGGAGCGCGAGAAGCAGCTGCTGGCGTTGCCCGACGACAGCCCGCGCCACTGAAGCCGTGCCCGCCTCTCCCCACAAGGGAGAGGCTGCGCCGGCAAAAAACGCGCACAAAAAAAGACGCCACCCGAAGGTGGCGTCTTTTTCGATTTGGAGCGGGAAACGAGACTCGAACTCGCGACCCCGACCTTGGCAAGGTCGTGCTCTACCAACTGAGCTATTCCCGCAGTGCCTTGACGGCTCCCGGATCTCTCCGGGGTTACGCTGCGCTTGCGCGCGGCGCCTGGTGCAAACTGGAGCGGGAAACGAGACTCGAACTCGCGACCCCGACCTTGGCAAGGTCGTGCTCTACCAACTGAGCTATTCCCGCATTGCCTTGACGGCTTCCGGATCTCTCCGGAGTTACGCCCCGCTTGCGCGTGGCGCCTGATGCAAACTGGAGCGGGAAACGAGACTCGAACTCGCGACCCCGACCTTGGCAAGGTCGTGCTCTACCAACTGAGCTATTCCCGCAAAAGTGGCGTCCCCTAGGGGACTCGAACCCCTGTTACCGCCGTGAAAGGGCGGTGTCCTAGGCCACTAGACGAAGGGGACGCGGCCTGGAACTTACAACAGCTTTTGACTGCCACACTTTCCAATCCTTCCGGCTTTCTCTCGAATCGGCTTTCGCTTCGTCGTGGGCTTCGTTCCGGAAGTGCGCGCATTCTAGAAAGCGCCTCCCCAGGCGTCAACCCCTGTTTCGAATTTTTTTTCAAATCAATGGCTTGCACACGATTCGCAGCGACTGCGGCGGATCGCGAAGCCGCTTGGCGAACGCGGGCCACATGCTATAAACGATGCCTCCGACCACAACAAGGAATCGCTCCATGAGCCTGATCCTCTACGGTGCCACGCTCTCGCCCTTCGTCCGCAAGGTCCGCCTGCTGCTGGCGGAAAAGGGTCTCGACTACCAGCTGGAAATCGTCGCCCCGTTCAACCAGCCGGACTGGTTCATGGAGATCAGCCCGCTGGGGCGCATCCCGGCCCTGCGCGACGGCGAGCTGACCCTGGCCGACTCCGGCGTGATCGCCCAGTACATCGAGGAGCAGTATCCGGAGGCACCCGCCCTGTACGGCCGCGACGCCGTCGAGCGCGCGCGCATCCGCTGGCTGGAGAAGTACGCCGACTACGAGCTGGCGCCGCTGACCACCTTCTGCGTGTTCCTCAACCGCGCGCTCAACCCGACCATGGGCAAGCCGTGCAACGAGGAGGCGGTGCAGAAGGCTCTCGCCGAGAAGCTGCCCAGGCACTTCGACTATCTGGAGAAGGCCCTCGGCGGCGCCGACTACTTCGTCGGCGACCGCCTGAGCGTGGCCGATCTGGCCTTCGCCTGCCAGATCGCCAACCTCCAGCACGGCGGCGAGTCGATCGACGCCGCGCGCTGGCCGGGCCTGGCCGCCCTGTACGCGCGCCTGTGCCAGCGCGCCAGCCTGCAGGGCGTGCTGCCGGACGAGTGCACCCTGCTGGCCAAGCTGCTGGCCCGCGCGCAGAACGCCACCCCGGCCTGATCGAGCGCCGGCCCGCTCAGCGCGCCTCGCCCTCGAGCAGGGCGAGCCCCACCCAGTGCCGTGCGAACTGCTGGGCGCAGCGACCGTTGCGGTTGCCGCGTCCACTGGCCCAGCGGATCGCCGCCTTCTCCACCGCCTCGTCCCACTGCCAGTCCAGTCCGGCACGCGCCGCCAGCACGCCGATCCAGTGCTGCACCACCTGCAGATACTCCGGCTGGGTGAACGGATAGAAGGACAGCCACAGGCCGAAGCGGTCGGACAGGGCGACCTTGTCCTCCACCGCCTCGGAGGGATGCACCTCGCCGTCCACCTGCTGCCAGTCGAGGTTGTCGCTCAGCCGCTCGGGAACCAGGTGGCGGCGGTTGGAGGTGGCGTAGAGCAGCACGTTTTCCGGCGCCTGCTCCAGCGAGCCGTCCAGCACGCTCTTGAGCACCCGGTAGTCGCCCTCGCCGGCGTCGAACGACAGGTCGTCACAGAACAGCACGAAGCGCTGCGGCAGGCCGGCGAGCTGGGCGACCACCCGCGGCAGGTCGGCCAGGTCATCGCGCTCGATCTCGATCAGGCGCAACCCCTCGGCGGCGTAGGCCGCCAGCAGGGCGCGCACCAGCGACGACTTGCCGGTGCCGCGCGCGCCCCACAGCAACGCATGGTTGGCCGGCAGGCCGGCGACGAACTGCCGGGTGTTGCGCCCCAGCTGCTCGCGCTGACGGTCCACGCCGAGCAGATCGTGCAGCTGCAGATCGAGGCGCACCTCGAGCGGGCGCAGCGCACCATGACTACCGTTGCGCTGCCAGCGCGCCGCCAGACAGGTCTCCCAGTCGATGGTCTGCACCGGCTCGGGCAACAACGGCCGGACGCGCTCGAGCAGGCCTTCGACCCGCCCCAGGAATTCATTCAGACGACTTTCCACGCAAGACTCCCTGAAAATGACGGCGACGCGCCGGCCGCCGACACCGGCGACCGGGCGGCCACGCCACCCGCAGCCACACAGCGTCGCCCTTCGTATATGGATATCCCCTTCAGCCGGCGCCCTTCCTCCAGGCAGGCCAGCGCCGCGAGACGCTGGAAACCATGCCGACCCGCCAGCCGGCCCGCACCGCGACGGGCCGCCTCAGGCGCGGGGCTTGAGGCGCAGGGCCACCGAGTTGATGCAGTAGCGCAGGCCGGTCGGCGCCGGGCCGTCGGGGAACACATGCCCGAGGTGGGCATCGCAGCGCGCACAGAGCACCTCGACGCGGTGCATGCCATGGCTGAAATCCTCCACCTGGCGCAGCGCCTCCGCGGAGGCCGGCTGGAAGTAGCTCGGCCAGCCGCTGCCGGAGTCGTACTTGGCGTCCGAGTCGAACAGCGGCGCATCGCAGCAGGCGCAGTGGTAGGTGCCCGGCGTGGTGCAGTGGTAGTACTCGCCGGTGAAAGGCCGCTCGGTGCCCTTGAGCCGGCAGACCTGGAACTGGCTTTCCGACAGCTCCTCGCGCCAGGACTCCAGCGGTTTCTCGACCTTGTCCATGTAATTCACCTCGCCTTGGAAAAAAGCCCGCCCCTTCCCTTTCACCGGGCACGGGGCAGTCGTATGATGCGTGGCTTTCAGTCTGTCACCCGCGTCTGCGCCTGCCAAGCCGCCCCCCGGACGATTTGCGCCAGCGCCGAAGCGGGCGGGTCATATCGGGGTCCCCTCATGCAGGTCAGCAAATCCAACAAGCTCGCCAACGTCTGCTACGACATCCGCGGGCCGGTACTCAAGCACGCCAAGCGCCTCGAAGAGGAAGGCCACCGCATCCTCAAGCTGAACATCGGCAACCCCGCGCCGTTCGGCTTCGAAGCCCCGGAGGAAATCCTCCAGGACGTGATCCGCAACCTGCCGATCTCCCAGGGCTACAGCGACTCCAAGGGCCTGTTCAGCGCGCGCAAGGCGGTGATGCAGTACTGCCAGCAGAAGAACATCGAAGGCGTCACCATCGAGGACATCTACCTCGGCAACGGCGTGTCCGAGCTGATCGTCATGGCCCTGCAGGCCCTGCTCAACAACGGCGACGAGGTGCTGATCCCCGCCCCCGACTACCCGCTGTGGACCGCGGCCACCAGCCTGGCCGGCGGCAAGGCGGTGCATTACCTGTGCGACGAGCAGTCGAACTGGTACCCGGACATCGACGACATCAAGGCAAAGGTCAGCAGCAACACCAAGGCCATCCTGCTGATCAACCCGAACAACCCGACCGGCGCGGTGTATCCGAAGGAAGTGCTGGAGCAGATCGTCGAGGTCGCCCGCCAGCACAACCTGGTGATCTTCTCCGACGAGATCTACGACAAGATCCTCTACGACGGCGCCGAGCACATCTCCACCGCCTCGCTGGCCCCGGACGTGCTGTGCCTGACCTTCAACGGCCTGTCCAAGTCTTACCGGGTGGCCGGCTTCCGCTCCGGCTGGGTGATCATCTCCGGTCCCAAGCACAAGGCGCAGAGCTACATCGAGGGCCTCGACATCCTCGCCAACATGCGCCTGTGCGCCAACGTGCCGGCCCAGCACGCGATCCAGACCGCGCTGGGCGGCTACCAGAGCATCAACGACCTGGTCCTGCCGCATGGCCGCCTGTACGAGCAGCGCAACCGCGCCTGGGAACTGCTCAACGACATCCCCGGAGTCAGCTGCGTCAAGCCGATGGGCGCGCTCTACGCCTTCCCGAAGATCGACCCCAAGGTCTGCCCGATCCACAACGACGAGAAGTTCGTCCTCGACCTGCTGCTCTCCGAGAAGCTGCTGATCGTCCAGGGCACCGCCTTCAACTGGCCGTGGCCGGACCACTTCCGCGTGGTCACCCTGCCGCGGGTCGACGACCTCGAGCTGGCCATCGGCCGCATCGGCAACTTCATCAAGGGCTACCGTCAGTAAGCCACTCCCGGCCCGCCGCCCCTTCCGGGCGGCGGGTGCGAGCCTCGCCATGCACCTGCAGATCGACGATTTCTACCAGGACGCCAGCCGCGCCCTGCTCGCCCTCTACCGGGCCTTCCCGCGCAAGACCACCCTCTACATCGACGACCTGATCGGCTACCACGAGCCCGACGAGTACGGCCTGCCCGCCGTGCGCCACCAGAGCTGTCTGGGCACCCTGCTGTGGCTCGGCGAGGAAGGCTACCTGCGCCACGAAGGCACCATCCGCCACGAGGCGCTGGAGCAGGCGGTACTCAGCGAGAAGGGCTTCCTGCGCCTGAGCGGCCGCATCGCCGACGCAGCGCTGACCGACAGCCATCTGCCGCCCAGCGTGCTGCGCGTGCACGCCACCCTCGCCTGGCAACTGCAGGAGAGCCTGGCCAGCGGCGACAGCGAACGCCTCATCCAGCTCGCCCGCCGGCTGTTCGCCCCGAGCCAGAGCGGCGCAGGCGACACAGTTTGAAATAGCGCTGCGGTTGAATTGCCCCCCGGGGCAGCCTTATATAGCCGCCTAGACTCATCGCGACTCTGCCGCAAGGAGACGGTTCAAATCATGATGCGTATTCTGCTGTTCCTGGCCACCAACCTGGCCGTACTGGTGATCGCCAGCATCACCCTGAAGCTGCTCGGGGTGGATCGCTTCACCGGCCAGAACTACGGCAGCCTGCTGATCTACTGCGCCGTGTTCGGCTTCGCCGGCTCGCTGATCTCGCTGTTCATCTCCAAGTGGATGGCGAAGATGAGCACCGGCACCGAGATCATCAGCCAGCCGCGCACCCGCCACGAGCAGTGGCTGCTGCAGACCGTCGAACAGCTGTCGCGCGACGCCGGCATCCGCATGCCCGAGGTCGGCATCTTCCCGGCCTACGAGGCCAACGCCTTCGCCACCGGCTGGAACAAGAACGACGCGCTGGTCGCCGTCAGCCAGGGTCTGCTCGAGCGCTTCTCGCCCGACGAGGTGCGCGCCGTGCTGGCCCACGAGATCGGCCACGTGGCCAACGGCGACATGGTCACCCTGAGCCTGATCCAGGGCGTGGTGAACACCTTCGTGATGTTCTTCGCGCGCATCTTCGGCACCTTCGTCGACAAGGCGATCCTCAAGAACGAGGAAGGCAACGGCATCGGCTACTTCGTCGCGACCATCTTCGCCGAGCTGGTGCTGGGCATCCTCGCCAGCATCATCGTCATGTGGTTCTCGCGCCATCGCGAGTTCAAGGCCGACGCGGCCGGCGCCGACCTGGCCGGCACCGGCGCGATGATCGCCGCCCTGCAGCGCCTGCGCGCCGAACAGGGCCTGCCGGTGCACATGCCCTCGAGCATGACCGCCTTCGGCATCAACGGCGGCCTCAAGCACGGCCTGGCCGGCCTGCTGATGACCCACCCGCCGCTGGAAGACCGCATCGAGGCACTGATGCAGCGCGGCCGCTGACCAGCGACTGCAGCAAGGTTTCACACTGGGGGGCGACGCGAGTCGCCCTTTTTTTGTCCGCTCGCTACCATGGCACCGTCATCCGTCAGCGAGATCTCCCGATGCGCCAACCCCTTCCCCTGCTGTTTGCCGCCGCCCTGCTCCTGCTGGCCGGCTGCCAGAGCACCTACTACGCCGCCATGGAAAAGGTCGGCGTGCACAAGCGCGACATCCTCGTCGACCGCGTCGAGGCGGCGCGCGACGCCCAGCAGGAGGCCAAGGAGCAGTTCCGCGACGCCCTGGAGCGCTACCGCAGCGTGGTGCAGGTCGACGGCGGCGAGCTGGAGGAACGCTACCGGGCGCTGGACAGCGAATACCGCTCCAGCGAGGACAGCGCCAACGCAGTGCGCGCGCGCATCGCGGCGGTGGAGGACGTGGCCGAGGCGCTGTTCGACGAATGGGAAGGCGAACTGGCGCAGTACAGCAACGCCAGCCTGCGCAGCGCCAGCGCCCGCGAGCTGGCGCGCACCCGCCAGGACTACCGCAGCCTGATCCAGCGCATGAAGACCGCCGAACGGCGCATCGAGCCGGTGCTCAGCGTGCTGCGCGACCAGGTGCTGTTCCTCAAGCACAACCTCAACGCCCGCGCCATCGGCGCACTCAAGGGCGAGTACCGCACCCTGCAGGGCAACGTCGACCAGTTGCTGCGCGACATGCAGCGCGCCATCGACGAATCCGACGCCTTCGTGCGCCGCCTGCAGAGCGCCGGCTGAGGCTGGCGGGGCCGCCGCGCCCCGCCTTCCCCCCCGGATCAGCGGCGGGTCAGTCGGTAGACCCGCTCGTGCAGACGACTCAGGCCACGCTCGACGAAGCGCCAGTTCTTGTCCCGCACTTCGTACTCACCCAGCAGCTCGATCTGCCAGCCCTCCCCGTAGAGCGCGTGCACCTCGGCGTCACTCACCGCGAACGGCGGACCATCCATCTGCTCCTGGGGATAGTCGAGGGTCACCAGCAGGCCGCGACAGCCGCTGGGCAGCAGTGTCTGCAAGTGAGCGACATAGCGCCGACGCATCTCCGGCGGCAGGGCGATCAGTGCGGCACGATCGTAGTAGCCGCTGCAGCCGGCGGCCTGCGCCGGTGCCAAAGCGAAGAAGTCCCCCTGCAGGAGCGCAATGCCCTCCGCCTCGTGCCGCTGCAGCCCGCCGTCGCTGCTGACTGTGGCGTGCAGCCCCTGCTCGGCGAAGAAATCACCGACCGCCTTCGCGGCCAGCTCGACACCGAGTACCCGGCAACCCTGCGCAGCCAGCCAGGGCATGTCCAGGCTCTTGCCACACAAAGGCACCAGCACCTCACTGCCTGCCGGCAGCTGCAAATTGGCCCAGTGGGCCTGCAGATAGGGGTTCACCTCCCGGAGGTGAAAGCCGATCTCGTTGCGCGTCCAGCGCGCCTGCCAGAAATCTTCGTGCATCGGGGCCTCCCTTCGATTGCCGGATTCGATATCAATGGTCGAAAACTTATGCTGGATTTCGATCATTGGCCTGCCGAAGATAGCAACATCGCCATCCGGAGACACCCCATGCTGCCCAGCCTGTTCATTTCCCACGGCTCGCCGATGGTCGCCCTGCAGCCGGGCGACACCGGCCGCGCCCTCGCCCGCCTGGCCCGCGAGCTGCCCAGGCCCAGGGCCATCCTGGTGGTGTCCGCGCACTGGGAAACCAGCGACCTGCGCCTGACCTCGGCGCCGCGCCAGCAGGCCTGGCACGACTTCTACGGTTTCCCGCCGGCGCTCTACGCGCTGGACTACGAGCCGCCGGGCGCCCCCGATCTGGCCCTGGAGATCGTCGAACTGCTGGAGGACGCCGACCTGCCGGCGCACCTCGACCCGCAGCGCCCGCTCGACCACGGCGCCTGGGTGCCGCTGCTGCTGATGTACCCCGAGGCCGACATCCCCGTGCTGCAGCTGTCGCTGCCCAGCCGCCAGGGGCCGGCGCTGCAGACCCGACTCGGCCGCCTGCTCGGCGACCTGCGGGCGCGCGGCGTGCTGCTGATCGGTTCGGGCAGCATCACCCACAACCTGCGCGAACTGGACTGGGACGCCACCCCCGGCACGGTCGAGCCCTGGGCCCGCGAGTTCCGCGACTGGCTGGTCGCGCATCTGGCCGCCGACGACGAGGCCGCCCTGCACGACTACCGCCAGCAGGCCCCCTGGGCGGTGCGCAGCCACCCCAGCGACGAGCACCTGCTGCCGCTGTTCTTCGCCCGCGGCGCCGGCGGCGCCTTCAGCGTCGAGTACGAGGGGTTCAGCAAGGCCACCATCGCCATGGACATCTACCGCTTCGACTGAGCGCCGGGAATTCGCCGGCACAAACAAAAACGCCCCGAACCAGTCGGGGCGTTTTCGTGTCAGCGCAGGATCAATCCTCGTGGTAGCGACGCAGGCGCAGGGCCTTGCCGCCGACACGGGTTTCCTTCAGGCGGCCGAGCAGGCGCTCCAGGCCCTCTTCCGGCAGCTCGACCAGGCTGAAGGTCTCGCGCACCTGGATGCGACCGATGGCTTCGCGCACCAGCTTGCCTTCGTTGATGATGGCGCCCAGCAGGTTCTTGGCGGCAATGCCGTCGCGCTTGCCCAGCGCGGTGCGGCAGCGCACGCGGCCTTCGGCCAGCGGCTCCATCGGGCGGCGGGCGCGCGGCTCGCCGCTGCGCTCACCACCACGCTCGCCGCGCTCGCCAGCCGGCGCACGCTCGCGGGCCGGAGCCGGGGCCAGCGGCTGCTCGCGGCGCACGCCTTCCAGATCAAGAGCCTGGCCCTGGGTCTGCTTGGCCAGCAGCACGGCGGCCAGCACCTCGGGGGTGCACTCCAGGCGACGGCACAGCTCGGCGCAGACCTGGCCGCGGCTGGCTTCGGCGTCTGCCAGCAGCGGCTGGAGGCTGTTGGCCAGACGCTGCAGACGCGCTTCCAGCACGGTTTCGGCATCCGGCATCTTGATCTCGGCGACCTTCTGCCCGGTGACACGCTCGATCACCTGCAGCATGCGGCGCTCACGCGGGGTGACCAGCAGCAGGGCACGGCCTTCGCGACCGGCACGGCCGGTACGGCCGATGCGGTGCACGTAGGACTCCGGGTCGTACGGCATGTCGATGTTCAGCACGTGGGTGATGCGCGGCACGTCGAGGCCACGGGCGGCCACGTCGGTGGCGATCACGATGTCCAGCACGCCGTTCTTCAGCGACTCGACCACGCGCTCGCGCTGGGCCTGGGCGATGTCGCCGTTCAGCGCGGCGGCACGGTAGCCGTTGCGCTCGAGCATCTCGGCGATGTCGAGGGTGGCCTGCTTGGTGCGCACGAAGCCGATCAGCGCGTCGAACTGCTCGACCTCGAGCAGGCGCAGCACGGCGGCCTGCTTCTGGTCGGCATGCACCATCAGGTGGGCCTGCTCGATGCGCTCGACGGTCTGGGTCTTGCTGGCGATCTTGACGTGCTTGGGCGTCTTCAGGTTGCGCTCGGCGATGGCGCGGATCGACGCCGGCAGGGTCGCGGAGAACAGCACGGTCTGGCGGCTTTCCGGCAGGGCCTGGAAGATCGCCTCGATGTCCTCCATGAAGCCGAGCTTGAGCATCTCGTCGGCCTCGTCGAGGACCAGGCGCTGGACGCTGTTCAGCAGGTTCTCGTCGCGGCGCAGGTGGTCGCACAGGCGGCCCGGGGTGGCGACCACCACCTGGGCGCCCTGGCGCAGGGCCTTGAGCTGCGGGCCCATGGGCGCGCCGCCGTACACCGCCACCACCTTCACGCTGCCCATGTCGCTGGAGTAGCGCTCGAAGGCCGCAGCGACCTGCAGGGCCAGCTCGCGGGTCGGGGTGAGGATGAGGATCTGCGGCTCGCGACGGGCCGGGTCGAGCAGCGACAGCATCGGCAGGGCGAAGGCCGCGGTCTTGCCGGTGCCGGTCTGCGCCTGGCCGATCATGTCGTGGCCGGCGAGGATCACCGGAATCGACTGCGACTGGATGGCGGACGGCTCTTCATAGCCGACCGCGGTGATCGCAGACAGCACGGCCGGGTGAAGATTGAGCGCGGCGAAGCCGCCAACGATGGATTCGGTCATGGGTATTTGCCTCGTGTAATCCGCAAAGACCCATGGCCAGCGCTGCGCCAGCCAAAAGCAAGACCCGTGGGGTCACCCTGGCAGCCTGGTCGGCGGGGATTTGCGAAATCGCGTGAAAGGATAGTTCGTCAAGAAATGTCCGTGGGGACGGACGCACAGCAGAAGCAGCGCTCCCGGGAAAAGATGTTCCGGAAGGGCGCGTGTCAAAGCCGGCGCGCATCATAACGCAAAATGTGTGCCGAGTCGCGCCCTTTTTGTCCCGCCCCGTCAGCTCGCCGGGCGCAGCGCCGCGATGAGCCGCTCCAGGGAATAGCCGAGCGCCCCCTCCAGCACCGCGGCGCGCTGGCGCAGACGCTCCTCGTCCAGCTCCTGCCCGGCGTCGGCCGGAATGAAGAGGATCACGTTGCCGTCGCTGACCGGGATCTCCCAGTAGCTGCGGCGGAACAACCCGCGCAGCAGCGCCGCGCCCAGCGGCTTGCCGTCGGCGGTGCTCCACTGGTTGATCACCAGCCAGCCACCGGGGCGCAGGCGCGCGCGGCAGGCCTCGAGAAAGCCCCAAGCGAGGTGCGCCGCCGCCGGCCCGGTGTCGGTATAGAGGTCGAAGAAGATCACGTCCGCCGGCGCGCACTCGTCCAGCCGCTCCTGGGCGTCACCGATGCGGATGCTCAGGCGCGGATCGCTGGCCAGCCCCATGAACTCGCGGGCCAGGCGCGGCACCTCGGGGCGCAGCTCCACCGCCTCCACCGTGGCGAACGGCAGGTGCTTCAGGCAGGCCATGGTCAGGCTGCCGCCGCCCAGGCCGAGGAACAGCGCATGCTCGGCGCGCTCGGGCAGCAGCGCGCCGAGCAGCATGGCGCGGGTGTAGTCGTACTCCAGCCAGGCCGGATCGGGGACATAGCTGCAGCTCTGCTCGACCTCGTCGCCGAACTCGAGGAAGCGGTAGTCGCCGGACTGCACCACGCGGATCACTCCGTAGTCGTCGTGCACCTCGGCCAGCTGCTGGTAGTCGCTCATCTCGTGCCCCCGGAAAAATGGCCCGGCATCCTAGCAGAGCCGCCCTGGCGATGCAGGGACTCTATCGGAACCATCGGCCCGGCGGGCGGATCGATCGGTTACCATAGCCGGCATACCGACACACGCAAGGCGAGCAGTGATGAGCCAGACCTGGAGCCCCGACAGCTGGAGAGGCAAGCCGATCCAGCAGCAACCCGTGTACCCCGACGCCGAGCACCTGGCGCGCGTCGAGCGGACCCTCGCCGGCTATCCGCCGCTGGTGTTCGCCGGCGAGGCGCGCGAGCTGCGCCGGCAGTTCGCCGAGGTCACCCAGGGCCGCGCCTTCCTGCTGCAGGGCGGCGACTGCGCGGAGAGCTTCGCCGAGTTCTCCGCCGGCAAGATCCGCGACACCTTCAAGGTGCTGCTGCAGATGGCCATCGCCATGACCTTCGCCGCCGGCTGCCCGGTGGTCAAGGTCGGACGCATGGCCGGCCAGTTCGCCAAGCCGCGCTCGGCCGGCGAGGAGACTATCGAAGGCGTCACCCTGCCCGCCTACCGCGGTGACATCGTCAACGGCATCGGCTTCGACGAGAAGAGCCGGGTGCCGGACCCGGAGCGCCTGCTGCAGGCCTACCACCAGTCCACCGCCAGCCTCAACCTGCTGCGCGCCTTCGCCCAGGGCGGCTTCGCCGACCTGCACCAGGTGCACCAGTGGAACCTCGACTTCATCGCCAACGCCGAGCTGAACGAGAAATACGGTCAGTTGGCCGACCGCATCGACGAGACCCTGGCGTTCATGCGCGCCTGCGGCCTGGAGGATGCCCCGCAGCTGCGCGAGACCAGCTTCTTCACCGCCCACGAGGCGCTGCTGCTCAACTACGAGCAGGCCTTCGTCCGTCAGGACAGCCTGACCGGCGGCTGGTACGACTGCTCGGCGCACATGCTGTGGATCGGCGACCGCACCCGCCAGCTGGACGGCGCCCACGTCGAACTCCTGCGCGGCGTCGGCAACCCGATCGGCGTCAAGGTCGGCCCGAGCATGCAGCATGACGAGTTGCTGCGCCTGATCGACATCCTCAACCCGGACAACGACCCGGGGCGCCTCAACCTGATCGTGCGCATGGGCGCCGACAAGGTCGAGGCGCACCTGCCGCAGCTGATCCGCGCGGTCGAGGACGAAGGCCGCCTGGTGCTGTGGAGCTCGGACCCGATGCACGGCAACACCATCAAGGCCAGCAGCGGCTACAAGACCCGCGACTTCGCCCAGGTCCTGAACGAGGTGAAGCGCTTCTTCCAGGTGCACCAGGCCGAGGGCAGCTACGCCGGCGGCATCCACATCGAGATGACCGGGCAGAACGTCACCGAGTGCATCGGCGGCACCCGCCCGATCACCGAGGCCGGCCTGTCCGACCGCTACCACACCCACTGCGACCCGCGCCTCAACGCCGACCAGTCGCTGGAGCTGGCGTTCCTGATCGCCGAGACCCTCAAGCAGGTACGGCGCTAATCCTGACGCGAGCCCCGGTCGTCCCAGAACGGCCGGTGGCTCTCCACCCAGATGTCCGCACGGCTCAGGCCGATATCCTTGAGCGTCGCGTCGCTCAGCATGGCCAGCTGGCGGCGCTGGCGCGCCAGTTGCCGCCAGCGCCGCACCCGCTGCCACGCCCGTCGCCACCAGGGTGGCAGGACCTCCCGCCGCCCGCTTCCCACTACCTGCATTTGCCCTTTCATCGCCTGATCCTCCTCTGCCTGTGGATTCAGTCTCGGCGCGGGCATAGGATCAATCCAACGAATACTTGTGATGACAGACATCTCGGGGGTTGATGAATGAGCTATCCGAGCATCGACAGCGAGCTGCTGCGCACCTTCGTCGCCATCGCCGACCACGGCGGCTTCACCCGCGCGGCGGAGGCGGTCAACCGCACCCAGTCGGCAGTGAGCATGCAGATGAAGCGCCTGGAGGAGGACGTGCTGCAGCGCGCGCTGTTCGCGCGCGACGGCCGCCAGGTACGGCTGACCGCCGAGGGCCAGGTGCTGCTCGGCTACGCGCGGCGCATCCTCAAGCTGCAGGGCGAGCTGCTGGCCACCCTGCGCGAGCCGCACATGGTCGGCGCGGTGCGCATCGGCACCCCGGACGACTACGTGATGCGCTTTTTGCCCGGCATCCTCTCGCGCTTCGCGCAGAGCCACCCGCTGGTGCAGGTGGAGGTGCACTGCGAGCCGTCGTACCAGTTGCTGCAGCGCCAGGACCTCGACTTCAGCATCGTCACCCGCGAGCCGGGCAGCGAGATCGGTCGACTACTGCGCCAGGAGCGCTTCGTCTGGGCCGAGGCGCGCGGCTTCAGCCCCCACGAGCAGTCGCCGATGCCGCTGGCGATGTTCAACAGCGGCTGCTTCTGCCGGGCCTGGGCGTGCAACGCCCTGGACGCCCTCGGCCGCCCCTACCGCATCGCCTACAGCAGCCCGAGCCTCGCGGCGCTGCTGGCGATAGTCGGCGCCGGCCTGGCCGTCACCGCCCAGCTGCAGAGCCTGATCCCTGCCGACCTGCGCATCCTCGGCGAGGCCGAGGGTCTGCCGCCGCTGCCGACCACCAGCATCGCCCTGCTGCGCCGCCCCGGCTCGGAGTCGCCGGTCACCGACGCCCTCGCCGAGCACATTGCCGACGGCTTCAGGCCTTGAGGCCGAGCAGCGCGGCGCACAGCAGCAGGAACAGGGTGAACAGGCCGCGCAGCAGCCGCTGCGGCAGGGCATGGGCCAGTCGGACGCCCCAGCCGATGCTCAGCAGGCCGCCGACCGCCAGCGGCAGACCGGTCGCCCAGTCGACCTGGCCGTGGCCGGCGTAGGTCGCCAGCGCCACCGCCGTGCTGGGCGCCGCCAGCGCCAGCGACAGCCCCTGGGCCACCACCTGGCTGACGCCGAACAGCAGGGTCAGCACTGGCGTGGCCACCACCGCGCCGCCGACGCCGAACAGTCCGCCGACCAGCCCGGCACCGCCGCCGAGCGCGCCCAGCCATGGCCAGGGGCGGCTCAGCCCGGCGCTGCCGGCGCCGGTGCGCAGGAACACCTGGGTCAGGTTCCACGCGGCCAGCGCCAGCAGGAAGCCGACGAAGCCGCGACGCATCGCCTCGGCCTCCAGCCCCACCGCCAGCGCGGCGCCGATCCAGGCCAGGCAGAACGAGGACGCCCCGAGCAGCAGCGCGTGCCGCCACTCGATGCGGTTGCGCTGGTGGTAGCGCCACAGCGCCAGCAGCACGTTGGGCACCACCATCACCAGCGCCGTGCCCTGGGCCAGCTGCTGGTCGAGGCCGAACAGCAGAGCCAGCGCGGGAATGGCCAGCAGGCCGCCGCCGATGCCGAACAGGCCGCCCAGCGCGCCGAGCAGCAGGCCGAGGCCGAGATCGAGAAAGAACACCGAGAGAGTCATGGCACCTCCGGAAAAGGCGCATGCTACGCAGCCATGGCTGGCCGGGAAACGCAAAGCCACGCACAATGGCTGTGCAGATCCTGCAAAGCAGATACGCCATGAATCCCGACGCCCTGACCACCCAGCTCGCCCTGTTCCTCGATGTGCTGGCCTGCGGCAGCTTCTCCGCCGCCGCCCGCCGCCAGCAGCTCACCCCCTCGGCGGTGGCGCGGCGCATCGACGCCCTCGAGCAGTCCCTCGGCAGCCCGCTGTTCCAGCGCAGCACCCATGCGGTCAGGGCCACCCCGGCAGGATTGGCCTTCGCCGAACGCGCCCGGCGTATCCTCGACGAGCTGCGTCTGGCGCGCGCCGAGGCGGTGTCGCTGAGCGAGGCCCCGGAGGGGCTGATCCGCATCGACGCCCCGGCGCCCTTCGGCCGCCGCCACCTGGCGCCGGCGATCGCCGAGTTCCTGGTGGCCTGGCCGGGACTGGACGTGCAGCTGCGACTGATCGACAGCTTCGTCGACCTGCAGGGCGAGCATCTCGGCGAGGTCGACCTGGTGCTGCGCATCGGCCCGCTGGCCGACACCCGCCTGGTGGCCACGCCGCTGGCGCCGATGCGGCGCATCGCCTGCGTCAGCCCGGACTACCTGAAGCGCCGCGGCACGCCCAGCGATCCGCGCCAGTTGCCCGAACACGACGGCCTGGACTGGGATGCCCTGGCGCCGCCGCACGCCTGGCGCTTCGAGATCGACGGACAGAGCCGCCTGATCCGCCCCGGGCGCCTGCGGATGACCGCCAACAACGCGGAGACCCTGCTGTTCGCGGCGGTCGCCGGCCTCGGCATCGCCCACCTGCCGACCTGGCTGATCAGCGACCACCTGCTGCGCGGCGAACTGGTGCCGCTGTTCTGCCACGCCGGCCTGCCGCCACCCGAACCCAGCGGCATCTACGCCCTGCGCCTGCCGCAGCCCGCCGCCTCGCGCACCCGCCTGCTGCTGGAGTTCCTCAAGGACCGCTTCGGCTCGCTGCCCCCGTGGGACCTGGCGCTGCAGGCCCGCTTCGACAGATAGGCCGCGCAGAAACGACAGAGCCCGGCGCTAGGCCGGGCTCTGGGGTACTCGCGTCAGACTCAGGCTTGCGGAGCCTGGGTACGGCCCTTGTAGGAGCCGTCGCGGGTGTCGATTTCGATCCAGTCGTCGATGTTGACGAAATCGGCCACCTTGACTTCGGTGCCGTTGCGCAGCTTGGCCGGCTTCATCACCTTGCCGCTGGTGTCGCCACGGGCAGCGGTTTCGGTGTAGACGACCTGACGCACGATGGTGGTCGGCAGGTCGACGGAGATCACCTTGCCTTCGAAGAACACGGCTTCGCAGACGTCGGTCATGCCTTCCTCGATGAACGGCAGGACGCTCTCCAGATCTTCCGCACGCAGTTCATAGGAGTTGTACTCCGGATCCATGAACACGTAGTCCTCACCGCTGATGTAGGACAGGGTCACTTCCTTGCGATCGAGGATGACCTGCTCCATCTTGTCGTCGGCCTTGTAAACGGTCTCGGTCTTGGAGCCGTTGATCAGGTTGCGCAGCTTCATCTTGACGATGGCGCTGTTACGACCGGACTTGGTGAACTCGGCCTTCTGGATCAGCCACGGCTGGCCGTCGATCAGGGCAACGTTGTTGGCCTTCATTTCTTGTGCGGTTTTCATGCGAAATATCCGGATGTGACTGGAGGTACAAGATCTAAGCCGCGCATGATAGCGAATTTTGGTAAAACTGTTCCAGCGCAGCGGCAAGATCAGGACGAGAGGCCTGCTCCGCGCACCAGTTCTGCGCATGCTCCTGCCACTCCGGCCAGTGCCGCTGCGCCGCCAGCCAGGCTTCCCCCATGCCCGCCCCGGCATTCCACGCCCGCCACAATTGCTGCAGGGCATGCCCCGCCCCGGCGGACAGGTCCTGCCGGTAGAGCGCCAGGAACGCCTCCAGCTTGTCCCAGTGGGCGTCCTCCTGCTGCGGGTAGATGTGCCAGAGCAACGGCCGCCCCGCCCACTGCGCGCGCACGAAGGAGTCCTCGCCGCGCACCGCATTGAAATCGCAGCACCACAGCAGGCGGTCGTAGTCATCCTGAGAGACGAACGGCAGCACCTGCAGCTGCAGATTGCCGCGGCGGGCGACGAACCCCGGCTCCAGCTCCGCCGTCTCGCCCAGCCACTGGCGCAGATCGCCGAGAATGCGCCCGCGCGGCACCAGCAACTGGGTCGGCTGCGCGTCGGCGACCAGGGCATCCAGCCATTCGCCAAGACCGGGATTCTCATAGGCGAACAGCGAGATCAGCCGCGCCTGCGCCTGCACGGTGACGCCGACGCCGGCGAGAAACGCGCGCCGCGCCGCTTCATCGGCCTGGAACGCCTGCCGCCGCGCCAGCAACTCGCGCTCGCGCAGCAGGCCACCGGTACCGGCGACGAAACCGGGAAAGAAGAAGTACTTGCGCAGCCCCTGGCCCTGGGGCGACGGCAGGCCATGGCAGCCGACCACCCAGTCCTCGGCGCTGAGATACTCCAGGTTCAGCCACAGGGGCTGGCGCTCGGCGGCGCGCATGTCCGCCACCAGGGCCTGCGGCAGCGTGCAGCCGAAGGCTTCGATCACCACGTCGGCCAGGGCCCGGGGCTGCCAGTCCGCCGCCCAGTGGCAGACCTCCACCCCGGCCACCACCTGGCAGGCCAGCCCGGCATCGGCCTGGGGACAGAGCGCGACAAACGCCGCCGGCTCGTCGACCCACAGGCGCACCCGGTGGCCATGCTCGGCCGCCAGCTGACGGGCCAGCCGCCAGGTCACCCCGATGTCGCCGTAGTTGTCCACCACACTGCAGAAAATGTCCCAGCTCGCCATGCGCGCCTCCGTCACTTGCCGGCGCGCAGTCTAGCAGGAACCCCGCCACGCCTCTGCGCAGCCCTAAGCCAATGAAAAATTTGAAAAAACCTTTGCTTTTCGAAAAGGCTTCGAATACATTGTGCGCCGTCGACAGGGCAACGCCCCGGCGATGTCAAATATGGTGAGGTGTCCGAGCGGTTGAAGGAGCACGCCTGGAAAGTGTGTATACGGGAAACCGTATCGAGGGTTCGAATCCCTCCCTCACCGCCATATTTGAAAGCCCCTGATTCTCCTGGAGAATCAGGGGCTTTTTCGTTTCCCCCCGATCAACCTCGGGGCGGCCGCGCCACCGCGCGCCAAGCCAGGCCGAGCAGGGCAATCACGCAGAAACCGGCCCCCGCCTGGAACGTGGCCGCCGCCCCCAGCCTGTGCCACAGCAGACCGGCGACGACGCTGGCGAACAGCATGGCGATGCCGCTGACCAGGCTGAAGAAGCCGTAGGCCGTGCCGCGCAGGTCGGCCGGCGCGGTATCGGCCACCATAGTCGCCAGCAGTCCCTGCGTGATGCCCATATGCCCCCCCACAGCGCCACACCGGCGAGGACGACGCTCCAGTGGTCGCTCGCCGCGAGCACCAGGTCGGCCGCCATCAGCACGACCAGCCCAAGGGCCAGCAGGCTGCGCCGACGCCTTTCTTCCGCCTCTGATACCATACCCCCCTATACCATATCCGGGCGGCGAGCATGGGCCACATCATCCATCAGAAGTCGAAGCTACTGGGACGGGTGCGACGCATCCGGGGTCAGGTCGAGGGCCTGGAGCGCGCGCTCGAGGCCGAGAAGGGCTGCGCCGACATCCTGCACCAGATCGCTGCCGTGCGCGGCGCCATCAACGGCCTGATGGTGGAGGTGCTCGAGGAGCACGTGCGCGCGCACATCGCCGACCCGGCGATCACCAGCGACGCCGAGCGCCGTCAAGGTGCCGATGAGTTGATCGCCGTCCTGCGCACCTACCTGAAGTGAGAGCTGCCATGCACGCCGACAAACTGTCCCGATGGATGCACGACCACGTCTTCGATACCGGCAACTCCGCCGCCGAACGCAGCACCCGGGTGGTGATGTGGATCACGGCTGCGACCATGGTGGTCGAGATTGCCGCGGGCTGGTGGTTCAACTCGATGGCCCTGCTGGCGGATGGCTGGCACATGAGTTCGCATGCCGTGGCGATCGGCCTTTCCGCGCTGGCCTATGCCACGGCCCGGCGCTACGCCAGGGATCCGCGCTTCGCGTTCGGCACCTGGAAGATCGAGATCCTCGGCGGCTTCTCCAGCGCCATCTTCCTGCTCGGCGTGGCCGTGATGATGGTGGTGGGTTCGGTGGAGCGCATCCTCTCGCCGCAGCCCATCCAGTACCTGGAGGCGATCGCCATCGCCATCCTCGGCCTGCTGGTCAATCTGGTGTGCGCGCTGATCCTCGGCAAGGCGCACCATCACGACCATGGTCATTCCCATGGCCACGGGCACGGCCACGATCACCACGACCATCATCACGACCTCAACCTGAAGTCGGCCTACCTGCACGTCATCACCGATGCGGCCACCTCGGTGCTGGCCATCGTGGCCCTGTTCGGCGGCTGGCTGTATGGCTGGGCCTGGCTGGACCCGCTCATGGGGATCGTCGGTGCCGTGCTGGTCGCGGTGTGGGCCCGGGGGCTGATCGTCGACACCGGCAAGGTGCTGCTCGACCGCGAGATGGATCACCCGGTGGTCGACGAGATCCGCGAAGTCGTGGAAACCGCGAGCGACGCCGGGGCAACCCGGATCGCCGACCTGCACGTCTGGCGGGTGGGCAAGCAGGTCTACTCCTGCGCCATGACGGTGGTGACCCAGGATGCGACGCTGACGCCGGATGACGTGCGCGAGCGCCTGTCGGTGCACGAGGAAATCGTCCACTCGACCATCGAGATCCATCACTGCCCCGAGCTGTCCGCTGGAGCGAGCGCATGAAAACGCTGCGACGGTCACCAGAAGGGATCGCCCGCAGGCTTGCCGGGCGAGTGCGCTCTGCGGGCATTTCGCTGTACTGAGCGACGGGGTAAAGTCGGGAACCCCCACGCCAACCGGCGCTTCGCCATGCCGCAGCAGACCCCGCCACCGATCACCCCCGACCTGTTCGCCAGCCTCGCCGAACCGCTGCCTGCCACGGAGCGGCTGGGCGCACAGGCCTGGCTGCTGCGCGGCTTCGCCCTGCCCTTCGTCGAGGCGCTGCTACCGGCGCTGGCGGAAGTCGAGCAGGCGGCGCCGTTCCGGCAGATGCTCACCCCCGGAGGGCAGACGATGTCGGTGGCGCTGACCAACTGCGGAACCCTGGGCTGGACCAGCGACCGCCGCGGCTATCGCTACGAGCCGCTCGATCCGCTGAGCGGCCGCCCCTGGCCGGCGCTGCCCCCGGCATTCCTGCATCTGGCCCGGGAAGCGGCGGCGGCCGCGGGCTTCGCCGACTTCGCGCCGGACGCCTGCCTGGTCAACCGCTACCTGCCCGGCACGCGCATGGGCCTGCACCAGGACCGCGACGAGCGCAGCCTGGCGCACCCCATCGTCTCGGTTTCGCTGGGCATCCCGGCGGTGTTCCTGTTCGGCGGATACACGCGCCGCGAGCCGGCACGGCGGGTGCCGCTGGCCCACGGCGATGTGCTGGTGTGGGGTGGCGAGGACCGCCTGCGCTTTCACGGCATCCTGCCGGTCAAGGCGGCAGTGCACCCGCTGCTCGGCGCCCGGCGGATCAACTTCACCCTGCGCAAGGCCGGCTGAACGTCTAGCTAGCGGGCGATGGCGTAGCGCTCGAGCGGCGCCGTCACCGGGCGGACCAGGCTGGCGCCGCAATACTCCTGCAGATCGGCCTTGAGCCCCTGGGCCACGCCGTACAGGTAGTCGCTCTCGGTCTGCGCGTGTCCCTGGACGATCACCAGCACCGAGCGGGTCTCGCTGCGCACCGCGGTGGCGGCCGACTGCAGCGCCTCCAGGCGGCTCAGCACCTGGCCGCGACCGTCGAAGCAGGCGTACTCGCCAGCCGGCAGCGCCACCGGCGGCAGACTGTCGCGCACCTGGAAGCGCTCGCCGCCGCGGGTCAGGGCCAGGGTCACCGGCAGGCGCAGGTGCGCCAGATCATGGGTCGAGATCGACAGACCGCTGTTCAACGACCACTGGTTGGCCAGATCGACCAGCGGCGAGACGTTGGGCAGGCGGCCGCGGGCCTGGTACAGATCGAGCAGGGCCTGCGGCGACGGCGGCAGGGCCGCGGGCAGCCGCCCGATCTGCCGGCGCAGGACGCCGAAGCCCTGCTGCACGCCCCGGCAGCGCTCGGCGTCGAAGGCGGCGCGCAGCTCGACCAGACGATGCTGCAGGCGGGCCGTCGCCAGCCGGTTGTTCAGCCCGTGGAGGGTGAAGGCGATGGCCTTGAGGCCGAGTTCGGCGGGAGTATCGAGACGGAAAACTGGCATCAGCATGGTGGGAGCTCCGATGGGGACTGGCGCCGTGACGATGCGTTGTGGTCCTGCCCCGGGCAGGCCGTGTCGAGCGGCAGCATATGGCGCATATCCAAGCACTATCCGTGCCAGACGGCGTTTTCCTTGCAGATCAAGGTCATTGCCGAGGCTCTGGCTGCATCTGCCGCCGCGCAGTGCGACAAAACGAAGCAAGTGTCACAATGGCGACCACAACGCACTGCAAAGGATCGCTCCCGTTTCGATTAAGTCTGCCTTAAGTCTCCCGCGCTACCGTCTCCGGTCATCCTGACCGGGAAACCCTGTCCACCCGGTCCTACCCAACAACAACCCGACAACGCAAGGATCAACCATGCCGCTTGCTGTACCGCGCCGCCCCGGCGCCTTCTACTGGCTGCTCACCTGGCTGGCCGTGGCCGTCAACCTCGGGCGCTTCTTCGATCTCGCCCCGTCTTCCTGGCTGCTGGTCTACCAACTGGTGCTGATCGGCAGCTATGCGCTGCTGTTCGTCGCCCCGGCCTGGGCCATCAGTCGCCTGGTGGGCCGCTTCGCCCCCCGGACCGGCGCGGCGCTCTCCGTGCTGCTGGCCGGCGTGGTGCAACTGGCGCTGTACGGCGACCACCTGCTCTGGCAGCTGTACGGCTTCCACCTCAACGGCTTCGTCTGGAACATCGTCACCACCCCGGGCGGCATCGAGGCACTGGGCTCCTCGGCGTCCACCGAGCGCGAGGTGGCGTTGCTGGCTGTCGGCATCTTCGCCGGCCAGGGCCTGCTGCGCCTGCTGGCCCACGGCATGGCCCGCCTGCGCCTGCCGGCGCCGCGGCTGGCCTGGGTGCTGCCGCTGTTCCTGGTCGCCACCCTCGGCGAGCGCGTGAGCTACGGGGTCGGCCACTTCTACGGCTACAGCCCGCTGCTGGAAAGCGCCCAGCGCGTGCCCTTCTACCAGCCGCTGACCATGCGCCGCGTGCTGGAGAAGCAGTTCGGCCTGGAGCGCCCGCAGCGCATGGAAGTGGCCAGCGCCGAGCTCAAGGGCCAGCTGCGCTACCCGCAGGCACCGCTGCGCATCGAGGCTCCGGCCAAGCCGCTGAACATCGTCTGGCTAGTCGCCGAGTCGTGGCGCGCCGACACCCTGAACGAGCGGGTGATGCCGCAGACCCACGCCTTCGCCCAGCGCGCCCAGCATTTCGTCAGCCACTTCTCCGGCGGCAACGGCACGCGCATCGGCATGTTCAGCCAGTTCTACGGCCTGCCGGCCAACCTGTGGTTCCCGGTGCTCGACGCCCGCGTCGGCAGCCCGCTGATCGACGTGCTGCAGCAGCAGGACTACCAGATCAAGCTGTTCACCAGTGCGCGCTTCAGCTATCCGGAGTTCGACAAGACCCTGTTCGTCAAGGTGCCGCGCGAGCAGATGGTCGAGGACGACAAGGGCAATACCTGGGAGCGCGACCGCCGCAACGTCGACCGCCTGCTGGAGTTCGTCGACCGGCGCGATCCGGCCAAGCCGTTCATGACCTTCCTGTTCTTCGAGTCGCCGCACGCCAACTACAACTTCCCGCCCGAGTCGGTGATCGAGCCTGACTATCTGCCGGACTTCAGCTACGCCAGCATGGATCTGTCCCGCGACATCAAGGGCATCCACAACCGCTACCTGAACGCCGTGCACCACCTGGACAGCCAGCTGGCGCGGGTCACCGCGCACCTGGAGCAGAACGGCCTGCTGGACAACACCCTGGTGGTGATCACCGGCGACCATGGCGAGGAGTTCATGGAGAAGGGCCGCTGGGGCCACAACTCCACCTTCGTCGACGAGCAGATCCGCGTGCCGCTGGTGCTGTGGATTCCCGGCCGCGAACCGCACCGGGAGAGCCTGCGCACCAGCCACGTCGACCTGCTGCCGACCCTGCTGCCGCTGCTCGGCGTGCGCAACCCCGGCCAGGACTACGCCATCGGCCACAGCCTGTTCGAACCCAAGGCCGACCGCCTGCTGCTGGCCGGCGACTGGGACCGCCTGGCCTTCCTCGGCGAGCAGTACAAGCTGGTGCTGCCGTTCGCCAGCGGCAGCTTCGCCGGCATGGACGTCAGCCACGCCGACGACCGCCAGGTGAGCAACAGCACCAGGGTGCTGCAGACCAAGATGCCGCTGATCCAGGTGGAAATGGGCAGCCTGCGCCGCTTCCTCGCCCACTGAGCCGCGCGTCTACGGCCGGCCGCTGCCGGCCGGGCCGCCGGGGACCGGCGGTGCGTCGTCCTCGCCGCCCCCGCCGGACTGCGGCGTTTCGAGGAAGGCGCTTTCGGCCACGAAGCGCCAGCCTGAATAGCTGGCGGTGCCGGCGAAATCCGTCCATTGCGGCGGAAAGCCGGCCACCTTCAGCGGCGCGCGCTCGGAGCGGCTGTACACCCCGGTGATGCGCCCGTCGAAGGAGCGCACCAGTCCCCAGTCGAGGCTGTTGGTGATGGGATCGGGATACAGGCGGCGCAGATGGCGGCGCACGTTCGGCACGCGCTTGTCCTCCAGCAGCTCCTCGAGCCGCTGCGGATACTGGGCGACGCCGACCGAGGCGCGGTAGTAGCTGCGCAGCGCCTGGGCGTACTGGGTGCCGACCCACAGCAGCTCGCGTTCCCGGGCCCGCTGGCTGACGGTCGACCACAACTGGCCGGCGCCGGCCAGCGCCGCGCCCATCAGCATGACCAGGAACAGCACGCCGAGGTAGGTGAAGCCAGCCTGGCGACCGCCTGCCGCGCTACCACTCCGCATAGGCCGTCCCGTCCCGCGCCATGCCGGGCGCACCGCTCTTGACGTCGCCCACCGCGCCCTCGGCCCCGGCCGGCGGCGGCAGCGTCACCCAGCTGTCGCTGCGCTCGACGATGGGGTCCACCGGCAGCTGGCGCAGGTAGCGCTTTTCCACCAGCGCCTGCAGCGAATCGGGGTAGCGCCCGGTATCGCCGTAGTGGTGGTCGAGCGCCTCGCGCATCACTGCCAGGCTCTGGCGCAGCGACGTCTCCCTGGAATTCTCCAGGCTGGTGAAGTAGCGCGGGACGGCGATGGTCAGCAAGGTGGCGATGATCACCATGACCACCATCAGCTCGATGAGGGTGAAGCCGGCCTGTCTTCTCATGCTGTCACCACTCCCGGTAGGGAATCCCGTTGAGCCCGACGCCATCGACCAGCGAGTAGACGTCGAACACGTCCTCGCCCTCCTCCGGGTCGTCCGCCGGGCTGTCGTAGCTGCGCAGGCCCCAGCTTTCGGCTGCCGGCAGCTCGGGGTCGGCGAAGGGGTCGCGGGGGATGCGGCGCAGGAAGTAGACCTTGGCGCCCTTGGGGCTGCGCAGGTCGCGCACCCCCTCCACCAGCACCTCGAGCGATTCCGGATAGCCGGAGCTGTCGGCGCTCTTCTCGATGTAGCCGGCATCGGCGGCGACCTTGTAGGCGTCGATGGCGTCGCGCAGCTGATAGAGCGCCTGCTTGAGGTCCTGCTCCTTGCCGCGGCGCACCACCGTCTCGGTCAGGGGGGCGGCGATTCCGGCGAGCAGGGCCACGATGGCCACGGTCACCACCACCTCGACCAGCGAAAAGCCAGCCTGGGCGCGTTTCATGGCTCAGGGTCCGACCGCCAGGGTCATCGGCTGCGGCAGGGCCGCCGCGACCAGGCGGTTGCCCTGCCCCACCGCCGAGAAGGTCAGCAGGCGGATCGGCGCCGCCTCGCTGGGCGCCAGCGCGCGGACGCGCAGGCGCAGCAGGCCGCCTTCGCCGGTCGCCCCGCTGCTGCCGCTGCGCGACAGGGCGACGTACACCCGCCCGCTGTCCGGGTCGAGGCGCGGAGCGAACGAGGTACCCGCTTGGCCCTGCTTGAGGAAATCGCCCTCGACCACCTCGGTGACCTGCAGCGCGGCCGGATCGTAGGCCAGTTGCAGGGTCGAACTGCGCAGCGGCTGGCTGCCGGCGACATGCAGGACGATGGTCGCCTCCTCGCCGGCGCGCAGATGGGTCGGCCCTTCCCAGGACAGCGTGAGGCCGCTGGCGGCAGGTGCCGGCGTCGAGGCCGACGGCGCCGTCAGGGCGGCCGGCGCAGCGGACTCCGCCGGCAGCTCGAGGGTCAGGCTGTCGCCGGTGACCGGGCGCAGGTTGGCCGGACGCACGCGCATGCTGCCCTCGGTGCCGGAGGGAAACTCCATCTCGTGGGGGCTCATGTACGGCAGGTTGCGGACGATGCGCGGAGTGATCGACAGCACCAGTTCGGACTTGCCGAAGGTGTCCTTGTTGCTGCCGAACAGCCGGCCGACGCCGGGAATGTCGCCGAAGCCGGGGATCTTGTCGCCGCTGTTGCTGTGGTCGTTGCGCATCAGCCCGGCCAGCACCTGGGTTTCGCCGTCGCGCAGGCGCAGCATCGTCTCGGCGTTGCGGGTATCGACCTGCACCGGGATGGTTCCCGAACGGGTCTCCGCCAGCGGCGTGGCGTTGCTCACCTCCAGCGCCACCTTGATCGCCACCTCGTCGTTGAGGTGTACGGTCGGCTCCACCTCCAGCTTCAGACCGACGTCCAGGTAGGTGATGCTCTCGGTGATCACCGGGCCCTGGTTGGAGGGCGTCGAGGTGGCGCTGACCACCGGGACGCGCTGGCCGATGTGGATCTTCGCCTTCTCGCGGTTGGTCACCCGGATCACCGGGCTGGCCAGGGTGTTGATGTCGTTGTCGTTGGCGTTGATCTTCAGCTGCGGCGGCGGCGAGATGGAGATGCGCCCGGAGTTGATCCCGCGCAGCTGGTCGAGCAGGTTGACCGCGCTGATGGTCTGGGTGCCGTCGGCGTTGCTGATCACGTTCACCACGCCGAAGGTATTGGGCCACTGCAGGCCGAGATCGAGGATGCGGGTGCGCGAGATCTCCATCACCTGGACCTCCAGCACCACCTCGGGGTTGGACTGGTCCTGGGCCTGGAACAGCTTCTCGGCCAGGCGCACCGCCTCGGCGCTGTCGCGCATGGTCAGGGTGTTGAGGCGCTCGTCGATGAACACGTCGCGGGTCTTGAGCATGGTCTTGACCATGTCCTGCGCGGTCTTGGCGTCGGTGTTGGTCAGGTAGAAGGTGCGCATCACCAGGTCCTGGTAGTCGCGCAGCTTCTGCGGGGTGTCCGGGTAGATGACGATGGTGTTGTCGTTGACCACCTTGCTGAGCAACTGGTTCTGCTGCAGCAGCATGTTCACCGCATCCTCCACCGCCACCTGGCGGACGAAGATGGTGGCCTTGAGATCGGGGCGCACGTCCTTGTCGATGATGAAGTTGAGCCCGGCGGTCTGGGCCAGCACCTCGAAGATCAGCTTGAGGCTGGCGTCGCGGAACTCCAGCGATACCGGCTGGCCGAGCTTGGAGCGCAGCTGCGGGTAGGGCTGCACGGTACGCATCCGCACGGCGTCGACCCGCCGCTTGAGTTCGCTGGCGCCCTCGTGTCCGGGCTCCAGCGCCTGGATGGCCTCCACCTGGCGCTGCGCTCCCTCCAGGTCGCCGCGGCGCATGGCGAGCTGGCCCTGGCGCTGCATCTCGGCCAGGCTGCCCATCTGCTCGAGCTGGTGCAGCGCATCGGCGGCGCGGCTGTTGTCCGGCTCGATGGTCAGCACCCGCTGGTAGCCCTCCGCCGCGGCGGCATAGTCGCGACCGGCCCGCGCGCGGTCGGACTGGGTCAGCAGGGTGGTCACCACGCGGCCGCGCTGGGTGGTCAGCGCCATCTGCGTGCGGGTATCGCGCGGCGCGGCGCGGGCCGCCTCCTCGAGGGTCGCCAGACCCTCCTCGTATTGCCCCTCGTCGATCAGCTCGACCCCCTCGCGCACGGCGTTGCCGGCGCAGCCGGCCAACATCACCAGCGAGAAAGCCACCCCACACCAGCGTCCCGCCGGATGCCCCATGGTCGTCGTCATAACTTGCCCCCCACGGACAAAGTCTGGGTAAGGTTCAGCGGCAGATAGGTCAGGACCATCTCGCTACCGCCGATCCGCTCCACCCGATAGGTGCCGTCGATCACGTCGCCGACGGTCACCGTGTAGATCTTCTCGTCGCGGGTGAGGAACACCCGCAGGCGCTCGGCATCGTCCAGCTTGCCGATGAACTCGAAGGGCAGCGCCGGGGCCGTCGGTGACGGCGGCGCGACCGGCGGCGCTGGCGGCGGCGTCCAGGCCGGCACCGGGGCCGGCGGCGGTTCCACCCGCCAGCTGTGCGGGCTGAACAGCCCGCTGCCCGGCGTCAGCATCGCCAGCGAAGGCGCCGGCGCGGCTGCCGTCCCGGCCTCGACGGGCAACGGCGCGGCGATCGGCGCCGCCACCTTGCCGTCGCGGGTCGCCGGCGGTACCAGCAGCGCCTCCTCCTCCGGCGCGAAGAAGTACTCCGGAATCAGCGCCACCACCGCCGCGCCGCCGAGAAACAGCAACCAGAACACGGCTCGCCTGTTGTCCATGGCTACCTCGTCAGGTACAGGGCCATACGGATACGGCCATCCAGTTGGCTTTCGGAAATCTGCTTGCGCTGCAGGTCGATGTCCTCCAGTACCAGCGCCGGCAGCTCGCGGCGCACGGCGGCCAGGAAGCTGCGCAGCTGCGGGTAGCTGCCGTGCACCGGCAGGAGCATCTGGTAGCGCGCCAGGCGGGTCTGCGGATCGAGTGCCAGGGCGTATTCACCGCGGGCCAGGGCGATACCCTCGCGGGTCGCGGTGGCGTAGATGCGCTCGATGGCGGCGGTGGCCTCCTGCTGCGCCGGCAGGTTCTGCTGCAGGCTGGCCAGTTGCTGCCCCGGCCGCAGCGGCGCCGCCTCGGCCCCGCTGGCGACCCGCGTCACCCGCTCGCGGGCGGCGGCGGCGCGGGCCTCGAGCTGCTGCACTTCGCGGCTCGCCGGCCACAGGCCGAACAGGCTCCAGCCCAGGGCGACCAGCAGCAGCGCGGCGCCGACGGCTCCGGGCCGACCAAGCCGCTGGCAGGCTTCGCGCAGGATCAGGCTATGGCTTCGCATGCTGCACCATCCAGGTGGCGGTCAGGTTGAAGCGCACCGGGCGTTCGGGCACCTCGCTGACGATCTCGTGGTTGACCAGCGCCACGTCGCGCAGGTCGTCGCTGTCCTCGAGGCTGCGGTGGTAGGCCAGCATGGCCGCCAGGTCGCGCGCCTCGGCGGTGATGCGCAGCTGCTGCTTGCGCGCATCGGGAGTCAGGCTCAACAGCGCGATGTCGTCATTGGCCAGGGCCTCGAGGGTGCCGAACAGCCGCTCCCAGGGCAGGCTCAGTTGCGCCGAAAGGCGCTGCATCTCGGCCAGCGCCGCCTGCTGGGCGCGCGTCTCGGCCGCCGACAGCGGCAGCGCCGCCACCCCCGGCAGGCGCCGCTCGCTCTCGGCGAGGTCGGCGCGCGCCGCGGCGCCGGCCATGGCGAGCTGCTGGCGGGCCAGCAGCACCAGGGCGAGCAGCAGCACCCCGGCGGCCAGCAGCAGCCAGCCCGCCGGGCCGGCCAGCGGGCGGCGGAAGTCGAGATCGAGGGGCCGCATCCGTTTCGTCTTCATCTCAGTTCACCGTCGCCGCCATGGCCCACAGGGGGTTGACCGCCTCGCCGGAGGGGCCGCGCGCCGGCGCGCCGAGCACCTGCGGCCGCACGCCGTGCACCCTGGCCGGCATCAGGTCCGGACGCCCCGGCGCATGCACGTAGATCGCCGTGGGCGTGCTGGCATCCAGCTCCTGCAGCTCGCTCTCCCGCTCCAGCAGCACGGCCAGCGCCGCATCGGCGTCGCTGCCGGCCACCGAGCGCACCGCCACCCAGCGCCCCTCGCGGGCCACCAGCAGGCAACTGCGCTCAGGCTCGGCCAGCAGGAACAGGAAGTCGTCGCCGGCCAGCGGGCGGCACAGGCGGTTGAAGGCGCTCATCAGGTAGGGCTGCACCGACGCCAGGCGCAGCCCGGCCCCCCTGGCCAGTGCCGCCAGCCGGTCGAGCAGGCCGCTGGCGACGGCCACCGCCAGGCGCGGCTGGCCGGCCGCCTCCGGCGACAGCTGCAGCGCCCAGCCGGCCGCATCGCTGCCGTAGATCTCCTCGAAGCGCAGGCGCGCATAGGCACAGAGTTCGGCAGGCGAGACGATGGCCTCGCTCCAGGGCACCAGGGTGAAGCGGGCGAAATGTTCGGACAGCACCACGCTGAGGCTGCCGCGCCGGCGCGGCTGGCCGGCCAGCAGGCGCTCCAGGGCGTCGGCCGGAGCGGCCCAGTCGCCGAGGTCGCGGCTGGCATAGTCGGCGCTGCCCAGGTCGAGCAGCTGGCCGGCACGGCGGCGCACCAGTTGCACCCGCGTGGCGCCGAGGACGGCGATATAGCGTTCAGGCGACAAAAGTGACACGGTTGATCTCCTCCAGTGAGGTCCGCCCTTCGCGCACCAGCTGCAGCGCCGACTCGCGCAGCAGACGCAGGCCGCGGCGGCGTGCCAGTTCCTTGACCTGGGTGATCGGCTGGCGCTCGATGATCATCTGCCGCAGCTCGTCGTCGAGCAGCAGCAGTTCGGCGATGGCGGTACGCCCGCGGTAGCCGGTGCCGCGGCAGCGGCCGCAGCCCGTGCCGTGCACGAAGCGGTAGTCGCCGACCCGCTCGGGATCGAGGCCGGAGGACAGCAGCAGCTCGCGGTCGGGCTGGTGCGGCTGGGCGCAACCGGGGCAGACCAGGCGGATCAGGCGCTGGGCGAGGATGCCGTTGAGGGCGGAGACGAAGCTGTAGGGATCGACCTCCATCTGCACGAAGCGGCCGATCACGTCGAACACGTTGTTGGCGTGGATGGTGGTGAACACCAGGTGGCCGGTGAGCGCCGACTGCACGGCGATCTGCGCGGTGTCCGGGTCGCGGATCTCGCCGACCATGATCTTGTCCGGGTCATGGCGCAGGATCGAGCGCAGCCCGCGGGCGAAGGTCAGGCCCTTCTTCTCGTTGACCGGGATCTGCAGCACGCCGGCCAGCTGGTACTCGACCGGGTCCTCGATGGTGATGATCTTGTCGACGCCGTGGTTGATCTCGCTGATCAGCGCGTACAGCGTGGTGGTCTTGCCGCTGCCGGTGGGGCCGGTGACCAGCACCATGCCGTAGGGCTCGCCGGCCAGGCGGCGCAGGGTGCGCTTGGTGGCCTCGTCGAAGCCCAACGCCTCGAGGCGCACGCCGCTGATCTGGTCGCTCAGGTCCTGCTTGTCGAGCACCCGCAGCACCGCATCCTCGCCGAAGATGCTCGGCATGATCGACACGCGGAAGTCGATCTGCCGGCCCTTGATGCCGACCTTGAAGCGGCCGTCCTGGGGCACGCGCTTCTCGGCGATGTCCAGCTCGGCCATCACCTTGATCCGCGAGATGACCTGCTCGGCCACTTCCGCGCCCGGCACCCGGCTGATGCCGTTGAGCACGCCGTCGATGCGGTACTTGATCACCAGCCCGTTGCCGGTGACGCCCAGGTGGATGTCGCTGGCGTGCATCTTCAGGGCGTCGTAGAGGGTCGAGTTGACCAGCTTGACCACCACGCTGGCGTCCTCGCTGATCTGCGCCAGCGACAGGGTCTCGACCGCCTCCACCTCGACGCTGCCTTCGGCCTCGCCGGCCAGCGACTCGACGGCGTGGAAGTCCTCCTCGTGGCGGGCCAGGTAGCCGGCCAGGTCGGCCGGATGCACCAGGTACAGCGGCGCGCCGCGCAGCTGCTCGTCGATCCAGGCCAGGCGCTGGGCATCGAAGGGGTCGCTGAAGACGCCGACCGTCTCGCCGTCGCGGCTGACCAGGGCGAACTCGCGCTTGAGCGCCTGGGCGAGGGAGACCCGGTCGAACAGCGGCGCGCAGGCGAACAGCGCATCGCCGGCCAGTACCGGATAGCACAGGGTCGCCCCCAGACGACGGATGAACTCCGCAGGCTCGCCCCCCAGCCCCTCCTCCAGCTCGTCCAGCACCCGCCGCCCGCTGGCCGCGGCCCGCTCGCGGGCGGCATGCAGCTGGACGGTCTCGATGCGCTCTGGATGGATCTCGGCGGAAACGTTCGGCGCAGGTGTAGTTATTGTTATCACTCGATCCATGGTGATGCTCTCCGACCCCGTCCGGCAGACTGAGTATAGTTGGCGTTGCAACTCCGCACGGCCGCGCTCCCCTCAGCGGCGGCCGACCTTCACCCCGAGCACCTGGGCAGCCAGATCGGCCAGCGCGAAGGGCTTGAACAGCACATGCGCGATACCGCGCCGACGTACCTCCTCGCTGACCCGATGCCCGGGATGGGCGGTGATCAGCACGCAGGGCGACAGGCAGCCACAGCGCCGCAGGCCATCGAGCACCTCGAAGCCGGTCATGTCCGGCAGGCTGTAGTCGAGCACCAGCACGTCCGGCGCGAAGCTGCAGCCAAGGCCTACGGCGCTGGCTCCGTCGCTGGCCACCCGCACCTCGCCGCCCAGGGCGGACAGATAGATGTTCATGTTCTCCGCCAGGACCGACTCGTCCTCGACGACCAGAACCTTGACTGCCGCACTGGGTCTGGAGAAGGCATCCACGGCTGGGACTCCGGATACGCTGGGGGCCGGGTGTCCGCAAGCTGCGCACACCTCCTGCGATGCCTGTGGCCAGCGGGCCGCTCGCCATCGCACGCTCGTCCATGCACGCTCCACGCCAGCGCCGAGGCGCCCGCAATTGGCTCTCAAGTCATTGATCTGGAAGGGATTATTTCGAACGCGAGGGACGTGGGGGAAGTGCGTGGGGGCAACGCGCAGCGGGGGCGCGGGCCATCCCCCATTTTCTCCGGCGGTTTTCCCCGAAAGTGGGGAAAACCGCCCCGGCCGCTACAGCGGCACCAGGCGCTCGATGCGGGCTCCGGCGCGCAGCCGCTCGAGCACGGCCTGGCGCGCCTCGGCGGTGCGCCGGTCGAGCAGCAACTGGCGGACCACGGCCAGCCGCCGGGTCTCGTCGCCGCCCTGCTCCGCGCCGGCCGCCTGCAGCTGGGGGCCGAGGGCCTGGTAGAAACTGCGCACTTCCTCGTCGCTCACCGTGACGACGGGCAGCAGGCGGTCGAGCACGCGGCTGGCGGCGATCTCGCGACGCAGGTAGGCGGCGTAGCCCGCCTCGTCGAAACCGGCCGCCTGCAGCCGGCGCTCGAAGGCGGCCGGGTTGGCGAAGCCGGCCGCCACCGCGGCGCGGGCGCGCGCCACTTCCTCGTCGCCGACCTCGATGGACAGCCGCCGGGCTTCCTGCCAGAGCAGTTCCTTGTCGATCAGTTGCTCCAGCGCCTCGCGCTTGAGGCGCTTGTACACCGAAGGGTTGCGGATCTGCGCGACGCTGCGCTGCTGCTCGCGCAGGTAGTCCTCGAAGTGCCGCTCGAGGCGGAACTGGCTGATCTCGGCGCCATTGACCCGCGCCGCGCTGCCGTACTCCTGCGCCGACAGCTCGTAGCCCACCAGCAGTACCAGAAACAGCGCCATCAGCGCCTGGAAGAGTCCCTTGATCATGGCGTCTCCACCTTCAGGTAACGACCGGTGGGACGGAACAGTTTGCGCTGCAGATCCACCGTCACTATGTGTGCACCCGGCGCGCCGATGCGCCGGCCCGGCCCGAAGCCGAGTTCGGGCGTCACGCCGGTCTGGAAGGCGTGCAGGTTCTCCAGCGCGGTCAAGAGCTTCTCCCGGCTGGCGTCGCGCCCGGCGCGCTTGAGTCCCTCGACCAGCACCAGCGCGGCGCTGTAGGTGCTGACCTGCAGGGCCGCGTGCTGGCCGTTCAGCCCGCCGCGCCGGCGCACCGCCTGCAGGGCCGCGCTGCCCGAGGGCGTCCAGTCGCCGGGCAGGAAGGGATAGGCGAGGAACAGCCGGCCGCTGAAGCTCGCCGGAATGCCCAGCGCCGAACCGGCCACCTGGTTCGACGAGGCGAACAGCAGCGGCGCCTGGCCGGCCTCATCCAGGGTCGTCGCCAGGGCGACGAAGGCCTCGGGCAGGCCGAGGAAGAACACCGCCGCAAGCTCGCCGGCCAGCGGCCTGTCGAGGCTGGCCGGCGCGCCGCCGTAGCGCATCAGCCCCACCTTGCGCCAGCCGCGCTGCTGCAGGTGCCCGGCCAGCATCTCGGCCAGCTCCCGGTGGCGCGGCTCGTCCGGATAGGCGATCAGCGTCTGCCCCTCGCCCATCCCCAGCTGGTCGTCGGCATAGGCGGCCAGGGCGAACAGCTGCTCGCGCAGCCCCGGCAGCGGCTCGAAGACGAAACGGCTGTCGGCGCCATCGGCGAACTGCACCAGCGGGCCGATCAGCGGCACTCCGGCCGGCGCCAGCAGCTCGCCGTAGTGGCCCTCGAGCACCGGCGCCAGCGGCGCGACCAGGGCGAACACGTCGCGCCTTTCGATCAGCTCGCGCAGGGCCGCCTCCGCGCTGGAGCGGTCGGCGCCGGGGTCGGCGATCACCAGCTCCAGCCGCCGGCCGTGGACCCCACCGGTCTCGTTGATGCCGCCGATCGCCCCGCGCAGCACCGCCTCCACGGTCCAGCCCAGGCTCGCCAGCGGCCCCCTGGCCGGCAGCAGCGTACCTATGCGCACCACGTCCTCGTGCAGGCCGGGGTCGCGATCCTCCTCGATACGCTTGATGTAGGCGGTGAGGTTGGCCATGTCGCGCTGCGACATGACGAAACGCGGCATGGCCGGGTCGAGGCGGTTGCCGGCCGGGTCCCGCCCCTCGACCAGCGCCCGGGCGAAGGCGGCCTCGTCGTAGGCCGGGTGCCGGCGCCCGCTGGGCAGCACCTGGCCGTAGGGCGCGCTCAGCCGCCGCCAGGTGATGTCCGGCGGCCGCACGCCGCCCTCGCGCCGGCCGCGACCGTCGCTGCCATGGCAACTGGCGCAGGGCACCACCGCCGCGGGCATCGAGGTGCCGGCGGCGCCGATGCGCGCGTGGATGAGCGCATCGGCCGAGGCGCTGGTGCCGTGCAGGTAGATCTGCCGGCCGGCCGCCTCCTCGGGCGTCAGCTGCAGAGCCACGGCCATGCCGGCCCAGCCCAGCAGCACGCCCAACAGCAACGCCCGGATAGCACCCATGCCCGTTCCTCCCTGTCGCTCCTCCACTTGGCGGCCTGTTGCGCCCCAGCCCCCGTCCGCGCGTCAGCGCCCCGCCACCGGCAGGGTCAGCAGTTGCAGGCGCTGGGCGATGGCCTGCGGCGGCGCATCCGGACGGATCTTGCTCCAGCGCTTGTTGGCCACGTCGCCGGCGATCAGCAGCGTGGAATGCTCCTCGGGGCTGCGCGACAGCTGGCCGAGCCGGCCCAGCACCACGTCCATCTGCTCCTTGCTGCCGGTGAGGAAGATCCAGTTGGGATCGTCCGCGCCCTGCTTGCGCGCATAGGCCTTGAGCGCCTGCGGCGAATCGTTCTGCGGGTCGCTGGTCAGCGAGATGAAGTGCACCCGCCCGGCATCCTCGCCCAGGGCCTCGCGCACCTCGCGCAGCTTGCGGGTGATCAGCGGACAGGCGTCCTCGCAGCTGGTGAAGATGACGTTGAGCAGCACCACCCGCCCCTGCAGCACATCGCTGTAGAAGCGCACCTGGCGGCCATCCTGGTCGAGCAGCGGGGTATCGGTGAAATAGCTGCGCGCATCCAGGGTGCCGCCGCCCTTCACCTCCTGCGCCACCGGGCCGGCGGCGGGCGGCGCCTGGTGGCCGGCGTGCTCCTCGTGGGCCTGCAGCAGGCCAGAGCCCAGGCAGGCGGCCAGCGCCAGGGCGATCCGGCGGCGCCGGCTCATGGCCGCTCTCCCTTGACCATGAAGCTCTGGTGCCCCTCATGCCCCTCATGCCCCTCATGCCCCTCATGCCCCTCGTGGCCCTGCCGCTGGGCGCTCAGCTCCTCGACCTTGGCCAGCAGCACCGCCGGATCGGTGAAGCCGTAGAAGCGCGTCCACTGCCCGCTGCGCGCGTCGCCGACGAGGATCACCGGCGTGTGGTTCTCGAAGTCGGCGCTCCAGGTGCCCAGCCCCTTGAGGGTGTCGTTGACCGCCGGCACCGGGCCGGTCAGCCAGGTCCAGCCCGGCCCGGCCTTGTAGAGGCTGGCGTACTCGCGCAGGCGCGCCGGCGTGTCGCGCAGCGGGTCGACGCTGATCGACACCAGCTGCACCTCGCGCCCGGCCCGTTCGCCCAGCTGCATCTGGACCTTCTGCATGATCGCCGACACCACCGGGCAGACCGTGGTGCAGCTGGTGTAGACGAAGCCCATCACCACGATGCGGTCGTCCACCACCTCGTCCCCGAGGCGTACCTGGCGCTCGTGCTGGTCGGTCAGCAGCACGTCGGCGAAGCGCACCCGGGTGTCTTCCGGCGGCGTCGGCGCGGCGGCATGGCGGGCATGCCCCGCGTGGCCCTGATGCCCGGCATGTTCTTCCGGCGAGTGGGCCTGGGCCGGCGCGGCGGCGAGGCCGAGGCTGCACAGGGCGATGGCCAGGGCCAGTTGCAGTCGTTGGAGTCTTTGCATGTTGTTGTTCTCCGCTGTACCCGGGCGGCTGCCGCCCGGGATCATGGTTGTGTCCCGGTGGCCCTGGTGGCGCGCAGGCTGACGTAGGGCTGGTCGCCGTACTTCATCCCCAGCGAGTCCGAGCCCACGTGCAGGTACCAGGCCCCGACCTCCGGCACGTCCACCGTGACCTCGTAGACGCCCTCGCCGACCTCGCTGGCCGCCACCTCGCGCGGGCGCGAGGCCGGGGCGAGGAAGTAGCGCACGCGCAGATCCTGTATCCCGGTCCGCGGCTGGCTGGGGCTGCCCTGGACGACGCGGAAGCGCGCCTTCACCTGCGAGCCGGCGCGCACTGTCGGGCTGTCGAGGAGGAACTCCACCCGCGGCGCGCCCAACTGGCGCTGCAGCTCGGGGTTGGCCTCCACCTCGGTGGCGAAGCAGTGGGTGATCTGCGGCTGGTTGAGCAGGAAGGCGACGTCGAAGCGGCCGGCCGCCGGCAACTGGACCCGCGCGCCGAACACGCCGGGCTCCAGCTCGCGCAGGCTGCGATCGACCACCGTGGCCGCCCGCGAGGTATGCCCGCGGTTGAGGTAGCCGGACATCGGCGCGTTCATGCCCTCCATGTAGAAATAGGTGGTGTTGTCCACCGGGTTGACCACGAACACCGCGGCATCGTCGCGCGCCGCGGCGATGCCCGAGGCCAGCGGCAGGTCGCCGGCCAGCTTGGGCGCGGCCGGACCGGCGTCGAAGCCCAGCACGCCGGGCTGGCGGTCCTTGCCCAGCGAGGCCAGGTCGACCATGGTCACCTTCGGCGAGGCCAGCCCGCGGATGTAGGCGAAGCCGCGGGTGAAGGCGATCTGCCAGGGCTCGGCGGCGACCTCCAGGGTGTGCAGGACCTCGTCGCTGGCGGCGTCGAACACCGTGGCGGTGTTCTCCAGGGTGTTGAGGACGAAGCCGTAGCGGCCGTCCGGGGTGAAGCGCAGCGGGCCGATGCCCTGCTTCGCCTGGATGGTCTTGCGCAGCTTCAGGCTGCCGGCGTCGATCACGCTGATGGTGCCGGCCTTGCCGTCGGCCACGTAGACGGCCCCGGACAGCGGCGAGAAGGCCACCGCCAGCGGCATGGGGCCGGTGCGGATCTCGCGCACCGTCTTCAGGCTGGCCACGTCGAACACCGTCAGGGTGCCGGCATCGCGGCTGCCGACGAAGGCATGGCGCGAGGCGGTGTCGAAGGCGATCTCGTGGTGGCCCTTGCCGGTGGCGGCGCTCAGTACCGGCTTGAGGGTCTGGGTGTCGATCACCGTCACCCCGCTGTCGCCCTCGCGGCGCGCGTTGTTGCCGACCCACAGGTAGCGGCCGTCGGGCTGCAGGGCGAGGCGCACCGGGTCGTGGCCGGCCTTGAGGTTGTCGATCACCTTGAAGCTCTCGGTATCGACCACCGCCACCTCGCCGGCATCCGGCATGGACACGAACAGGCGCTTGCCGTCGGCGCTGGCGACCCAGTCCATGGGCGCGCGCCTGAGCTGGATGCGCCCGAGCGTGCTGGTGATGCCGCCCACCGAGGTCTGCGGGTCGATCACCGAGATGCTGGGGTCCTTGTTGAGGATCAGCAGGTAATAGCTGTTGAGGTCGAGCATCGGGCGCATGCCCGGCGTGCCCTTGAGGAACAGGCCGACCTTGGCCCGGCACGACATCGCCTCGCGCTTGTCCCCGGCGACGGCGGCCAGGTCCAGCCAGGCACCCGGCGTCTGGCCGGTCAGCGGCTGCCCGCTGTTGGCATCGGTCAGCCGGAAGCGGATGTCGGCGAACCCACCTTCGAGCAGCCGGGCGGTATCGACCGGCCTGGCCTCGAACTCTATCGCCACGCCGTTGCGCACCAGGCGGTTGGGATTGCCCGGTTGCGCCGCCGCGCCGGCGCCGGGCTCGGCAGCCAGGCTGGCGGAGGCCGCCAGGCCGAGTGCGGATAACAGCAAGAGAACGCCAAATCCATTTCTGCCTACGGGTTTCACGATCGTCGCCCCCATTCGCTCCTGCAAGCGGCCGGCCTGGCTGACAGCTCCAGGCCGGCCGAACGCACCGTGTTGTTGTTATGCGTTATGCGGTCAGCGCCTCCGTGGGGTGGTAGTGGTGGTCGTCGTGGCGCTCTGCTGGTTGATCACCCGCAGCAGCCCCCACATCCCGCCGGTATTGCCGAACACCGCGAAGTCCCGGTACAGGTAGTCCCCCGGTATTGCGTTCATCCCCCCTGCGCTCGGATACACGAAGTTGAAGTGCGCGGCCGGCAGCACGCTTTCCTGGGTGCCGCTCCAGCGCGACAGCGGGTTGTTGCCGATGCGTACCGAACCGATGCCCGCATACTTCAGAGGGTAGCCACTGGCGTCGTTTTTTTCCGACTGATACGGCTCCTGCGGGTGAATATGCCCATCCAGCTGCCAGGTCGCCCCGCGACTGCCGCCCGCCGGCATGGTCACGTGGGTGCGGAACGGCTGGCCCGGCGCCACCGTCAGGATCGGCGTGACCGGGTCGCCGCCCACCAAGGCGTTGCTGTAGGCCATGTGGGCATTGGGGATGTCGCCCCAGCCGGTATGCCCGAAGGGCGCGTCGGGTGCCTTGGCGAAGCGGTACCACAGGGGTTCGCTCTTGTAGTTGACCGCCATGGCCGAGTTGTCCTTCGGATCGTTGGGCACGCCTATGCCTTCGGTCGACATGCTCTCCACCGGCCGCCCGTTGGCCCAGCGCATGTTCAGCCCCTTCTGCCAGATCAGCGAGAAGTCGCGGAACGTCGTCTGCCCCGGCGCCTGCACCGTGGCCGCGGCACGCATGCCGGGGTCCTCGGTCCAGGTGGAGCCGACCGGCAGGATCGACATGGCGCCGGACAGACCCTTCTGCGCCTGCTTGATCGGGTCCGCCGGCAGCAGGTTCAGGCCGCCGAACTCGATGGGCGTGGCGTTGATGTTGTCGACGTTGCGCACCACCTGCGACACCGGCTTGCCTTCGCGCTCCAGGTGCCCGGCGTAGAACTGGTAGCTGCGGGTCGGCCAGGCGCTCTGGCCGGCGGCGCGCGGCGGCACCGTCTGCACCGGGTTGATGCCGACGTTGACGCCGTCCGACCTGGTGATGTCGTACGACAGCAACTGGGCATGGAAGCCGGCATGGCTGGATGGGCGCATCAGGTTGTTGTTGAAGGTCGTCGAGCCTTGCGGGCCGTTGCGGTCGCGCTTCACCACGCCCTGCATGATGGCGTAGGTCGGCAGGTCCGGCATGGCTTCCGGCAGACGGTTCTCCAGGGTCACGGTGATGCAGTCGCCGGCCGCGGCGCGCAGGATCAGCGGCTCGACCGGGGCGCCGGCCTTGAGCTTGCCGGTAGCCGGATCGAGGTCGTCCTTGCGCACGTAGAGCACCGCGGTCGGGTCGTGCAGCGGGCCGCTCTGGCCGCCGACGGTGGTCACCTGGCCGGTCTCGTCATCCACCACGCTGACCTGCGGGATGCTCACCTGCCGCGGGTTGAACACCAGGGTGCCGCCGTTGGCCTTGAGCGGGCCGCCAACATGGTCGGCCGCGCCCTGCGGATCGCCGATGGTCAGCCCCAGCGGGTTGTCGAGAATGTCGTTGGCCAGGGCCACCACCACCTCGATGTTGCGCTTGGGTGTCGGCCGGGTACCGCTGCCGGTCGGGTTGGGGCTGTAGCGCGGGCACACGCCGTCGAAGGCCACGGTATTGCGCGCGGCCACCGGACGCGGGTTGTTCGGCAGGGCGAACAGGTCGTTGCGGCTGGTCGAGTAGTTGCGCATCACCCCCCACATGCCGCTCCAGTAGCCCTCCAGGGAGGCGTCCATGGAGTACAGGTAGTCGGCGGTCTCGGCGGCGGCGCTGGACATCATCGCCACCGGGGCGACGAAGCCGAACTGCTCGGAGATGCCGACCATCTGCGAGGCCTTCCAGCCCGAGTTGGAGCTGGTGCCGTAGCCGGTGCCGTTCTGCAGCCACTTGACGCCGTGGATGGTGACGTTGTGTTCCTCCTCGTGGCCGCCGGCGTGCATGCGTACCCGCACGTTGTCGCCGGTGTAGGTGCGCAGCAGCGGCGTGAAGGGGTCGCCCGGCTGGTCGCCGGCCGCGTTGATGTGCGGCGGGAAGGTGGTGGTGCCACCGGTCGGTCCGACCGCCTGGGTGACCGCGCTGGGCGCCAGGTTGAGCGCCGCGATGGCCCGGTCGGTACGGCTCTGCAGGGCATAGGCCAGGTCGCCGGCCAGGCCGGCCGCCTGCATGCCCGGCTTGCCGTCGGGCGCGATGCGCTGCGGGTCGAAGATCCGCAGGCCCACCGGTTCATGCCGGTAGTTGACCACGAAGATCCCCGGGTCGTCGGCCGAGATGGCCTGCGGGCACGGGCGGGTCGGGCAGCCGATCACCTGGCCGCCGGCCACTTCCACCATCGACTCCAGCAGCCGGGCGGAGTTCTTGCGCATCGGCGGGTTGACCGCGTAGCGGAAGCTGTTGGCGGTCGCCGGGTAGGCCGTCGGGTTGGGCACCCCGTCCGGGCCGGCGCCGACATACACGCCCGCCTCGTAGGCATGCTGGAAGTCGCTGTACTCCATGAAAAACTCGCGGAAGCTGTCGTTCTTGCCGTCGCCCTCCAGGTCGCCGGTGGCGATCACCGCCTGCCAGGAGGTCGGGCCGCCATCCTGGCGGGTGTACAGCGGCGTGCCGGTCTCGGCATGGAACCACTGCGAACCGGCCGGCTCGGTCAGCACGGTGGCGTAGAGGCCGACCTGCTGGTGGGTGGACGGGCCGAAGTGGTCGTGGGTGAAGATGTTGCCCAGGCCACGGTCGACGTTCCAGCGGTTGACCACCGGGTCGGCGAACCAGCGCTGCATGGTGGTGCGGGCGCCCAGCCAGTCGGCCCGGTTGTAGCGGCCGAAGTACGGGTGCTGCTTGGCCACCGGGCAGTCCGCGGTGCCTTCGCGGGGATCGTTGGCCGTGCAGTCGTTGTACTCCCGGATGGCGCGGATGCGCTCGACCACGGCGACCGGCGAGAGCACGCCGTCCTCGTAGTTCCAGCCGTTGCCGGAGCCGTCGGCGGAGGTCAGGTCCCACTTGGGCAGGTGGATGTGCTGGCCGATGATGTCGGTCGGCGTACGCACCTGGTAGTCGTCCAGCTCGTAGAACGCCGGCACCAGGTTGGTGTGGTGGTACATGGTGCAGTCGAAGGTGTTCATCCGCATCACCAGCGGCTCCGGCGGCTTCTGCTTGTCGATCACCGGGACCGCGTCCTCCCACAGGGTGAGGATGCGCGCCTGCGGGAAGTGATAGCCGACCTTGTTGAACACGGCGTCGAACTGGATGTTGGCCGCCTTGTAGACCCGCGGCCGGTCCGCGGTGAAGGTCGAGGAGCCGGTGAACGACAGGCCGCTGCCGCCGAAGAACTGCCCGGCGCCCGCCGAGGAGGTCAGGCGTACGCCGCGGTCGTCCATGCACGGCTCGAAGAACGGCGCCCCGCCCACCGGCAGCGCGCCGTTGGTGCGGAAGTTCTTCGCCACCACGCTGCGATCGGGCATCACCGCGAAGCTGGGATGCTCGGGCTTGGCGTGGAAGGCCATGGCGGCCTGCTCGACCTCGGTGCCCTCTTCGGGGAAGTAGATCGGCTTGGCCTTCTCGATGATCTTGGAGAAGTCCAGGGCGCTGGTGGTCACCTCGGCTTCGCCGCCGGCCGACCAGCCGTCCAGCGAGTGCCGCGGCAGGCCGCCGTCCCAGCCGCCGGCCTGCGTCGGGTCGAGGTTGGCCCACAGGGCCTTGCCGCTGTCCCTGAGCACCTGGGCCTTGACCGGATCGAGCATGTCCAGCGGCGGGGTCGGCGGACGCTGGCCGACGCTGCTTTCCATGCCGCCGATCCAGAACGGGAAGCCCGGGTTCTTCAGGGTGCCGTCGGCGTTGCGGTTGGTCTCGCTGCGGTCGACCCTGGCCAGCGAACCGACGATCCGCCCGTCGTCATCCTCGCCGCCCTGGGCGATCTTCGGCACCACGGTGACCTTGCCCGGCATCGGCGGCAGCGCCTTGCCCGGCAGCGGCACGATGGCCGGGATCGGCGTGCCGGCGACGATCTCGCCGTCCGGCAGCGCACGGGCGCCGGGCGCCGGCAGGCCGCTGCGCAGGGCGAACGGCTGCTCGTGGAAGCCGTCGTCGCCCTCCTCGGACACCGCCAGGCGGGTGCCCTCCTCGAACACGTCATGGACCCGCCACATGTTCCACATGCCCTGGGCGAAGTGCGGGTAGAAGTGGCAGTGGTAGATGGCATCGCCGGCGGTGCGGTTGCGGTTGCCCGAGCCGCCGTAGGCGATCTCGTAGGTGTAGCCCGCACCCGGGCCGATGCCCTGGGCGTCCATATAGTCGGAGTTGTCGTCGTTGGGGTTGTACAGCCACTGGTGACCGTGCAGGTGGAAGACGTGCTGCTCGTGGCCCACGTGGGTGTTGCGGATCTTCACGAAGTCGCCGGTATAGCTGTGGTTCACGTTCGACGGCTCGGACGGGTACAGGGCCATGGAGGCCTTGATCCCGGTCGCCTCCGGCGGCGGCACCTGCCCCGGCGCCAGGCCTTCCAGGCCGACGTTGGCCGGCACGTCCACCAGCATGGCGGCGTCGCCGACCGTGTGCGCACTGAGGAAGAACTCCTCGTAGGCACAGGACAGGCAGTCGTGCATCGGCCCGACGCCCAGGCGGTTGGCGATCACCTCCGCACCCACGCCGTTGGCCCCGTAGTTGATCATGAAGGCATCGCGCACCGGCTGCAGCACGTGCGCGAACACCGGGTCGCGCCAGTAGCCGGGGAAGGCCTGGGCCGCGACGGCCTCGTCCTGGAAGCTGGCGGAGAAGTCGCGGAACGCCTCCAGGCGGTTGGGCAGCGCCGGGTTGCGCTGGCCCATGCGCTCCAGCGGATAGGTGCTGGCCGGGAAGCTGCCGTCGGCGTTGGGGCCCATGACGATCGCATCGGTCTCGCTGGAGACGATCTGGCTGCCGTCGACCATGGCGACGATCGGTGCCCCGGCCTTGCCCTCGCTGATCCACGGTTCGCGCATCGGGTAGCGCGCCTCGTAGTCGATGATCGGCTGGCCGGCCTGGGTACGGCCGGTGGTGGCCAGGCGCATCTCCTCCTCGGTCAGGGTGTTGCGATAGGTCTTGCCGCCCTTGGGCACCACCACGATCTGGCCGAACAGGCCGTTGGAGATGTTGCCGGCGGTGCCCTCGCCACCGAAGGTCGCGCCGTCGCTGATGGCGACGAACACCCCTTCCTTCTCGGCGTACAGCTTGTAGCTGCGGCTGGCGCCGGGCGCCAGCAGGAAGTTGCCGTTCTTGCCGGTGTTGGCGGAAATGTCGGCGATGGAGTTGACCGCCTGCATGCCGGTGACCTTGAAGCCGATGTGGCGGTCGGTCACCTGGTCGTCGATCTGCAGCTCAGGCACCACCTCGCCCTTGCGCGGGTTGGCCCGGGTGGCCAGCAGGTTCTGCAGGTTGACGGTCAGGCAGTCGCCCTCGGCGACCCGCAGCACCAGCGGCTTGGGCCGCTTGTCCGGGCGCAGCAGGACCCGCCCCGGCAGCGCGCGGCCGCCCTTGTGCAGCGGCCTGTCGTCCTCGTCGATCACGTCGCGGCGCAGCGCGAACATCATGCCGTTGACGTTCTGCGCGCCGAGGCGGTTGAACATCAGCGGCTGGTCGATCGCCACCACGTCGGCCACCAGATTGCGCTGGCAACTGATGGCCGCCTGGACGGAGCCGGCCATCGCCAGCAGGACGCCACCGAGCAGCAGCGCCGCATAACCTGCCCGATGCCCGGGCCTGCGCCCCGGACTTCCACCCGGCGATTGTTCGAAAGAGTCGTTGGTGTTCATTGCTCTGCCTCCGCTCACCCTGGGCACGGGACAAATGCCTCGTCACCGCACGCGATAACAGCCAGTTGAGATACGGCAAGAGCCGTGCCAGCGCGCCGGCCCGCGATTTGTCGAAGGTTGCGGTGATGGCAGGATGAAATCGGGGAAATTGCCCCACCCGATCCCCCACTGTTTCCCCCAATGGCGGGGCAAATCGCAGGGGGCGGGACAGGGACGGCCGCGCGGGCGTCTAGCGTCCGCTCGCCTGCAGCCGGTTGAAGTGCTCGATGACCCTGGGCACGTAGCTGCGGGTCTCGGCATAGGGAGGAATGGTGCGGCCGCGGCTGAGCACCGCGCCGGGACCGGCGTTGTAGGCGGCCAGGGCGAGCTGCAGGTCGTTGTCGAACATCGCCAGCAGCCGCTTGAGATAGCGCGCCCCGCCGCGGATGTTGGCGGCCGGGTCCCAGGGATCGGCCACCCCCAGCTCGCGGGCGGTGTCCGGCATCAGTTGCATCAGGCCGATGGCGCCGCGCCCGGAAATCGCCCGCGGATCGTAGTTCGACTCGGTACGGATCACCGCATGCAACAGGGCCTCCGGCAACTCGTGCTCGGCCGCCGCCGCCGCGACCTGCGCGGCGTAGGGCAGCTTGCCGGACAGGGCCTGAGCCTGCGGCGAGCGGGCGGCGGCGACCGGCCTGGCCCTGGCCGGCGGCGGCTTCGGCGTGCTGCGGATGCGCACGTAGTTGTGCCCGCGCCGGTAGACGTTGGTGAGGATCACCGTGCCGTCCGCCGACACCCCCCGGTAGATGTCCGCCCGCACCGGCAGCGCCGCAAGGGCAGCCAGGATGCCCAGACAGATCCACGTCAGTCGCCGCATGTTCGTCGCGCCTCCTGCCTGTTCCGATCCGGAGGAAAACCCTCTCGGCGAAGCAAGCGGCATGCCGGCCTCCCGTGATGCGGGTCGCGTTTGACGCTCCTCCGATCCTGACCTTAGCTGACAGCTAATCGCCGCACAGGGAGATCGGAGCGATGAACACTCGCCTGCATGTTCAACGGCACGGACGCGGCTTCACGCTGCTCGAACTGCTGGTCGTACTGGTGGTGCTGGGCCTGCTGGCCGGCATCGTGGGGCCGAAATACTTCTCCCAGCTGGGCAAGTCGGAGGCGAAGGTGGCCCGGGCGCAGATCGAGGGCCTGGCCAAGGCGCTCGACCTGTACCGCCTCGACGTCGGCCGCTACCCGACCTCCGAGCAGGGCCTGATGGCACTGGTCGCCCGCCCGAGCGACGAGCCCAAGTGGGATGGCCCCTACCTGCAGAAGGGCGTGCCCCTCGACCCCTGGAGCCGCGAGTACCTGTACCGCTCGCCGGGGGAGAACGGCGAATACGACCTGCTGTCGATGGGCAAGGATGGCCAGCCCGGCGGCGACGGGGAAAACGCCGAAATCGCCAACTGGCAGTGAGCGGGGCCGAACGCCATGCGCTTTCAGGTCAAGGGAGTGGACAAGCAGTCGGCGGTGGTTTCGCTGCGGCTGGATGCGCCGAGCGCCAGCGACGCCCGCCGCCTCGCCGAGCATCAGGGCCTGCGCGTGCTGACCCTGCGCGCCGAGCGGCGCTGGGCGGCGCTGCCCTGGCGCTCGCGCGAGGTCTTCCCGCTGGTGCTGTTCAGCCAGGAGCTGACCACCCTGCTGGGCGCCGGCCTGGCGCTGATCGACGCCCTCGAGAGTCTGGCCGAGAAGGAAGCCGATCCGCAGGCGCGCAAAGTGCTGTCCGACGTCGTGCGCCTGCTCTACGAGGGCAAGTCGTTCTCCCAGGCGCTCGGCCAGTTTCCCGAGGTGTTCCCGGCGCTCTATGTGGCGCTGGTGCAGTCCAGCGAGAAGACCGGCGCGGTGGGCGATGCGCTGGGCCGCTACGTGGCCTACCGCAAGCGGCTGGACGAGGTGCGCCAGAAGATCGTCAGCGCCGCGGTCTACCCGGCGCTGCTGTTCGTGGTCGGCTGCGGCGTGCTGCTGTTCCTGATCGGCTACGTGGTGCCGCGCTTCAGCCTGGTGTTCGAGGGCGTCGGCGCCGAACTGCCGTGGCTGTCGCGCGTGCTGCTGACGGTCGGGCAATTCCTGCATGCCCACCAGGCCGCGGTGTTCGGCGGCCTGGCGCTGGGCCTGCTGGGCGCCGCCCTGCTGCTGCGCCAGGGCGCCGTGCGCCGCGCCCTCGGCCGGCTGATCGAGCGGGTGCCGACCATCCACGAGCGCCTGTTCATCTACGAACTGGCGCGCTTCTACCGCTCGCTGGGCATCCTGCTGCAGGGCGGCATCCCGATCCTCGGTGCCATCGCCATGGTCCGCGGCCTGCTCGGGGTGAACAGCCGTGCGCGCCTCGACCGCGCCGCCGAGCGCATCCGCGAGGGCCACTCGCTGTCCCAGGCGCTGGAGGAAAACCAGCTCGCCACCCCGGTCTCCCTGCGCATGCTGCGCGCCGGCGAACAGTCCGGCAATCTCGGCGCGATGATGGAACGCACCGCCGATTTCTACGATGAGGAAACCGGCCGCTGGGTCGAGTGGTTCGTGCGTCTCTTCGAGCCGCTGCTGATGGTGTTCATCGGCCTGATCATCGGCGTCATCGTGATCCTGATGTACATCCCGATCTTCGAACTGGCCTCCAGCATCCAGTAGGTCGCAACTCCCCTTCCCTCACGGTTACCCAAGGTTCCACCGCCCGCTTGCGCAGGCGGTGGAACCTGTCGTTCGTCATGGTGCACCGCAGGCCTCCCGGCATTGCGTACCTCGCCCCCCCACTCCCCACCGGAAATCCCCCACTTGTGGGGACTGACCCCCACTTTCCGGGCCTTGCCGCGCCGCCACAAATCTTCCGCAAGCCATTGTTCTGCAATGGATTTTCCGATCTCGCCGGGGCCTGCGAACGGTGGTACGGATATTGCCATTCATGCTTAGCAGCAAATCCGTGACGCAAGCACGGCACAACCCGAGACGACGTCCATCTGCAAGAAAGGGCAAAATCATGCACAAACCATCATCGAAAATGGCGGCCTTGCTCGGACTCGGGCTACTGGCCGGCTCTGTCCAGGCGGCGCTGAATGCCGTGGATCCCGGTCCCTATACCGCGGCTACCGCCGGCTATCCAGCCTGGTTCCAGGACACCCACGGTCGGGCTCTGGACCTGTGCCTGTCCAAGGCGGTCAGCTCCCGCGTGGCAGGAACACCGGATGCGCCCAGCTACATGTGCTCGCTGCTCCCGGAGCCGGGGCTCGATCTCAGCCAGCCATTGGTACTGCCGGGCAACTTCCCCGGCGAAACCTTCTGGTTCACCGGCGACGCCTTCATCCAGGACGCCGCCACCGGTATCGACCTCGGCTACATCTCGGCCCTGGAAGCCGCATTCGCGGCCGAAGAGCCCATCGACGGCGATCAGGTCGGCTTCGCGCGCATCCGCATCCGCGTGGATGTGCCGGTGGCCGGCACCTACATCGTCACCCACCCCTACGGGGTCGAGGTGTTCAACGTCGACGCCCCCGGCACCCGCGCCATCAACATGACCCGCGACATCGGCATCGGCGCTCCAGGCGTGTTCACCGGCGCCCTGAAGGGCGACATCGGCCCCTTCCTGCGCAGCGTCAACGGCCCCTACACCGAGACCAACCCGGACACCGGCGCCAGCGAAACCTTCATCGGCGACCCCAACCTGGAAGAGGAGGTCACCGGCAGCCCGTTCGGCACCAACTACGTACGCATCCAGGGCCCGAACGGCATCGACCTGCGCACCAACCTGTTCGCCGTCTCCGGCAAGCTGTCCAGCGTGCAGCTGCCGACCCCGCTGCTGGTCAACCGCAGCACCTATGCCCGCAGCGGCAGCGTGGTGCAGCAGGACGTGTTCGTCCAGGCGCCGCCGCCGCCCGGCAAGGCCAGCTTCGTCGACACCGCCGGCGCCCCCGCGGTGGAGATGAGCGAAGCCACCGCCACCGGCAACTGGTACGGCCAGTCGACCAGCACCCCGACCCCCGGCGCCAACGTCAGCATCACCGCCGACAACAGTGTGGCCATCGCCACCAGCACGCCGACCACCAGGGTTTCGCCGCTGGTCGACCACGTGTCCATCAGCCGCGCCGAGTACAGCCTGTCGTCCGGCCAGCTGGTCATCGAGGCCCGCTCCAGCGACGAAACCGTCCTGCCTTCCCTCAACGCAACGGCCACCAGCAGCGGCGCAGCCATCGGCGCCCTGGGTGGCGCGGGGGTGGTCAAGTCGCTGTCGGCCAGCATCTCGCCGATCCCGCCGGCCAAGGTCACCGTGACCTCGGCCAGCGGCGGCAGCGACACCGAAGAAGTGGTCATTCTCCCCTGAGGCAGCAACACCCGAGACAAGCTCACTCGAATTCGAGCCTGGAGGCATCATGAACAAGCAGCTAGGAATAGCAGTGACCGCTCTGGGGCTGTTCGCCTTGACCGGCACTGCGCAAGCGGTACTCAAGGCCGTCGACCCCGGCCCCTACACGGGGGCGACCGGCGGATTTCCCCTCTGGTACCAGGACAACAACGATCTCCAGCTGGAACTGTGCCGCTCCAAGGCGGTGCTCGGCGGTCCCGGCAACTACCTGTGCACGCTGATCCCCGAACCGGGCGTGTTCGACGACACCCAGCCGCTGATCTTCCCGGCCAACTGGCCGTCAGAACTGTTCTGGTTCCTGGCCGAGACCACCATTCCTGCCGGCGCCGTCGCCGGCTACTCGCTGGATGCCTACGTCGCCGGCATCGAGGCAGCCTTCGGCCAGGAACTGCCGCAGGAAGGCGACCAGGTGAGCTTCAGCCGCATCCGCATCCGCGCCTCGGTGCCGGTGGCCGGCACCTACACCATCACCCACCCGTATGGCGTGGACACCGTGGTGGTGACCACCCCCGGTCGGCGGGCGATCAACATGACCCGCGACATCGGCATCGGCGCTCCGGGCGTGTTCACCGGCGCCATGACCGGCGATGTCGGCCCCTTCCTGACCCGGGTCGGCGGGCCGATCACCGCCACCAACCCGGAAACCGGCGAGACCGAAACCTTCATCGGCAACCCCAACCTGCCGGAGCAGGTGACCGGCGGCCTGAACGGCGTCAACTTCGTGCGCATCCAGGGCCCGGCGGGCACGCTGCAGACCAACCTGTTCACCCTGTCGGGCAAGGTCGCCGACACGCGGGCGCCGACCCAGGTGGAGGTCGAGCGCAGCACCTACAACCGCACCAGCGCCGGCACCCGCATCTCGGTGTTCGCCAAGACCCCGCCGGCCAACGCCAGCACCAACGTCTGCTACCGCGAAACCCTGGCGCTGGTCCCCGGCACCACCCCCTCGCCGTGCCTGTTCAACCTGACCAGCAACAACAACGGCTACTTCTTCGCCAACAACCCGCCGCAGCAGGCGCTGCCGCCCTTCCTGGTGGTCACCGCGACCGCCCCTAACGGCACGACCCGACCGACCGCGCTGTCGAGCCGGCTCACCGACGTGGTGAAGATCGGCACCGCCCGCTTCTCCTGGGCCAACCGCACCCTGACCATCGAGGCCCGATCGAGCGACGAAGTGGTGGTGCCGGACATGGCCGCGGACGGCTACGGCCGCCTGAGCAAGTCGGGAACCCTGCAGACCCTGACCGTGACCAACCTCGAGCAGCCGCCGGCCAGCGTCACCGTGAAGTCGGCGGCCGGCGGCTCGGACACCGAAATGGTGACGGTGGTCGGCAGCGCTCCGGTGGTCGGCGCCAACCAGCTGCCGCTGGCCGTGGCCGACTCGGCCTCCACCACCGCCGGGGTGCCGGTGACCATCAACCCGCTGGCCAACGACAGCGATCCCGACAACGACACGCCGCTCACCTTGATCGACCTTTCGGCCCTGGCGCCGGCCCCGGCGCGCGGCAGCATCACGCGCAGCGGCAACTCGGTGGTCTACACCCCGCCGACCGTGGTCAACGGCGCACCGCTGGTGGAAACCTTCACCTACCGCGTGCAGGACGCCCGTGGCGGCCAGTCGACTCCGGCCACCGTCACCGTCACCGTGGCGGCCAACCGGGCGCCGACGGCGAACAACGACACCGCCGCCGCCTCGACGGCACCGGTGACCATCGCCGTGCTGAACAACGACACCGACCCGGAAGGCAACGTGCCGCTCAGCGTGGTCAACCTCTCCGCGGTGACCGGCGGAGGCACCGTCAGCACCGACGGCACCACGGTGACCTACACGCCGCCGGCCACGGTGACCACCGCCTTCAACGCGACCTTTACCTACCAGGCCCGCGACTCGCTCGGCGCCGTCTCGGCGACTCCGGCGACCGTGACCGTGGCGGTCACCCCGCCGCCGGCCGTGGCCGAGAACCTGACCGTGGCGACGGCCACCGTGACCCGCCGCACCGGCAACCGCTTCCGCTGGGATCTGAGTGGGCAGACCTCGCGGGCCAACGGCAACACCATCACGGTCAGCGTCTCCACCACCGCCGGGCCGCTGAACCTCGGCACCGCCACCCTGACCGCCGCCGGTCGCTGGCGGTTGTCGGTGGAAACCACCGGGGCCGGGCCGTCGGCCAACCCCACCGCCACCGTTCGTTCGGCCTTCGGCCGGGTGGTGACAGTACCGCTGCAGGTCCGCTGAGCCCTGCACCAGCCTCCCGCTCCTCAGGTCGCCCGGTAAGCGCCTGAGTCGGGAGGCCGGTTCGGCTTCTCGAGGCTGAGAAGCCACACGACATCGAATCCGGACAGATGGTCACGTCCGGGTGGTGAAAGGACGGTGAAAGGATATTGCCATGCCACCGCTTACCCGCTTTGACAGGCGTTGCTTCGCGGCCCTGCTCGCCCTCTGCCTCGGCAGCACGGCCGTGCAGGCTGCAGACCTGATGGAGAACTTCGATCTGGCAGGCAATGCCGATCTGTTCGAGCAGTTCAACCTTCCCGCTTTCCTGCCGCCCGGCCAACAGGCCGTGGTGCGGCAGCAGGGCGAGGCCAACCGGGCCACGCTGACCCAGAACGGCCAATCCCTGCTGGGCCAGATCGTTCAGGACGGCAGCGCCCAGGAAGCCTTCATCCTCCAGCAAGGCACGGACCAGTTCGCCCTGATCAGTCAGCAGGGCACGGGCAATCGCGCCGCCATCGTGCAGAACGGGTCCGACAACCAGGCGCTCATCGTGCAGAACGGCGCCTACAACTCCGCTCGCATCGAGCAGTCCGGAGCAGGGCTGCACAGCAGCATCGCGCAATACGGCAACAACCAGAGCGTGCTGATCCACCAGTACCGCTGAGGTCGGTGACTCTCTCGTCATGCGTCAACAAAAGGCATACCAGGAGGCAACACCATGTTCCAGTTCAAACCCCTCGCCGCAGCAGTACTGGCCGTCATCAGTGTCCAGGCCATGGCCGACGACAGCACGTCCAGCCAGAGCCAGAGCGGCAACTACAACCTCGCCGACGTGATGCAGAGTTCGGCCAGCTACAGCACCGCCGAGCAGAGCCAGAACGGCAGCCACAACGGCGCCGCCATCTGGCAGAGCTACACCACCAGCACCGCGACCCAGACGCAGAAGGGCAGCACCAACACCGGCTTCATCGAGCAGGACGGCGACTGGATGAGCCTGACCGAGCAGAAGCAGAACGGCTCCGGCAACGATGCCGCCAGCAGCCAGATCTTCGGCACCCTGGAGAGCCTCTCCAGGCAGGTGCAGCGCGGCCCGGACAACGGCGCCTACACCTGGCAGGAAGGCACCCTCTACAACGAGGCGGTCATCCACCAGGAGGGCCATGCCGTCGGCGGCAACACCGCCAATATCGACCAGATCGGCGGCATGGACAACGTCGCCCACATCCGCCAGGAGGGCGACCTGAACCGGGCAGCGACCCTGCAGGACGGCAACGCCCTGGCCAGCCAGATCGAGGTGAAGCAGTACGGCGAAGGCAACGATGCCTATGTCGAGCAGATGGGCGGCGAGGACAACTACGCGCGCACCAACCAGAAGGGCTACAACAACTACGCGACAACCTGGCAGGAGAACCAGTACCAGAGCGACGCCTCCATCCGCCAGGACGGCAGCCTCAGCGAGGCGGTGATCGACCAGACCGACGGCGCCTGGAACCAGGCCTCGGTGGTGCAGCTCGGCGACGAGAACGCCGTGCAGGTGGAGCAGTACGACGCCCTCGGCATGCGCGCGGAAGTCTTCCAGAGCGGCATCGGCAACCTCGGCTACGTCTACCAGGAAGGCAGCGACCACATCCTCACCGCCTCCTCCCGCGGCAATGGCAACCAGATCTACGCCGGCACCTCGCTGGATCCGAACAACGGCGGCCAGTACGGCAGCTACCAGTACGCCTCGCTGCGCCAGAAGGGCAGCGACAACGTCATCAGCATGCGCCAGGACGGCAGCGACCAGACCCTCGACCTGAGCCAGCGCGGCAACGGCAACCAGGCCACGGTGGCCCAGACCGACAGCTACAACGAGCTGTATTTCGAGCAGGAAGGCAGCGGCAACATGCTGGTGGTCAACCAGAGCGGCAGCTACAACTATGCCGGCGGCACCAGCAGCGGCACCGACAACATGGTCGAGCTGGATCAGTCGGGCAGCGGCAACGTCGCCGAGGTCGCCCAGCTGTACGGCGACAACAACCTCGCCAGCATCGTGCAGAGCGACAGCGGCAACTATGCCATCGTCACCCAGGGCGGCTCGGGCAACGAGGCCTACGTGAACCAGGTGAACTTCGGCCACACCGCCTACGTCAGCCAGTTCGGCACCGGCAACGTCGCCAACGTCAACCAGAACTGAGCCTGCCGTCCTTGCCTGCCGCCCCTCGCGGGCGGCATTTTTCTGTCCAGCGGAGGTAGGCACGCATGCCGCTTCTCAGCCTGACCGGGTTGCTGCTGGCCGCGACCGGCAGTGTCGCCGTCGACTTCGAACTGCGCCAGCCGGCGCCCCGCCAAGCCGCGGTACACCTGTGCTTCCGCGGCACGGGCCAGCAGGTCCGCTACGAACTGGAGGTACTCGCCCAGGGGCCGGCGGGACGCAGCCGCTCGCGCCAGGCGGGCCGGCTCGAAGCGGGCGAGGAGGCGCGCTGCCCGCTGGCCGACGGCGTGCGGATGGCCGGCGCCAGCCGGATCGAGGGCCGCTTGCTCTGGTGGGTGGATGGACTGGAGCAGCCCGCCGAAACCCGCGAGCTGCGACTCGAATAGCCGCAGCCCACGGGCCGGCCATGGGCGTCTGGGCGCTACTGCGCGGCGGCGGTGGCCTGCCCGTGGGTCATGTACTTGGGCAACGAGGTATTCTCGAAGGTGCCGGCATCCGCGGCCTGCCACAGGCGCCGCTCGATGCCCTGGGCCACCAGGTGGGCGACCGCCGCCTCGATGGCCGACAGCACGCACAGCTGCGCCGGCTCGTTGGTGGTGTAGCCGGCCTCGGCCTCGAGCAGCTCCTGGAACTCGATGAACTTGAACACCCCGGCGCTGCGGCTGACCGAGTAGATGGTCTTGCTGGTCATCACGTTGGCCAGCACCTGGCCGCTGCGCACGTCCACCGCCCGCAGGTTGACCGACACCTGGTCCACGCGGTACTCGGCGGACAGGCCGATGCCCAGGTAGCGGGCACCCTCGCCACCGCTGCGCACGTTGGTGTCGTAGGCGACTATGCCGCCCTCCAGCAGGATGTTGGCCGCCTGCAGCGAAGGCAGGTTGGCCTGGATGTTGGCCGGGGTGTCCGGCTTGCTCTGCGAGGCGCGGATGATCTTGCGCTCGGTGAGGACGTTCTGCAGGCCCTCGCGCTCCAGCACCACGAACCAGCCGCTGGCCTGCAGCGCATCCACCAGCATGCTGGCGCCGCCCTGGGTCACGCTGGTGGAGAAGGAGCTGGCCGGGGTCGGCTTGTACTGGCCGGTCTGGTCGCGGAAGCCGTACACGGCGGCCACCAGGCGCCCCTTGGGACGCGGCAGGGCGAGCAGGTCGTAGTAGGTGGAAGCCCGTGGGGTGAGGGTCGGAATCTCCGGCTCCTTCTCGGCGGGCATCGGCTCGCGCAGGGCGCACCCCTGCACGGCGGCTAGCAGCACTGCCATCGCGATGATCTTGTTCATGGTCCTGAGCTTCCTGCTTCTATGCCAGCGGCGGTCGATTGATGGGCTAGAGTCCGTCGACGATGACCTCGGCGACCTCCCCCGTCAGCCGGTCGGTGATCACGATCGTCAGGGAACCGTCGACATCCACGATATCGATGAGGAAGGAGTCGGTGGTCAGGCTGCCGGTATTGCCGTTCTGGATGTTGGTGAGCAGTTGCGAAAGCAGGCGCGACTCCAGCTGGCTGGTGAAGCGCTGCAGGGCCGTGGTGCCGGTCCCCGTGCCCCCCAGGTCCGGGTCCTTGTGGTCGTTCTGCGCCTGGGCGTTGGCCAGCAGCCAGGGGCCGTTCAGCGGGTTGCCGCCGAAGGCCGGGTTGACCGGGGTGTAGACCAGTTCGGTGGCCTGCACCGGCGCCAGCAAGCAGACACCGGTGAGCCCGAGACAGGCCGCGAGAGGGCGTTTTTTCATGGTCATAGCTCATCCTTGTCCAAGTCGTAGGTGTCTTGCAGCAGGCTCTCCAGCTTCTGGCGCGTGACGGCTTCCTGGATCAGGTCGGCGGCCTCGTAGGCCACCGGCTGCACTTCGGAAACGTTCGGCGCCAGAAAGCGCCGGTACAGCGTGCGGCCCTCGTACTCGACCCATACCAGGCTCCCCCAACGCGCCGAAGGCCGTTCCCTGACCACCAGGTTGAAGTCCAGCCGGCTGGTGTCGCGCAGTCGCTCGGAGAAGTAGCGGTAGAACTCGTGGCCGATGTGGGAAATGCTGTTGTCGACGATGAAGCCACGGATCTCGTCCTCTTCTTCAGCCGCCTGCAGGGGCGCCTGCAGGGGCGCCGCCAGCAGCGCGCAGGCCAGACCGAAGGCGCGGAAAAGCGCTGGCCTGCGCAGCAGGCAGGCCAACACGCAACCAGACGAATCCCCCGTTGATGGTCTTTGAGTTTCCATGGCGTTTCCCGCCTGTTTTTTGTTTCCCCATTTCGAGCGTAGTCCATCGCCCCTGATGCGCCAGTAGCAAAAAACTGCTGGTCGGGCCGACTCGCGCCCTGCGCCAGGCGGACTATGCTCAACCCTGGAAGAAGACCTGCGGGGGACGGCGCCGCCCTGCGCCGTGCAGCAGACACGGAAAGCCATCATGTACAAGCAGCATTTCGGCCTCACCGAGACGCCCTTCTCGATCTCGCCCGACCCGCGCTATCTGTTCATGAGCGCGCGGCACCGCGAGGCGCTCGCCCATCTGCTCTACGGCCTGCGCATCGACGGCGGCTTCGTGCTGCTCACCGGCGAGGTCGGCACCGGCAAGACCACCCTGTGCCGCTGCCTGCTGGAGCAGGTGCCGGAACACTGCGACATCGCCTTCATCTTCAATCCCAAGGTGAACGTGCTGGAGCTGCTGCGCACCCTGTGCGACGAACTGCATATCGAACTGCCCGCCAACCTGCGCGGCCTCAAGGCGCTGGTCGACCGCCTCAATGCCCACCTGCTGGCCAGCCACGCCCGCGGGCGCAAGACGGTGCTGATCGTCGACGAGGCGCAGAACCTGTCCAACGACGTGCTGGAGCTGCTGCGCCTGCTGACCAACCTGGAGACCAGCCAGCGCAAGCTGCTGCAGATCATCCTGCTCGGCCAGCCGGAACTGCGCGAGCGCCTGGCGCAGCCGCAGATGCGCCAGCTGGCCCAGCGCATAGTCGCGCGCTACCACCTGGAGCCGCTGTCGAGCCAGGAGGTCAGTACCTACGTGCAGCACCGCCTGGCGGTGGCCGGCGCGCGCGCCACCCTGTTTCCGCCGCGCGTGCTGCAACGCCTCTACCACCTGAGCGGCGGCACGCCGCGGCTGATCAACCTGATCTGCGACCGCGCCCTGCTCGGCGCCTACGTCAGGGGCCGGCAGGCCGTGGACAGCGCCACCCTGAAGCGCGCCGCCCGCGAGGTGCTGGGCGAACCCGTCGGCAGACCGCCGGCACGCCTGCCGCCGACGCTGACCACGGCCCTCGCCGTGGCCGTGCTCGCCGGGCTGGCCGTGGCCATACAGCACGGCCTGCCCGTCCCGCAGCTGCCGCGCCCCGCGCCCCCGGTGCAGATCGAGCAGCGCAGCGAAGCGACCGCGCCGGTGGCCGCGGACCGCCCCGCCCCGCCGCTTGCCGTCGTCCCGGCAGCGGACCGCGGACCTGCGTCGGCAGAGCAGGAGACGCCGCCGCTGGCGGCCAGCGACAGCGCTCCCGCGCCGGCCACTGCCGAGCCGCTCGCCAGTAGCGGGCCTGCCGCCGACACGGCAGAGCCCGCGCCGCCCGCAGAGCGGCAACCCGCCAGCAGCGAGAGTTCTGCCGGCATCATCGCCGCCCCGGGCCGCGAGGAGCACTGGCTGCACGAGGCCATGGCGGTACGCAGCCTGTTCGCCCAGTGGCAGATCGAGGTCGCCGAACCGACCGCCCTGGAGGACGCCTGCCGGCGCGCCGGCCAGGTGGACCTGCACTGCCTGCCGATGAACGACGGCCTCGCCTCGCTGCGCAGCTTCAACAGCCCGGCCATCGTCGAACTGCGCCAGGCCGACGGTCCCGACTTCCTCGCCACCCTGCTTGAGCTGGGGCCGGAGCAGGTCCGCCTGGCCGTGGCCGGCAAGATTCAGGAAGTGCCGCTGGACAGCCTGATGCGCCAGTGGACCGGCCGCTACACCCTGCTCTGGCGCGCCCCCGAGGGCTGGGGCCGCGGGCTGGGCATCGGCGCCCGCGATCCGGCGGTAGCCTGGATCGACCAGCGCCTGGCGCGCTGGGAAGGTACGCCCCCGCGCGGCAGCGCCGGCAACCTGTTCACCGAGGAACTGGCCCGGCGGGTGCGTGACTTCCAGCGTGCCCACGGCCTCAAGGCCGACGGCCTGGTCGGCCGGATGACCCTGGCCCGCCTCGCCGCCCTCACCGACGCCGAAGCGCCGGTTCTGGCCCAGCAGGACCACTAGCCATGTCCTACATACTCGAAGCCCTGAAGAAGTCCGAATACGCCCGCCAGCAAGGCCGGGTGCCGGATCTCGCCACCCTGCCCGCCGCGGAGGCGCCGGCCACCCTGCCGTTCGCCGCCAATCGCCTGCCACTGCTGACCGGCGGCGCCCTGCTGCTGGCGGTGGCGGTGACCGGCTGGTGGCGCCCCTGGCAGTCGCCGCCGCCCGAGGCGACCGTTGCCCCGGCCGCCTCGCCCGTCGCCGCCATGCCGGCTCCAGTGGCCAGCGCCGCGCCGGTCGCGGCGGCGCCCGTCGAGCCACCGGCCGGGACGACGAGCGCCCCGGCGGTGCAGACGCTGGTCGCTGCGCCGCCGCCGAGCGCTCCCGCCGCGCAGCCAGCCATTGCGCCAGCCGCGGAGCCGCTGCCGGCTCCGGCGCAGGTCGCGCTGCCGGTCCAGCCGGCACCGGCGCCCAGAACCGTGCTCCCCGCTCAGGAACCCACGCCCATCGCCGCCAGGTCCCTGCCCGCCGCCCCGCCCCCGGCACAGCCGGCGCCGGCCGCCGCGCTCCCCGCCCCACCCAACCGGGTGCTGGCCTTCTACGAGCTGCCGCCGACGGTGCGCGAGCGCATCCCGCCGCTGTCCGTGTCCGGATTTTCCTACGCCGAACAGCCGGACCTGCGCATGGCGGTGATCAACGACAAGGTGCTGCGCCAGGGCGAAAGCGCCGCGCCGGGCATCACCCTGGAGCGCATCGCCAGCGACGGCGTGGTGCTGAGCTTCAGCGGCTACCGCTTCCGTCCGCAGCGCTGAGGGCGGGGAAACCCAGCTCGAAGCGGGTCAGTCCGTCGGCCGAGGTGCAGCGGATGCTGCCGCGGTGGGCCTCGACGATGGAGCGGGTGATCGCCAGCCCCAGCCCGGCGTGGCCGCCCTCGCGGCGCGCCGGGTCGACCCGGTAGAAGCGGTCGAACAGCCGCCCCAGATGCTCGGCGGGAATCGTCGGCCCGGGATTCTCCACCTCCAGCAGCACCTGCCCGCCGCGCTGCCCGATGCTCACGCGGATGCAGCCGCCGGCCGGCGTGTAGCGCAGGGCATTGCCCAGCAGGTTGGACAGCGCACGGCGCAGCATCCCGGGCTCCCCCTCGATCCAGCCCTCGCCTCCCTGCGCCAGCTCGACCCCGGCCTCCTCGGCCAGCAGACGGTAGTAGTCGAGCAGCTGCTCGACCAGCTCGTGCAGCGCCAGCGGCCGTCGTTCGGGGGCGATCAGGCCGTTGTCGGCCTTGGCCAGGAACAGCATGTCGTCGATCATCCGCGCCATGCGCTTGAGGTCGTCGAGGTTGCCGTACAGCGCCTCCCGGTATTCCTCCAGGCTGCGCGCGCGGCCGAGCACCACCTCGGTGTGGGTCATCAGCTGGGTCAGCGGCGTGCGCAGCTCGTGGGCGATGTCGGCGGAGAAGTTGGACAGCCGCACGAAGGACTCTTCCAGGCGCTCGAGCATGCCGTTGAACGAGGACACCAGCGGACGCAGCTCCACCGGCAGCGTCTGCTCGGGGATGCGCTCCTTGAGCGAGCGCGCCGACACGCCGGCGGCCACCTGGGTCACCTCGCGCAGCGGGCGCAGGCCGCTGCGCGCCACCAGCCAGCCGAGCCCGGCGCTGAGCAGGGCGCACACCCCCAGGGCGATCCACAGCCAGCGCTGCAGCGCCGCGAAGAAGTCCTCGTGGTGGGTCACGTCCAGCGCCAGCAGCAGGGTCAGCGACTGCCCCGGCTCGGCCAGCGCCACCTCGGCGGTCATCCCGCGCAGCAGACGCTCGCCCTCCCACCACTCCCACAGCCCGTCGAGCCGGGTGCGAAAACGCGCGGGAATTGCCGCCTCGGAGGGCTCGGCGAACAACACCCGGCCGTCGCCGGAGAGGATCTGCGCGCGCAGGTCCTGGTGCGCGCCGAGCAGCGTGTGCAGCTGCGGGCCCAGGGCCTCCAGCCGGTCCGCGCGGCCCAGGCTGCCCAGCAGGCGCCGGCTGGCCTGCAGCTTGTCGTGCAGGGCGTGGCGATCGAGGTCGAGGAAGTGCTCGCGGCTCAGGAGGTTGACCGTCAGCCCGGCGGCCAGCAGCACGCCGGTGAGGGCCAGCATGAACAGCAGGCCGAGGCGCGCGGTGAGCGACAGGCGGGCGATCACTCGGACACATCCAGCACGTAGCCCATGCCGCGCACGGTGTGGATCAGCCGGGGCTCGAAGCCGTCGTCGATCTTGGCCCGCAGGCGGCGGATGGCCACCTCGATGACGTTGGTGTCGCTGTCGAAGTTCATGTCCCACACCTGCGAGGCGATCAGCGACTTGGGCAGCACCTCCCCCTGGCGGCGCAGCAGCAGTTCGAGCAGGGCGAACTCCTTGGCGGTCAGGTCGATGCGCTGGCCCGCGCGGCTGGCGCGGCGCTTGAGCAGGTCCACCTCCAGGTCGGCGACCTGCAGGCGGGTCGGCGCCGCACTGGCCTGGCCGCGGCGCAGCAGGGTGCGCACCCGCGCCAGCAGCTCGGCGAAGGCGAACGGCTTGACCAGGTAGTCGTCGGCGCCCATCTCCAGCCCCCTGACCCGGTCCTCGATGCCGTCGCGCGCGGTGAGAAACAGCACCGGCTCGCCCTGCCCGGCGCCGCGCAGGCGGCGCAGCACCTCCCAGCCGTCGAGGCCGGGCATCATCACGTCGAGGATCAGCAGGTCGTAGCGCTCGCCCAGCGCACGGTGCAGCGCTTCGGACCCATCCGCGACCCCGTCGACGGCGAACCCCGCCTCGCTCAGGCCCTGCCGCAGGTAGGCACCGATCTTCGGATCGTCCTCGGCCACCAGGATCTTCATCGCGCTACTCTCCACAAGTTCCGGCCACAAGTTCCGGCCAAAAGTGCTGGCCATCAGTGCCAGGCGAATTGTGCAACCGGCCGCCCGCGACAGCCAGAAGCTGACGCGAATGTAATCTGCCCGCCCCGGGTCGCTGCACCATCGCGGAGCACAGATCATTGGCATGAGCGCTCCCCCCTGAATATGATGCGGGCCGAATCACCCCGGCACCCGGGGCTGGAAGTTCCACCGAGCGGGACGCCGATGCACGCGACAGACCACGACACCCCGACCGGTGCGTCACTCTTCACGCCTCCGGGCAGCCGGCGGCATTACCTCTGGAAGGTGCTCGCCCTCACCGGTCTCTACCTGCTGACCGGCATCGTCGGCGTCCTGCTGAGCCAGTCCACCGGCTATGCCTCGCCGATCTGGCCGGCGACCGGCATGGCCACGGCGGGACTGCTGGTCTGGGGTTGGCGCTGCTGGCCCGGCGTGTTCCTCGGCGACCTGCTGATCGACCTGTCGCGCGACGCGTCGCTGCAAGGCATCGGCCTGGCCAGCCTCACCGCCGCAGCCGCGACCATCCAGACGCTGCTCTGCGTCTGGCTGGTGCAGCGCTACCTGCAGGGACGCTGGCAGGTCGCCCGCGACCGCCGGCTGGTGTCCATCCTGTTCGCCGCCGGCCCGCTGACCTGCCTGATCGCGCCGACCCTCGGCAGCGCCGTGCTGGTCGCCGGCGGCAGGATCGCCAGCGACGACCTGTTCAACGAGTGGCTGCGCTGGTGGGCCGGCGACACCCTCGGCGTGCTGCTGTTCGCGCCGCTGGCGCTGCTGCTGTGGCCGGGCCGCCGGACCCTGCGCGGCGGCGAGGGCAACCACCGCTTCGCCCTGCCGCTGGTGGTCACCCTCACCCTGCTGATCGTCGGCCACCTCGGTCTGTCGCAACTGGAGGACCTGCGCGCCCGCAGCGAGGCGCGCACGCTGATGGAGGTGATCGGCGACAGCATCACCCAGGACGTCGCGGAAACCCTGCTGCCGCTGGAAGGCCTGGCGCACTTCATCGCCACCAGCCCGGAGGTCACCCGCGAGGAGTTCCGCAAGTACACCCAGAGCTTCGTCCAGCGCCCCGCCATCCTCTGGGTGGACTGGGCGCCGCGGGTCGGCGCCCGGCAGCGGGCCGGCTTCGAGGCCGCCGTCGCGGCCAGCGGCTTCCCCGGCTATCGCATCGTCGAGCTGGACAGCCGCGGCCGGCTGCAGCCGGCCGCCGAGCGCGCCGAATACTTTCCCGTCCTGTACAGCGAGCCGCTGGCGCTGGGGCGCACGGTGCTGGGCCTCGACCACGGCTCGGAGCCGATGCGCCACACGGCGATGAGGCAGGCCTTCGACCACGGCAAGTCCATCGCCTCCGACCGCATCCGGCTGGTCCGCAGCGCACGCCAGGCATCGCTGCTCTTCGTGCCGGTGCACAGGCTCGACGCCGCTGCGCAACAAGCGCCGGTCGGCTACGTGGTCGGCGCCCTGGACATCCAGCAGCTGTTCGCCCCGCTGCGGCGCAAGGCGGAGGAGCGCCAGTTCGCCCTGCGCATCTCGGACGTCACCGCCGGCATGCCCCGGCGCATCCTGAGCGACTCGCTGCCGGCCGGGGCCGAGCCCGACTGGCATCGCGACGTCCACGCCAGCGGGCGCGTCTGGCGCCTGGAAATGTACCCAAAGCTCCCGCTGTGGCGGCCCGGCTCGACGGCGGAGGAGCGCCTGTTCCTCGGTTTCGCCGTGCTCACCGCCTTTCTCGCCACCTTCGCGACCCTGGGCAGTGCCGGACGGCATGCGCTGGTCTCGCGCGTAGTCGCCGAGCGCACCGCCCAGCTCGCCGAGCTGAACAGCCAGTTGCAGCAGCGCATCGAGGAGCGCGGCCAGGCCCTGACCGACCTGCACGCCAAGGAGGCGGAGATCCACGCGGTGCTCGACCACCTGCTCGAGTGCGTGATCACCATCGACAGCCGCGGCATCGTGCAGAGCGTCAATCCGGCCATCGAACCGCTGCTCGGCTACCGTCCCGAGGAGCTGGTCGGTCGCAACATCTCCTGCCTGATGGCCTCGCCGTTGCGCGAGCACCACGACGACTACATCGCGCGCTATCTGCAGACCGGCGAGCGGCACATCGTCGGCTCCAGCCGCGAGGTCAGCGGCCGGCACAAGGACGGCCAGCCGATCGCCCTCGAACTCAGCGTCTCCGAGTACCGCGTGCACGGGCAGCGCTTCTTCATCGGCACCCTGCGCGACATCCGCGAGCTCAAGGCGCTGATCGCCAGCCTGACCCAGGCCCGCGAGGAGGCCGAACAGGCCAGCCGCGCCAAGTCGGCCTTCCTCGCCACCATGAGCCACGAGATCCGCACGCCGATGAACGGCGTGGTCGGCCTGATCGACGTGCTCACCCAGGACCAGCTGCCGCCCCACCAGGCCGACCTGGTCCGCACCATCCGCGAATCATCGGGCACCCTGCTGGGGGTGATCGACGACATCCTCGACTTCTCCAGGATCGAGGCCGGACGGCTGGAGATCGAGCATGCGCCGCTGAACCTGGTCGAGCTGCTCGATAACCTGTGCGATACCCTGCGCCCGCTGGCCGTCACGCACGGGGTGCGTCTCGACGCGGAGATCGCCGCCGGGGTGCCGCCCTGGATCCGCTCCGACGCCATGCGCCTGCGGCAGATCCTCTTCAACCTGATCGGCAACGCCATCAAGTTCTCCGGAGGCCGCGACGAGCAACCCGGCCGGGTCGTGGTGGGCGTGCGTCCGGCCGCGGACGACCCGCAGCGCCTGCTCATCGATGTGACGGACAACGGCATCGGCATCGCCGCCGAGCATCTCGGCCAGCTGTTCCAGCCCTTCAGCCAGGCGGAGTCCTCGACCACCCGCCGCTTCGGCGGCAGTGGCCTGGGCCTGGCCATCTGCCGGCGCCTGGTCGAGCTGCTGGGCGGCGAGATCGCCGTCGCCAGCACCCCGGGGCACGGCACCCGCTTCACCGTCAGCCTGCCGCTGACCCTGGCCAGCGCGCCGCAGCCGGCCGCCGAGCCAGCGGCACCGGCCGCACCGGTCGCCGGGGCCCCCGCCAGCCGGCGCCTGCTGGTGGTCGAGGACGACGCGGTGAACCGCAAGGTCATCCGCCAGCAGCTCGCCCTGCTCGGCTACGACTTCACGCTGGCCAGCCAGGGCAGCGAGGCCCTGAGCCTGTGGCGCCAGGGCGGCTTCGACCTGATCCTCAGCGACCTGCACATGCCGGAAATGGACGGCTACCAGTTGGCCAGGCGGATCCGCGCCGAGGAAGCCGGCCAGCGCCGCATCCCGATCCTCGCGCTGACCGCCAACGCCATGCGCGGCGAAGCCGCACGGGCGGTGGAGGCCGGCATGGACGAGTACCTGACCAAGCCGATCCGCCTGGCCACCCTGCAGACCGCCCTGGCGCGCTGGCTGCCCCAGCAGGCCCGCCCGGCGCCGGCTGACGCCGGGCCGGGGCCGGACGACCAGCCGCTGGTCGACGCGACAGTCCTCGCGGCACTGGTCGGCACGGACCGCGAGATGATCCGCGAGATTCTCGGCGACTACGCCGAGTCGCTGCGCAGCCTGGCGCCGCAATTGCTGCAGGCCTTCGCCCGCAACGACTGCGACAGCATCGACGCCATCGCCCACCGCCTCAAGTCGTCGTCCCGCGCGGTCGGCGCGGTGCGCCTGGGCCAGCTGTGCACGGCACTCGAACAGGCCATCAAGGACAGCGACAGTGCCGCGCTGGCCCACGGCATGGCCGAGTTCCATCCCCTTCATCACGCCACGGCAGCATGGATCGACCGGTTGCTGAAAGAAGGCAACCCAGTCTGAGCAGGAGGCAATTCCGATGAGAATCCTGGTGGTCGACGACGACCCGTTCATCCGCAAGCTGCTGGTCCGCCAGTTGAAGACCCTCGGCTACCAGCAGGTACTCGCCTGCGAGCGGGCCCAGGCCGCGGTCGAGCACCTGGAGCGGCAGCCCGACGGCACCGATCTGATTCTCTGCGATCTGCAGATGCCGGGGATGGACGGCATCGAGTTCATCCGCCACCTGGTGCGCCTGGGCTACCCCGGCGCCCTGGTGCTGGTCAGCGGCGAGGACGAGCGCATCCTGCAGAGCGCCGAGCGCCTGGCCCGCGGTCACCGCCTGCGGGTCGCGGGCGCGCTGTACAAGCCGGTCTCCAGCGAGCAGCTGCAGCGCCTCCTGCAGGCGTTGCCCGGCGGCGATGCCCCACGGACCGGCGAGGCACGCAGCTACGGCGCCGAGGAGCTGGCCAACGGCATCCGCGCCGGCCAGCTGGTCAACCACTACCAGCCCAAGGTCGACTTCGCCAGCGGGCAGGTCAGCGGGGTCGAGACCCTGGTGCGCTGGCAGCACCCCGAGGACGGCCTGGTCTACCCAGACCGCTTCGTCACCCTCGCCGAGGAGCACGGCCTGATCGACGCGCTGATGCTCGACGTGCTGCGCAACGCCCTGGCCGATGCGCGGCAGTGGCGCGCCCGGGGCATCGAGCTGCAGGTGGCGGTCAACGTGTCGATGGACAATCTGGTGGGGCTGGACTTCCCCGACCTGGTCGAGCAGGAAGCACTGGCCGCCGGCGCGCCACTGACCAGCCTGGTGCTGGAAGTCACCGAGAGCCACCTGATGAAGAACCGCCAGGCCGCCCTCGACATCCTCACCCGCCTGCGCCTCAAGCGCATCGGCCTGTCGATCGACGACTTCGGCACCGGCCACTCCTCGCTGGTGCAGCTGCGCGACATCCCCTTCAACGAGCTGAAGATCGACCGCAGCTTCGTGCACGGCGCCTGGCGCGACAAGTCGCTGGACGGCATTCTCGGCGCCAGCCTGGAGATGGCCCGCCGGCTGGGCATGCGCACCGTGGCCGAAGGCATCGAGGACCGCACCGACTGGGATCACCTGCGCAGCGCCGGCTGCGACGTCGCCCAGGGCTGGTTCATCGCCAAGGCGATGCCCGCCGAACGCCTGCCGGCCTGGCTGGAAGGCTGGGAAGCACGGCGCAGCGAGCTGGTCTGAACCACCCCGCATGCCCACCCGGGCGATGCGGCTGCTCAGGGCTTGGGTTTGGCCAGCATCTCGCGGTGCGCACGCAACTGCTCGAGCATCTGCTCCATGTGCTGGATGCGCAGATCCACCTGCTCGACCGTATCCATGCTCGCCCAGCCGCCGCCCATGCCCGGCGCCATACCCTGGCCCATGCCCATCCCCATGCCATGGCCACCGCCCATGCAGCCGCCCATGCTCTGCATGCCGCGGCCCATGGCCTGCCAGTGCTGCTCCATCAGCTTCTGGCGCTCCTCGGGCGTCTTGCCGGCCATCCAGTTCTGGTGAAGCGTGCGCATCTCGGTGATGTGCTGCTGCCACTGCTGCTCGGGCGGCGCCGCCTGCTCTTCTGCCCAGGCGCTACCCGCTGCAGCCAGCAGCAGGATGGCGCCACAAAGAATCGTCCGGTTCATGTGCAAGCCCTCTCGAAGGCTGGTTGGGAATTTCACTCTAGCCCCGGGCGCCGGACGCTGCGGGTAGCTGACGGAAATGTAATCCGCCGCTCAGCCTTCCGTAAGCAAGGGCCGTCTAGCATGACGATGCAAGTATTTCTGTCTGGCATTGCCCCTTCGGACAATCGGCGTCCACTGGACGCCGTTTCTTTCAGGAGATCCCACCATGCATCCAGGCCACGCCCCGGGCGAACCGTCCCGCTCATTCTGGCGCAGCAAGCCCGGCATCGTGCTGGGCATGCTCGCCGTCATCGCCCTGTTCTACCTGGCGCGCGAACACTACGCCCACGCCGCCGGGCTGCTGCCCTACCTGATCCTGCTGCTCTGCCCGCTGATGCACCTGTTCGGCCACTCCCACAGTGGCCACACCCATCGCTCCGCGCAGCGTGACGATCCGGAGCGGAAAAGGAACTAGCGCATGACCTCATCGTCTCCCCACCCGCACGACCACGCCGGCCATCATGAGCATGCGCACGCGGCGCCCTCGCCCACGGCGGCCCAGGCTGCAGCCGGCAGCGAATACACCTGCCCGATGCACCCGGAGGTGCGCCAGATCGGTCCAGGCACCTGCCCCAAGTGCGGCATGGCCCTGGAGCCGGTGATCCCCGAGCTGGAAGAGGAGGAAAACCCCGAGCTCAAGGACTTCCGCCGGCGCTTCTGGTGGAGCCTGCCGCTGACCGTGGTCGTCACCGTGCTGGCGATGGCCGGCCACCAGCTGATGCTGTTCCATGGCGCTACGCAGAACTGGGTGGAGCTGGCACTGGCCACCCCGGTGGTGCTGTGGGCCGGCTGGCCGTTCTACGTGCGCGGCGTAAAGTCGGTGCTCAACCGCAGCCCCAACATGTGGACGCTGATCGGCCTGGGCACCGCCGCCGCCTGGCTGTACAGCGTCGCCGCCACCCTGGCACCCGGCGTGTTCCCGGCCAATTTCGTGATGGACGGGCGCATCGGCGTGTACTTCGAGGCCGCGGCGGTGATCATCTCGCTGACCCTGCTCGGCCAGATCCTCGAACTCAAGGCGCGCTCGCAGACCTCGGCGGCAATCAAGGCGCTGCTTGGGCTGGCGCCGAAGACCGCGCGGCGGATCAATGCCGACGGCTCGGAAGAAGACATCCCGCTGAGCCACGTACACAGCGGCGACAAGCTGCGCGTGCGCCCCGGCGAGAAGGTGCCGGTCGACGGCCGCGTGCTGGAAGGCGAAAGCGCAGTGGACGAGTCGATGCTGACCGGCGAACCGCTGCCGGTGACCAAGCGCGCCGGCGACACGCTGATCGGCGCCACCCTCAATCGCCACGGCAGCCTGGTGATGGAAGCCCAGAAGGTCGGCAGCGCGACCATGCTCGCGCAGATCGTGCAGATGGTCGCTCAGGCCCAGCGCTCCAAGGCGCCGCTGCAACGCCTGGCCGACGTGATCGCCGGGTATTTCGTGCTGGTGGTGATCGCCATCGCCGTGCTGACCTTCCTCGGCTGGGGCCTGTGGGGACCGCAGCCGAGCTGGGTGTTCGGCCTGATCAACGCGGTGGCGGTGCTGATCATCGCCTGCCCCTGCGCCCTCGGCCTGGCCACACCGATGTCGGTGATGGTCGCCACCGGCAAGGCCGCCACCAGCGGCGTGCTGTTCCGCGACGCCGCGGCCATCGAGCACCTGCGCCGGATCGACACCCTGATCGTCGACAAGACCGGTACCCTCACCGAGGGCCGCCCGGCCTTCCACAGCGCCCTCGCCGCCCCCGGCTTCAGCGACGACGAAGTGCTGCGCCTGGCCGCCAGCCTCGACCAGGGCAGCGAGCATCCGCTGGCCCATGCCATCGTCGAGCAGGCCCGCGCCCAGGGCTTGGCGCTGAGCACGCCGCAGACCTTCGAGTCCGCCTCCGGCATCGGCGTGCGCGGCCAGGTCGACGGCCGTCCCTTGCTGCTCGGCAACACCACATTGCTGGAGGACGCCGGCGTTACCACCGCGCCCCTGCAGCCCCAGGCCGAAGCGCTGCGCGGCGAGGGCGCCAGCATCATGTACCTGGCGGTGGACGGTGCGCTGGCGGGCCTGCTGGCGGTGGCCGACCCGATCAAGCCGACCTCCAAGCTGGCGGTCGAGCGTCTGCAGGCGGCTGGCGTGAACGTCATCATGGCCACCGGCGATGGCCTCACCACCGCCCGTTCGGTGGCCCGCCAGCTGGGCATCGAGGAAGTGCACGGCGAGGTCAAGCCGCAGGACAAGGAGCGCCTGGCCGCCCGCCTGCAACAGGAAGGCCGCCGCGTGGCGATGGCCGGCGACGGCATCAACGACGCCCCGGCGCTGGCCCGCGCCGACGTCGGCATCGCCATGGGCACCGGCACCGACGTGGCGATGAGCAGCGCCCAGATCACCCTGGTCAAGGGCGACCTGCTCGGCATCCTGCGTGCACGCAGCCTGTCGGTGGCCACGGTGAAGAACATGCACCAGAACCTGACCTTCGCCTTCCTCTACAACGCCATGGGCATCCCGCTGGCCGCCGGCCTGTTCTACCCGCTGACCGGCCACCTGCTGTCGCCGCTGATCGCCGCCCTGGCGATGAGCGTCAGCTCGGCCTCGGTGGTGTTCAACGCCCTGCGCCTGCGCCAGGCTCGGATCGACTGAAGAAAAACCCTTGACCTTGCCACGAGGTCAAGGTCGAAGATGATGGCAAGGCCGGAATCGCCGGCCACCATGAGAGGAGTTCCACGATGAGCAGCATCGAACTGAACGTCCAGGACATGACCTGTGGTTCCTGCGTCAAGCACGTCACCCAGGCCCTGAGCCCGCTGCCCGGTGTCGAGGCGGTGGAAGTCGACCTGCAGGCCGGTCGCGTGCTCGTCAGCGGCAGCGCCGACGGCGCCGCCCTGATCGCCGCCCTGGATGACGCCGGCTACCCGGCGCAACTGGCCGGCCCGGCCAGCGCACCGGCAGCCGCCAAGACCGGCGGCTGCGGCGTCGGTTGCGGCTGTCACGGTTAACCAACGGAGGATTCTCATGCACGCCAAACTGCGTATCGCCACCCTCGCCGCCCTGCTGATGAGCGGCGCCGTCCAGGCCGCCGACGCCCTGACCATCGACGTCCACCGCGACGCCAACTGCGGCTGCTGCAAGGACTGGATCAAGCACCTGGAGGCCAACGGCTTCAGCGTGCGCGACCACGTCGAGCCGGACATGAGCGCGGTCAAGCAGCGCCTCGGCGTGGCGCCGCGGCTGGCCTCATGCCATACGGGGGTGATCGACGGCAAGTTCGTCGAGGGCCACGTGCCGGCGGCGCAGATCCTCGAACTGCGCCAGCGCCCCGACCTGCTCGGCCTCGCCGTGCCGGGCATGCCGGCCGGTTCGCCGGGCATGGAATACGGCGACCGCCGGGACGCCTACCAGGTGATCGGCCTGACCAGGGACGGCACCGACGAGGTGGTGGCCGACTACCCGGCCAAGTGACCGGCTGCGCGGCTGCCGGCCGAGCCGTGTAGGCCCCGGCAACCGGCCAGGCTCAGGCCAGCAGGCTGCGGTCAAAGACGAACACCTCGCCCTTCGGCGGGCAGTGCTCGTAGATGACCTGCGGCCGGCCCATCGGCGGCCGGTTCTTCTCGCCGGTGTCGCGAATCCAGCCCTGGCTCTTCATCTTCTCCAGCCGCCCGCGCAGGGTGGTGTGCTGCACCGCCTGGCCGAGGCAGGCCTCGAAGGCGGTCAGCGCCTCGCCGACGGTGAAGCGTGGGCCGAGCAGGTACAGCGGCAGCGCGGTGTACACCGACTTGCCGGCCAGCCGCTCGGCCACCCGGCGTACCAGCTGGGCGTGGTCGAACGGCAAGGGGAAGCTGCCGTCGAGGATCTGCCCGAGCGGCACGAAGCGCAGGTCGGCCTCCTGGAGCGTGGGCTGCGGCGCCAGCAATGCCAGATAGAAGGTGGTGATCGACCAGCCGCGCGGGTCGCGCACGTCGTTGCCCTCGGTGCCGACCTGCTCCAGGTAGGCCGGCTCGATATGCGCCTTGAAGGTCAGTGCCCGCACCACCGCATCCTCGAGGGTGCGGTCACTCTGCAGACCGTTGATCAGCACGCCCGGCAGCGCCCATTTGCCGGGATAGGGGATCTCCGTGCTGTCCGCACGCAGGCGGAGCAGCACCTCCAGGCCCTCCCCGCCCAGGCGCAGCGCCACTATGTCCACGCTCGCCAGAATTTCCGCCGAATTCATCCATCCTCCCGAACCGTCGATGCCATCTGTTTGTATTCTGCCACTTTTTACGCAAGAAGAAATAAATCCATTGCCGCGCATCGCCGACGCAAGTGGCTGTAGGGGCGAATTCATTCGCCTGACAGGGCCGAGCTGGCGAATAAATTCGCCCCTACAGGTTGATCAGGTGCTACTCGCGGGGAAAGCCCAGAAGCCGCGATCTCGAGCAACGCTTGACTACTTATTTCATTAGGTGAAATATATATAGCCACACCCCAAGCCGAGACCCCGGTCATGCGCATAGCCAGCTTCGATGTCGATGCCCAGAAAGGCTTCACCCCGCTCTGCCCCGACGAGCTGCCGGTGCCCGGCGGCGACCAGATCGCCCCGGCGCTCAACCACCTGGCGAGCAAGGCGCATCTGCGCCTGGGCAGCAAGGACGCCCACAGCCCGGCGGCGGCCTGGCAGGTCGCCAGCCACGCGGAGATGCTGCAGCCGCTGGCGCTGGCCAACGCCGACCTGACCTGGGTCAGCCACTGCGTGACCGGCACGCCCGGCTTCGAGCTGCTCGACACGCTGCCGGCGCCACTGGACTACGACTACTTTGTCTGGAAAGGCATCGAGCCGGACCTGCACCCCTACGGCGCCTGCTACCACGATCTGGCCGAGCGGCGCAGCACCGGCGCCATCGAGTTCCTCCGCCAGCAGGCGGTCGAGCTGGTGCTGGTCGGCGGCCTGGCGCTGGACTACTGCGTGCGCACCACCGCCCTGCAGCTGCGCCGCGCCGGCTTCGCGGTCGGCGTCTACCTGCCGGCCTGCCGCGCGCTGGCTGAGGACAGCGCGCGCATCGCCCTCGCCGAGCTGGAAGCCGCCGGCGTCGCCCTCTACCCCACCGCGCAGGCGCTGGACGCCGCCTTCGCCACCGCCCGGGAGCACTGAGATGGCCGAGAGCGTATTCGCCGAACGCATCGTGCAGAGCCTGCTCGACACCGACTTCTACAAGCTGACCATGATGCAGGCGGTGCTGCACAACTATCCCAACGCCGAGGTGGAGTGGGAGTTCCGCTGCCGCAGCGACGAGGATCTCAGCCCCTATCTCGCCGAGATCCGCCATCAGATCGGACGCCTCGAGGAACTGTCCATGAGCGCCGACCAACTGGCTTTCCTCGAGCGCATCCCGTTCCTCAAGGCCGATTTCCTGCGTTTCCTCGGCCTGTTCCGCTTCAACCTGCGCTACGTGCACACCGCCATCGAGGATGGCCAGCTGGCGATCCGCGTGCGCGGCCCCTGGCTGCACGTGATCCTCTTCGAGGTGCCGTTGCTGGCCATCGTCAGCGAGGTGCGCAACCGCTACCGCTATCGCGAGGTGGTCCTCGAGCAGGTCGCCGAACGCCTCTACGCCAAGCTCGACGCGCTGCGCCGCGAGGCCACCCCCTCCGAGCTGGCCGGTTTCCAGCTGGCCGACTTCGGCACCCGCCGGCGCTTCTCCTACCGCACCCAGGAAGAGGTGGTGAACATCCTGCGCCACGACTTCCCCGGCCACTTCGTCGGCACCAGCAACGTGCACCTGGCGCGCGAGTACGGCCTCAAGCCCATCGGCACCATGGCCCACGAGTGGCTGATGGCCCACCAGCAGCTCGGCCCGCGGCTGATCGACAGCCAGCGCGCCGCGCTGGACTGCTGGGTGCGCGAGTACCGCGGCCTGCTCGGCATCGCCCTGACCGACTGCATCACCATGGATGCCTTCCTCGCCGACTTCGACCTGTACTTCGCCAAGCTCTTCGACGGCCTGCGCCACGACTCCGGCGACCCGCTGGCCTGGGCGGAGAAGGCCATCGCCCATTACGAGAAACTCGGCATCGACCCGCGCGGCAAGACCCTGGTGTTCTCCGACGGCCTCGACTTCCCGCGCGCGCTGGCCCTGTACCGCCAGCTGCGCGGGCGGATCAACGTCAGCTTCGGCATCGGCACCAACCTGACCTGCGACATTCCGGGGGTGACGCCGACCAACATGGTGATCAAGATGACGGCTTGCAACGGCGAGCCGGTGGCTAAGATCTCCGACGCCCCCGGCAAGACCCAGTGCCGCGACCCGAACTTCGTCGCCTACCTCAAACACGTGTTCCGTGTCCCCAGCGCCACAGAAGGAGCCTGAGATGAACGAGCTGCAACAACGGATCGCCGCCGAGCTGGCGGTGGTGCCCCCCTTCGCCGATGCCGCCGCCGAACTGGCGGAAATCGACCGGCGCAAGGCCTTCATCAAGAACTGCCTGCGCGAGACCGGCCTCAAGGTGCTGGTGCTCGGCATCAGCGGCGGGGTCGACTCGTCGACCGCCGGGCGCCTGGCCCAGCTCGCTGTCGAGGAGCTGCGCGCGGAAACCGACGATGCCGACTACCGATTCATCGCCGTGCGCCTGCCCCACGACACCCAGCACGACGAGGCCGATGCCCAGGCCGCCATGCGCTTCATCCGCACCGACGAGGAACAGACGGTGAACATCGGCGGCGCCGTGCGCGGGCTGGTCGACCAGGTCGCCGAACTCGATCCGCTGACGCCCGGACGCCGCGACTTCGTGGTCGGCAACGTCAAGGCGCGGGTGCGCATGGTCGCCCAGTACGCCATCGCCAACGCGCGCAACGGCCTGGTGATCGGTACCGACCACGCCGCCGAGGCAGTGATGGGCTTCTTCACCAAGTTCGGCGACGGCGCCTGCGACCTGGCACCGCTGACCGGGCTGGTCAAGCACCAGGTGCGCGCCCTCGCCGCCCGCCTCGGCGCGCCGGCCGAGCTGGTGCACAAGGTGCCGACCGCCGACCTCGAGGAACTGCGCCCCGGCCGGCCCGACGAGGAAGCCCACGGCGTCAGCTACGCCGAGATCGACGCCTTCCTGCACGGCCAGCCGGTATCCGAGCGCGCCGCGGACATCATCCGGCGCACCTGGGCGGCCACCACCCACAAGCGCGCGCTGCCCAGGGTGCCGTGACACCGCGCCGAGCGGTCAATCGCTCCAGACCAGGCGCAGGCTCTCGAACTGCTCGAACATGTGCCGGTCCATCAGGCGGACCAGCTCGGGGTCGAACTGCCGCCCCGACTGCTCGCGGATGTAGAGCTGCGCCTCCTTCACGGTCCACGCCGGCCTGAACGGCCGCGGGGTGCGCAGCACGTCGTACACGTCGCAGAGCGCGACGATGCGCGCGGACAGGGGGATGGCCTCGCCCTTGAGCCCCGCAGGGTAACCGCTGCCATCCCAGCGCTCGTGATGGTGCAGCGCGACCTCCGCGGCGAGCTGCAGCAGCGGATTGGCCGCGGAGTCGCTGAGGAACTGGTGGCCCAGCTGCGCATGCCGGCGCATCACCTGCGTCTCCGCCTCGTCGAGCGGGCCGGGCTTGAGCAGGATGTAGTCGGGAATGCCAACCATGCCGACATCGTGCATGGTCGCGGCCACCCGCAGCTGGCCGACCCACTCCTCCCGGCAGCCGCAGGCACGCGCCAGCAGGGCGACGCTCTCGCCGATGCGCATCATGTGGTGGCCATTCTGGTTGTCGCGGTATTCGGTGACGCGCACCAGACAGCGGACGATGGTTTCCGTGGCCTTCTCGAGCTCGCGGCCGTGCTCCTCGACGCGCTGCTCGAGCCAGCGCCGCTCCTGGTCCAGCTCGAGACGGGTGAACCAGAGGTTGAGGTGGTTGCGCAGACGCAGGAGCATCTCCCGGTGGTCGACCGGCTTGCACAGATAGTCGCTGACGCCCAGGTCGAGGGCGCGGTGGCGGCTCTCCACGTCGTTGCGGCAGGAAACCGCGAGTATCGGCTGGTTTTCCGGCAGGTACTTGCGCAGCAGCCGCAGGATCTCGAAACCACCCGGGCGGGACATGTCGAGATCGAGCAGCAGCAGATCCCAGGTGTTTTCCAGCAGCCAGGCCAGACCGTTCGCGGGATCGGCCAATACCCGCGTGTTCTTCAGGCCGGCCGCCTCGAGGGCATCCTGCAGCAGGCTCAAGCTGCCGGCGCTACTCTCCAGCAAAGCGATGCTGGCCTGGCGCAGGTGTTCGGGAATGTTCGGCATGAGCTTCCGTCCTTTGAAATCGAGCGCCTGAGCCCCGAAGATCCCGGATCTGACGGGATGGGGTCAAGCTGCGAAGTCCCTGGCGCCGAGGCGCTCGAAAGGATGTCCGGACAGCGGCGCTGTTCAAGCCGCCATCTGCAGCCAGTATGGCACATGGCTGCGGCCGGCAAGGCCGGGGCGCCCGCTCCTGATCGGCAACCTGACAAAAGCGTAATCTTCGTCTCAGCTTCCCGACAGCTTGCGCCGGCTATGGTGTGACCATATCGAGGGAATTCCGCCGCAGGCGGATCAGCCCGGGAGCGCCGCTGCGCGCCCCCGAAAAGACGGGACAGGAACAGCATGCCATCTCTGACTTCACGACGAACCTTCCTCAAGGGCCTGGCTGCCGGCGGCGTGCTCGCCGGCCTCGGCCTGTGGCGCCAGCCGGTGTGGGCGCTGGACCGGCCCGGCCAGCCGGGCGTGCTGGCCGGCACCCAGTTCGACCTGACCATCGACGAGCTGCCGGTCGACTTCACCGGCAAGGCGCGCACCGCCGTGGCGGTCAACGGCAGCCTGCCGGCGCCGCTGCTGCGCTGGCGCGAGGGCGACGTGGTGACCCTGCGGGTGCGCAACCGCCTCAAGGAGGACACCTCGATCCACTGGCACGGCATCCTGCTGCCGGCCAACATGGACGGCGTGCCGGGCTTCAGCTTCGCCGGCATCGCCCCGGACGGCATGTACGAATACAAGTTCAAGGTGAAGCAGAGCGGCACCTACTGGTACCACAGCCATTCCGGCTTCCAGGAACAGCGCGGCCTCTACGGCCCGCTGGTGATCGACCCGCTGGAGCCGGAGCCGTTCCAGTACGAGCGCGACTACGTGGTGATGCTCTCCGACTGGACCGACGAGAACCCGGCGCGGGTGCTGGCCAAGCTGAAGAAGCAGGCCGACTACTACAACCAGCACCGCCGCACCGTCGGCGACTTCATCCGCGACGTCGGCGAACAGGGCTGGAGCGATACCTTCAGCGAGCGCTGGGCCTGGGCGAAGATGAACATGAGCCCGACGGATCTGGCCGACGTCAGCGGCGCCACCTACACCTACCTGCTCAACGGCCAGGCACCGGACGGCAACTGGACCGGACTGTTCCAGCCGGGCGAGCGCATCCGCCTGCGCCTGATCAACGCCGCGGCGATGACCTACTTCGACTTCCGCATCCCCGGCCTCAAGCTCACCGTGGTCGCCGCCGACGGCCAGAACGTCGAGCCGGTCGAGGTCGACGAGATCCGCCTGGGCGTGGCGGAAACCTACGACGTGATCGTCACCCCGGATGGCAGTCAGGACGCCTACACCCTGTTCGCCCAGTCCATGGACCGCAGCGGCTACGCCCGCGGCACCCTGGCGCTGCGCGAGGGCCTCTCCGCACCGGTGCCGGCGCCCGATCCGCGCCCCGAACTGAGCATGGCCGACATGGGCCATGGCGATCATGGCGCGCATGGCAGCCATGGTTCAGCCACGACCGGCATGGACCATGCCGCAATGAACCACGGCGACATGAGCCACGGCGCAGCGACGCAGGGCGGCATGGCGCACGCGGCCATGGCCGGGATGGATCACGGGCAGATGGCGGGCATGGACCACGGCAGCATGGCCGGCATGAATCACGGTGCGCCGGCCGGCGCGGCCATAGCCATGCAGGGTCACCCGGCCAGCGAGGCGAACAATCCGCTGATCGACATGCAGACCATGGCGCCCACCGCCAAGCTGGACGATCCGGGCATCGGCCTGCGCGACAACGGCCGCCGCGTGCTGACCTACGCCGACCTGCGCAGCCGCTTCGCCGACCCGGACGGCCGCGCCCCGAGCCGCACGATCGAGCTGCACCTGACCGGCCACATGGAGCGCTTTTCCTGGTCGATCGACGGCGTGCCCTTCGCCCACGCCGAGCCGATCCGCCTCAAGTACGGCGAGCGCATGCGCATCGTGCTGGTCAACGACACCATGATGCACCACCCCATCCACCTGCACGGCCTGTGGAGCGACCTGGAGGACGAGCAGGGCAACTTCAGGGTGCGCAAGCACACCATCGACATGCCGCCCGGTGCGATCCGCAGCTACCGCGTCACCGCCGACGCCCTCGGCCGCTGGGCCTACCACTGCCACATGCTGATGCACATGGACCTCGGCATGTTCCGCGAAGTCCGCGTCGAGGAATGAGGAGACACCCGATGACCACCTTCACCAAGCGCAACACCCTGCTCGCCTCCGCCCTGGCCTTCGGTCTGCTGGCCGCCCTGCCCCTGTCGCAGGCCGTGGCGCAGAACGAGCACGAAGGGCACCACCCGCAGAACGCACCGGCCGCCGCCAGGCAGGCCCAGGGCAACATGGGCAAGAGCCAGCAGATGCCGCAAGGCGGCATGATGGATCACAGCCAGATGGGCCATGGCGGCATGAGCCACGAGCAGATGATGCAGCAGATGCACGAGCAGCACATGAACAACGGCCAGATGGACCACGGCAACATGGGCCAGGGGCAGATGAACCACGGCAGCATGCCGCCGGCCAAGGCCGCGCCCCAAACCAAGGACGGGAAAAATGGCCAGTAAGCTTCCCCTCGCCCTGGCCCTGAGCCTCGGCCTGATCGCCGCCGCGCAGGCGGCCGAGCCGGAGGATCACTCCAGCCATGCCGGCCATGGCGAAACCGCTGCCGAGGCGGCATCGGCCGAGAGCGACGAGCACAGCGCCCATCACCCGCAGACAGCCGCACCTGCAGCGGCGCCGGCGGCTGCAGGCATGCCGATGATGGATCACGGGCAGATGGGCCATGGCGGCATGGGCCATGAGCAGATGATGCAGATGCATCAGCAGCACATGCAGCAGATGCAGGGTGGCCAAGCGGGCCACGGCGGCATGAGCCACGAGCAGATGATGCAGATGCATCAGCAGCACATGCAGCAGATGCAGCAGATGCAGCAGATGCAGCAGATGCAGGGCGGCCAGGCGGGCCACGGCGGCATGAGCCACGAACAGATGATGCAGATGCACCAGCAGCACATGCAGCAGATGCAGGGCCAGCCGCAGGCAGCGCCGAGCGGCGCGGAGCACGCCGGCCACCACCCCGCCGGCTACCCGGGCAGCCCGGTGCCGCCGGTCACCGACGCCGACCGCGCCGCCGCCTTCCCCGATCTGCCGCCCCACGCCATGCACCAGGGCGGGATCAACTACCTGTTCGTCGCCGACCAGCTGGAATGGCAGGACGCCGACGAGGGCAGCGCCCTGAGCTGGGACCTCAATGGCTGGGTCGGCGGCGACATCGACCGCCTCGCCTTCCGCTCCGAAGGCGAGCGGCTCAATGGCCACACCGAGGAAGCCGAGCTGCAGCTGCTGTGGAGCCACGCCATCGGCCCCTGGTGGGAAACCGTGGCCGGCGTGCGCCAGGACTTCAAGCCGGGCTCGCCGCAGACCTGGGCCGCCTTCGGCGTGCAGGGCATGCCGCTGTACGGCCTGGAGACCGAGGCCACCGCCTTCCTCGGCGAGGCCGGGCAGAGCGCCCTGCGCCTCAGCGCCGAGTACGACATCCTGCTGACCAACCGGCTGATCCTGCAGCCCGCCGCCGAGGCCAACCTGTACGGCCGCAACGACGACGAGCGTGGCGTCGGCTCGGGCTTCAGCGACCTCGAACTGGGCCTGCGCCTGCGCTACGAGATCCGCCGCGAGTTCGCCCCCTACATCGGCGTCAACTGGCATCGCGCCTACGGCAACACCGCCGACCTGCTGCGCGAAGACGACGAGGATGTCAGCGAGGCTCGCCTGGTCGCCGGTGTGCGCTTCTGGTTCTGAGGCAGATAAATGAAAAGAACAATAACCACCCTGACGCTGGCCGGCCTTGCGGCCACCGCGGCCGGCGCCGGCATCATCTGGTCCGGGCTGATCAACGTCGGCGCCGACGATCCGCACCTCGACAGCGTGCACGCCCTGCTGAGCGCCACCCGCGAGCGCTCGATCGCCGTGCGCGCCGCCGACATCCCGGTGCCCGATCTCAGCGCCCCCGAACTGATCCGCCGCGGCGCCGGCAACTACCACTCCATGTGCATCGGCTGCCATCTGGCACCGGGCATGGCGCCTACCGAACTCAGCCAGAACCTCTACCCGGCGCCGCCGAACCTGGCGCAGATCGGCACCAACGGCAATCCGTCGGTCGCCTTCTGGATCGTCAAGCACGGCATCAAGGCCACCGGCATGCCGGCCTGGGGCAAGAGCATGGGCGACGAACACATCTGGGGCATGGTTGCCTTCCTGCAGCAGCTGCCGAGCCTGGACGCGGCGCAGTACCGCGCCCTGGTGGCGGCCAGCGACGGCCACTCGCACGGCGGCGGGGAAGGCGACATGCACGACCACAGCCGCCAGCACGACCACTCCGGGGCAACGCCAAGCCCGCAACCACAGGCGGCATCCCACCACGGTGATGACCACGACCAGGAAGTCGCCAACGCACCGGCAGCCCCGGAGAAGAAGGTCCACGTGCATGCCGACGGCAAGGAGCACGTCCACCACTGAGGCAGGCGCCGTTCCTAATGGTGCCGATCCGGCCGCTCCAGCCCCAGCTTCTCGATGCGATAGCGCAGCATGTCGCGGCTCAGGCCCAGCAGGCGAGCCGACTTGGTGACGTTCCAGTCGGTGCGCTCCAGCGTGCGCAGCACCAGCTGGCGCTCCACCTCCGGCAGGCTGGGCGGGTCGTCATCGACCGGGGCGGCGAGCGGCGGCGGGCAATCCTCGACATGGACGGGACTGCCGTCGTGATACCCAGCCAGGCTCAGCTGGTCGGGGGTGATCCGCGTGCCGCGGGCGAGCAGCACGGTCTGCTCGAGCATGTTGCGCAGCTCGCGCACGTTGCCCGGCCAGTCGTAGCTTCTCAGCAGGGCCTCGGCCTCGACGGTGAACTGCAGGTCGGACTTGCCGTAGCGGCGGCCGTGCAGGGCGAGGAAATGGCGGGCCAGGGTGAGAACGTCGCCACCGCGCTCGCGCAGCGGCGGCACCTGGATGGCGATGATGCGCAGGCGGTAGAACAGGTCGCGGCGGAACCGCCCGTCCCTGACCATCTGCTCCAGGTCGCAGTTGGTGGCGCTGATGATGCGCAGGTCGACCTTGCGCTCCTTGACCGAGCCCAGGCGGCGGATGGTGCGGTCCTCCAGCAGCTTGAGCAGCTTGGCCTGCAGCGCCAGGTCGATCTCGCCCACCTCGTCGAGGAACAGGGTGCCGCCGTCGGCGGCCTCGACCAGGCCGGCACGGCGCTCCTTGGCGTCGGTGTAGGCGCCCTTCTCGTGACCGAACAGCTCGGCCTCCAGCAGGTGCGAGGGGATCGAGGCGCAGTTGACCTCGACGAACGGCCCGTCGCGACGCACGCCGTCGTAGTGCAGGGCGCGGGCGATCAGCTCCTTGCCGGTGCCGGTCTCGCCGTTGATCAGCACCACCGGCAGGTCGCTGTCGGTCATGTGGCTTTCCGCCTCCAGCACCTGGTGCACCATCGCCTTGAGCGCCCGCATCGGCGCCGACTCGCCGATCAGCGCGTCCAGCCCGGCGCCGCGGGCATCGCGATGCTGGTAGAAGGACAGACGATGCTCGAGCTGGCGGGTCTCGATGGCCCGCTCGATCAGCAGCTTGAGCTCGGCCAGCACCACCGGCTTGGTGAGGAAATCGTAGGCGCCGGCCTTCATGGCCTCGACAGCGCACTCGATGTTGCCGTGGGCGGTCATCATCACCGTCTTCACCTGGGCGTCCAGGCTGCGCACCTGGCGGATCAGCTCGATGCCGGTCATCCCCGGCAGGCAGTGATCGGTGAGCAGCACGTCGGGATGCTGGCAGGCCAGGCAATCCAGCGCCTGTTCGGCACTGGAGCAGACCTGCGCCTCGTAGCCCTTGCGCTCGAGGTAGGTGCGGATGTTGTCCGCCAGGGTTTCGTCGTCCTCGACGATCAGTACGCTGTGCTCCACGACGTCAGCCTCCCTCGGCCACCCTGAAGCTCAGGCACACATGGGTGCCTACCTGCTCGCGGCTGGTCAGGCTGACCGCGCCGCCGAATCGCTCCATGATCCGCTTGACCAGCGACAGGCCGACCCCCAGCCCGCCGCGCTTGGTCGAATAGAACGGCTTGAACGCCAGCACCTGCTGCTGCTCGCTCATTCCGATACCGGTGTCGCTGACGCTCAGGATCAGCCGCTTGCGGCGCTGGTCGCGGGTCAGCTCCAGGCGCAGGCGTCCGCCCTTGGGCATCGCCTCGAGGGCGTTGGCCAGCACGCTGTTGAGCGCCTGGTTGAGCAGCACCGGATGGCTGAGCACCTTGGGCGCCGCCGCCGGCGACCACTCCAGCTGGATGCCGGCCTTGGCGATCTGCGGCTCGAAGGTGTTCAGCACCTCGTTGACCGCGCCGACCAGGTCCACCGCCTCGTGCTCGTCGTTGAGCTGACTGGAGCACAGCAGCAGCTCGCGCACCCATTTCGACAGGCGGTCGACCTGCAGGACGATGTCGTGGATGTTCTTGCGCGCCGGCGAGCAGTCCAGGTCCAGCGCCAGTTCGGCACTGGTGCGGATGGCGGCCAGCGGATTGCGCAGGCCGTGGGCCACCGCCGAGGACATCTCGCCGAGGGCCACCAGGGTCTCGTTCTCGATCAACTGGTGCTGCTGCGCGGCCAGCAGCCGCGAGGCGCGCCGCACGATCCAGAACAGGCCGAGATAGATCAACCCGCCGCCCAGCCCCGCCGCCAGCCACAGCAGCAGGTAGGCGCGCTCCATGCGCGCGATCAGGTCGGCCGGCTCCTTGTAGATCTCCACCACCGACACCACGTTGCCGGCATTGTCCGTCAGCGGGATGTAGTTCTCGAAATAGAGGCCCTGGGGACTGCGGATGAACTGCTGCTCGGTGCGACCGCCTTCCACCCGCCAATGGGCGTGGGCGACATGGGTCTTGACCTCGAATGCCTGCTCGAGCTCCTCGCGGTCGAGCAGGCGACGGCCGACCAGCTCCGGATTGGTCGACCAGACGATGGTGCGGTCGGGAGCGAAGATGTTGGTCTGCAGGGCATCGGGCAGGCTGGAGACATGGTCGAAGAACTCGCGGCGCACCCGCTCCAGATGCAGGCGGTCGATACCGTCCGCCGAGCCATCCTCGCGGGAATCGAGGAACTCGCCCATGGTCACGCCCGGCCCGAAGTTGGCATGGCGGATCTCGCCCTCGGTGAGGGCGCGGATGAACTGGGCGGTAAGCAGAGCGTCGCGCTCGATGCTCTCGACGACGGCGTAGCGCGTTGCGCTGATCGCCAGCGACACGGCGACCGCGGCGATCAGGCCGAAGCTGACCAGCGAGAACCATCTGAGCAGATTGAATGGTTGCGGACCCGACACCATCACCATCCCCTTGTTTTTTATTATGGCGGGAGGACAGCCCCCTCCACTTGCCCCCGGCTGTCTTCCCGCACGGTTCCCTGTGTGCTCTGTCACAAACATAGTCCAGCGCGGACGCTGCCAAGTGGCCATCAGTGCCCGGCTGGGGAAAAACACCCGTTTGCCGACGGGCGGCAGTGCGGGGAATGCCGCCGGCAAAGCTGGTAGACTGTCGCGGTTTTTTCCAGCCCGTGAGTGTCGCCGTGGAACTGTTCAAGGAATTCACCTTCGAAGCCGCCCATCTCCTGCCCCACGTTCCCGAGGGTCACAAGTGCGGACGCCTGCACGGCCATTCGTTCCGCGTGGCGATCTACATCGAGGGCGAAGTCGATCCCTACACCGGCTGGATCCGTGATTTCTCCGAGATCAAGGCGATCTTCAAGCCGATCTACGACCGCCTCGACCACTACTACCTGAACGACATCCCCGGCCTCGAGAACCCCACCAGCGAGAACCTCTCGAAGTGGATCTGGCAGCAGCTCAAGCCGCTGCTGCCGGAGCTGTCGCGGGTGCGCGTGCACGAGACCTGCACCAGCGGCTGCGAATACCGCGGCGACTGATCCGCAGGCTGCGCCGTGGCGGTCGCTGCCGATGCCCATGCGCCGAGTTCGCCGTCGCTGCCGCAGGCGCGCGAGCGCGGCCTCGACCTGGTCAAGTGGCTGGCGCTGGCCAGCATGGCCGTCGACCACCTGCGTTTCCTGATTCCCGGCCACGCCCTGCTCGGCTGGAGCTTCGTCCCCGGCCGGCTGGCCTTCCCGCTGTTCTGCCTGGCGCTGGCCGCCAACCTGGCGCGCCGCCCGCCCGGCGCGTTCGGCGCCAGCGAGCGCCGGCATCTCGGCGCCCTGCTGCTGTTCGCCGTGCTCAGCGAGCCGGCCCACGACCTGATGCTGGGCAACGCGCACAAGTTCAACATCCTGGTCAGCCTGGCCATCGGCTGGGGCATCGCCTGGGGCTGCAACGCCCTGCAGCGCGGGCCGCTGCTGCTGGCCGGCCTGCTCGCCGCCGGCGCCGCCTGGCTGCACGGCAGCCTGACCTACGGGATGCTCGGCGTGCTCTTGCCGACCCTGTGCCTGCTCGCCCTGCAGCGCGGCGGCCCGTGGCCGGCGCTGGCGACCCTGACGGTGCTGCTGGCCAACCTGACCCCGCGGCTGTCCGCCGCCCTGCAGGCCGGAGAGCCGCGCGACTGGCTGATCGCCGGTGCCTGCCTCGCGGCCCTGCCGCTCGGCCTGTGGCTGCTGCGCACGGCGCTGCCGGTGACCCTGCGCGTCCCGGCGGTCGGCCGCTGGGCCTACTTCTTCTATCCGCTGCACATGCTGGCGATCGCCGCAGCCGCCTGGCTGCTGCGCATGCCTTGAGGGAGCGAACCATGCGCCTGATCCACACCTCCGACTGGCACCTGGGGCAGACCCTGCACGGCCAGGACCGCGACTGCGAACACGCCGCCTTCCTCGCCTGGCTGCTCGATACCCTGGTGGACCAGCGGGCCGACGCCCTGCTGATCGCCGGCGACCTCTTCGACACCGTCAACCCGCCGCTCAGGGCCCAGGAGCGCCTGTACGACTTCGTGGTCGAGGCGCACCGCCGCCTGCCGCGCCTGGACATCGTGATGATCGCCGGCAACCACGACTCGGGCGGGCGCATCGAGCTGCCGGCGCCGCTGATGCGCCGCCTCAACGCCCACGCCCTCGGCCGCGTCGAGTGGCTGGACGAGGACGCGCTGGACAGCGACCGCCTGCTGCTGCCGCTGCACCGCGAGGACGGCGAGATCGGTGCCTGGTGCCTGGCGCTGCCGTTCCTGCGCCCGGCCGAGGTCACCGGCGGCGCGGTGGGCGACGACTACCTGGCCGGCATCGAGCGGGTGCACCGCGAGCTGATCGCCGCCGCCGAGGCGCGCCGCACGTCGCAGCAGGCACTGGTGGCGGTCAGCCACGCGCACATGGCCGGGGCGGCGGTGTCCGAGGACTCCGAGCGCAACATCGTGATCGGCAACGCCGAGGCGCTGCCGGCCAGCCTGTTCCCCGAAGCCATCGCCTACGTCGCCCTCGGCCACCTGCACAAGCCGCAGCAGGTCTCAGGTCAACCACGCATCCGCTACAGCGGCGCGCCGCTGCCGCTGTCGTTCGCCGAGGTCAACTATCCGCATCAGGTGCTGCTGGTCGAGCTGGACGGCGCCGCGCTGCACGGCGTCGAGGCGATCCGCGTGCCGCGCGCGGTGGACATGCTGCGCATCGGCCCAGCGCCCCTTGCCGAGGTGCTGGAACAGCTCGCCGCCCTGCCCGCCAGCGCGCTTGAGCGCGAACGCCAGCCCTGGCTGGAGGTGCGCGTGCAGCTGGAGCAGCCGCAGCCCGACCTGCGCCAGCAGATCGAGGCGGCGCTGGACGGCAAGGGCTGCCGCCTGGTGCGCATCGCCAGCGAATACCGCGGACGCGGCGAGGAAGCCGCCCCGCTGGTCGGCCTCGACCAGCTCGACCCGCAGGAGCTGTTCCGCCGCAGCTGGCAGGCCGAATACGGCAGCGAGGCCGACGCCCAGGTGCTGGAGGACTTCCTGACCCTGCTGCAGACCGTGGAACTCGAAGGAGAGCCGGCATGAAGATCCTCGCCATCCGCCTGAAGAACCTCGCCTCGCTGGCCGGCGAGCAGGAAGTCGACTTCACCGCCGAGCCGCTGGCCAGCGCCGGGCTGTTCGCCATCACCGGGCCGACCGGCGCCGGCAAGAGCACCCTGCTCGACGCCCTGTGCCTGGCGCTGTTCGGCGAGACGCCGCGCCTGCAGCACGCCAGGGCTGCCCTCAAGGTGCCGGACGGCAGCGACAACGAGGCCCTCGGCAGCGACGACGGCCGCAACCTGCTGCGCCGCGGCGCCAGCGGCGGCTTTGCCGAGGTGGACTTCGTCGGCGTCGACGGCAAGCGTTACCGGGCCCGCTGGGAAGTGCGCCGCGCCCGCGACAAGGCCAGCGGCAAGCTGCAGAACAGCCAGCAGAGCCTGCGCGACCTGGACGGCGACCAGCTGCTGGCCACCGCCAAGCGCGAGTTCGCCGAGCAGATGGAGCAGCGCCTGGGCCTCAACCTGCAGCAGTTCACCCGCGCCGTGCTGCTGGCGCAGAGCGAGTTCAGCGCCTTCCTCAAGGCCGACGACAACCAGCGCGGCGAACTGCTGGAGAAGCTCACCGACACCGGCGTGTACAGCCGCATCGGCAAGGCCGCCTACGCCGCCGCCAAGCGCGCCCGCGAAGCGCTGGAGGAGCTGGAGCGCCAGGCCGGCGGCATCCGCCCGCTGGCCGACGAGGAGCGCCAGGCACTGGAGCAGCAGCACGCCGATGCCGCCGCCCGGCTCAAGGCCGAGCAGGCCGCCCTGCAGAATCTGCAGCAGCAGCGCCAGTGGCTGGCCGAGCGTGATCGCCTGCAGGCCGAGCAGCAGGCGGCGCAGGGCCAGCTGGACGCCGCCCTCGCCCATCAGGCGAGCCTGGCCGGCGAACGCCAGACCCTCGCGCTGCTCGAACAGCTCGCCCCCGAGCGCCACCGCTTTGCCCGCCAGGGCGAGCTGGGGCCGCTGCTGGCCGGACTGGAATCCGACCTGCAGCGCCATGGCGAGCAGCAGCAGGCGCTGCAGCAGCGCCTGGGCGAGCGGGAAGCGGCTGCCCGACAGACTGCAGCCGCACAGGAAACCGCCGAGCAGGCCCGCCAGCAGGCCGAGGCGCCGCTGCGCCAGGCCTACGGCGAGGAGCAGCGCCTGACCGAACTGCAGCAGGAGCTGACCCGGGCGCAGCAGACCGAGCAGCAGGCGCGCGACGCCTGGAGCGCCGGGGAAACCGCGCTGGCGCAACTGCAGGAACGGCAGACCCGCCTGAGCGGCCAGCAGGCCGCACTGGCCGAGGGCCTGCAGCGCAGCAGCGCCCTGCACGCGCTGGGCGCCGCCTGGGACGGCCACCGTCCGCGCCTGCAACAGGCCGTGCAACTGGCCAACCAGCTGAGCAAGGGCCGCGAGGAACTGCCGGCGCTGGAGTCTGCCGCCACGGCGGCAGAGCAGCAGCTGCGCCACGCCCGCCAGCAGCTCGACGCCCTGCAACAGCAACTGGGCGGCGACAGCCCCGCCGAGCAGCTCGACCGCCTGCAGCAACAGCTCGACGGCTGGCGCCCGCGACTGCACAGCCTCGACCAGACGCAACGCCACTGGCTGCGCCGCGAGGAGCTGGCCGTCAGCCTGGCCACCGTGCAGACGCGCAGCGCCGAACTCCAGGCCGAGCGCGAGCAGTGCGTGGCCAGCGGCAAGGCGGTCGGCGCCGAGCTGCAGAACGCGGAGCAGGCGCTCAAGGTCACCCTCGAGCTGCTGGAACGCCAGCGCCTGGCGCGCAGCGCCAGCGTCGAGGCGCTGCGCGCGCAATTGCAGGACGGCGAGCCCTGCCCGGTATGCGGCAGCGCCGAGCACCCGTATCACCACGGCGATGCGCTGCTCGCCGCCCTCGCCAGCCAGGACGAGGCCGAAGCCAGCCGCGCCCGGCAGCAGGTCGACCGGCTCCGCGAACAGCGCGCCGGGCTGGCCGCCGAATACAAGGGACTGGAGCGCCAACTGGCCGACGCCGCTCAGGAACAGCAACGCATCGGCAGCGAACTCGCGGCGCTGGACGCCACGCTCGCCAGTCACGACGCACTGCTCGCCCAGCCGGCCGCGCAGCGCAGCGCCTGGCTGGCCGGACAACTGGCCGAACTGCGCCAGTCCATCCAGCAGGCCGAGCAGCGCCAGGGCGAGCTGCTGGCCCAGCAGCGGCGCAGCGAACAGCTGCAGGACCAGCTGCGGGCGGCCGACAAGGCCAGCGAGACCGCCCGCCAGCAGCTGGAGCACCAGCGCCAGCGGCTTACCGCCGACCAGCAGCGCCTGACCGCCGAGCTGCAGACCTTCGCCGACCTGCTGCCCGGCGACTGGCTGCAACGCTGGCAGGCCGAGCCGGCGCGCAGCTTCATGGAACTGGACCGCCAGGTGGCGGAACGCCTGCAGCAGCTGGACGAGCAGCGCGAGCTGGACGCGGAATACCGCGAGCGGCAGACCGTTCTGGACAAGGAACGCAACGACCAGTCCCATCGCCAACGGGCGCTGCAGGCCTGCAGCGCCCGCCTGGGCGAACTGGAGCAACTGCGCCAAACGGCCGAATCCAGCCTGCGCCAGTGCCTGGGCGAACAGCACAGCGCGGCCGCCTGGCAACGCCAGCTGGAGCAGGCGGAAAGCCAGGCCCACGCTGCCGCCAACGCCGCCGGCGAGGCGCTGCAGCAGGCCCGCCAGCAGCAGATCAAACTCGCCGGCGAGGGACACAACCTGCGCCAGCGCCAACAGGCGCTGCACACCGAGCAGGCCGACCTGCAGCGTGAACTGAGCGCCTGGCGCGCCGGCCACCCGCAGCTGGACGACGCCACCCTCGCCGCCCTGCTGGCCCGCCCGGCCGGCGATCTCGCCTTGCTGCGCGAGCAGCTGAAGGCCGCCGAGGATGCCGTGACCCAGGGCCGGGTGCGCCTGGACGAGCGCAGCCAGCAACTGACCGCGCATCTGGCCAGGGTCGACGCAGCCCCCGAGCCGGCCGCCCTGGAGCTGGCGCTGGACGAGCAGCACCTGCGCTGCGAGCAGGCCGAACAGCAGGCCACCGACCTGCGCGCCTCGCTGGTCGAGGACGACCGCCGCCGCCAGCAGAGCCGCGAGCTGCTCGAACGCATCGCCGCCGCACAGGCCGAACACCTGCGCTGGGGGCGGATCAGCGCGCTGATCGGCTCGGCCGACGGCGCCACCTTCCGCAAGATCGCCCAGGGCTACAACCTCGACCTGCTGGTGCAGCACGCCAACCTGCAGCTGCGCCAGCTGGCCCGGCGCTACCGCCTGCAGCGCGGCGGCAGCGCGCTGGGCCTGCTGGTGCTGGATACCGAGATGGGCGACGAGCTGCGCTCGGTGCATTCGCTGTCCGGCGGCGAGACCTTCCTGGTCTCGCTGGCCCTGGCGCTGGGCCTGGCGTCGATGGCGTCGAGCAAGCTGCGCATCGAGTCGCTGTTCATCGACGAGGGCTTCGGCAGCCTCGACCCCGAGTCGCTGCAACTGGCCATGGACGCGCTGGACAACCTGCAGGCCCAAGGCCGCAAGGTGGCGGTGATCTCCCACGTGCAGGAGATGCACGAGCGCATCCCGGTGCAGATCCGCGTGCAGCGCCAGGGCAACGGGGCGAGCGCGTTGCGCGTGGTCGGCTGAAAACGGTGCGCACGGCGCACCCTACGGCGTGTGCCGGGTAGGGTGCGCCGTGCGCACCAGAAGGCAGGGTGGGAAACAGCCACCGGCATTTCCTACCGGCGGAGCCGCTCAAGGTGGAAAATCGCTACGCGAGTTTTCCACCCTACGCAGGTGTCGAGCAGCGTAGGGTGGACAACGGAGCAGCCTTGTCCACCAGCGTGGCCAACGGTGGGCAATCGCTGCGCGAGTTGCCCACCCTACGCCGTTACACCGACGCCTTGACGCTCGCCCGCTGCCGCTCCAGCAGCCTGCGCAGCTGCTGGTCGAGCTTGTCGAGGCTGCCGGCGGGGTCGAGCCAGTAGTCGGTGGACCACAGCCGCAGGATCTCCCAGCCGAGGCCGCGCAGCACGCTCTCGCGGATCTTGTCGCGGTCGCGGGCGGTGGCCGAGCGGTGGTAGGTGGCGCCGTCGCACTCGATGCCGGCCAGATAGCGCCCCGGCACGTCGGGGTCGACCACGCCCAGATCGATGCGAAAACGTGACACGCCGACCTGCGGGTGCAGCACCCAGCCCTTCTCGGCCAGGGCGCGCGCCACCGCTTCCTCGAACGGCGAGTCGAAGCCGCCCACCGAGCCGTGCACCGCCTCGTCCAGCGCGCGCGCGCCGCGCTCGGCGAATTCGAGGAAGTGCCGCAGATCCTTCACTCCCTCGGCGGCGCTGCGCGACAGGTCGATCTGCTCCGGGCGCAGACTGGTGAACACCTTGAGTTCGCTGCGCGCACGGGTGATCGCCACGTTGAGGCGGCGCTCGCCGCCGCTCTTGTTCAGCGGGCCGAAGTTCATGCTGACCAGGCCGAGGCTGTCCGGGCCGAAGGTGGTGCTGAACAGGATCAGGTCGCGCTCGTCGCCCTGCACCGATTCGAGGTTCTTGACGAACACCGGCTCGATCAGCGCCTCGTCGAAGTGGCGATCCAGCGCCGGGTTGCGCCGCCGCGCGGCGTCCAGCAGGTCGAGGATCAGGGTCTGCTGCTTCTGGTTGAAGGTGACCACGCCGAGGGTCAGCTTGCCCGGCTCGACGTTCTCCAGCCGTTGCTCGATCTCGGCGACCACGGCGTCGGCCTCGGCGCGGTTGGTCTGGCTGCCGCCGCGGTCGTAGCTGCCGGCGACGTACTGCAGGTTGACCGCGCGGTCCTCGGTGGCCGGCGACGGGAAGGTGATCAGCCCGCCCTTGTAGTAGCGGTGGTTGGAGAAGGCGATCAGGCTCTCGTGCCGCGAGCGGTAGTGCCAGGACAGGCCCACGGTCGGCAGGTTGGCGCCGAGCAGTTCGTCGAGGATGCTCTCCAGATCCTCGTCGTCGCTGCCCTCCTCCTCGCCGGCCTGCGCCGCGGCGAAGAAGCTGGTCGGCGGCAGCTGCTTGGGATCGCCGACCACCACGGTCTGGCGGCCGCGGGCGATGGCGCCGATGGCGTCCCACACGGTGATCTGCGAGGCCTCGTCGAAGATCACCAGGTCGAAGGCCTGGCCGGCCGGCAGGTACTGGGCGATGGACTGCGGCGACATCAGCAGGCACGGGGTCAGCGCGCCGATGGCACTGGGCGCCTCGGCGAGCAGCTGGCGCAGCGGCTTGTGGCGGGTCTTTTTCTCCAGCTCGCGGCGGACGATGCCGAACTCGCTGGACTTCTGCGCGTCCTCGCGGTCGACCAGGCCCTGGCGGATGCGCATGCGGATGCACTGCGCGGTGATCTCCCGCACGCGGTCGTCGAGGGCGCGGAAGCTGGCGATCTTGCGCTCGTGCTCGACTGATACGAAGTTGCGCAGCGCCGGGGTGGCATCGATCTTCTGCACCAGCCACCAGCGCGCGTAGTTGACCTCCAGAGCGCGCTGCGCCTGGCCGGCCGGCACGCGGCCCTGCTCGAGGGCCTCGACCAGCGGCAGCAGGCCGAGCGCCAGCGCCTCGCCGCGCACGCGCAGCCAGGCGCACCAGGCGTGCAGGCGGCCGTGGCCGGCCTGCAGGCGGGCGGTCAGTTCCAGCAGGCTTTCCAGGCCGGCGAGGCCGGGACTGTACAGCTCGTCGACGCTGCGCCCGGCCAGGCCGGCGAACTCCTCCAGCGCCTCGGCGAAGTCGCCCTGCAGCTGCAGGTAGCGGCCGCACAGGCGGCCGACCGGGGCATCGGCGGCGAGCAGTTCGTTGGCGTCGACCACCAGCAGACGCAGGCCGCTGCGCAGCGCGGCGAGCTGCTCGGGATCGGTGGCCAGCGCGGCGAGCAGCTGGCGCAGGCGCCAGGCGGTGTCGGCCAGCGCACGCAGCTGCTGCGCATCGGAGTCCAGGCCGCGCCAGCCGGGCAGGCCGTCGAGGCGGGCGAGCAGCGGCTGCAGCTCGCCATTGACCACCTGCAACTCGCACAGCGCCGGCAGATCGGCGTCGATCCGCGCGGCCTCGCCGACGCCGGCCTGTTCGTGCAGCCAGGCGTGGAACTGGCGCAGCTTGAGGATCTTCAGCGGCCACCAGCACTCGCTGGCCTCGCGCCAGCGCCGCTCCATGGCAGCGAGATCGAGGGCCAGCAGGCGCTCGCGCGGCCAGGGCACCGACAGCTCGTCCTCGGCCCTGGCGAAGCGCTCGAGCAGGCCGACCGCCCGGTTGAGCGCATCGAGGCGCTCCAGCACGTCGGCCTGGAAGGCGAAGCCCAGCTCCTTGCCGATGGTCTGCGGCAGCAGGTCGAGCAGCTGCTCCAGGGCGGCGAGCTGGCCGCGGCCATTGAGCGGGCGGATCAGGCCGAGGCGCTGACTCAGCTCGATGAGCGCACCCTGCAGGGTGCGCGCGCGCGCCGCCAGGGTCTCGGCCTGCTGCAGCAGCGCTTGCTGCCAGGCCAGGCTCCACTCCTCCATCTGCACGAAGGCCAGCGGATGGCCGGCGAGGTCGCCCAGTTCGGCAGCGTTGAGATCGATGCGCTCGGCCACCGCCAGCAGCTGCTCGCGCGCAGCGGCGTCGTGCTGGTCGGCGCTGGCCCAGCGCAGGCGCACCTCCGGAACCTGCGCGCCGGCCACCACGGTGGCCAGCGCCTGGCGGACGCTCAGGCCGTTGCGGCGGGGCTCGTGCAGGGCCTTGACCAGTTGGTTGAGCTCGTCGCGCAGCAGGCGCAGGCGCTGGGTCTCGCGCTCCCACTCGCCCGGCCCCAGCTCGGCCCCGGCCTGCCAGGCCGCGCCGAGCTGGCGGATCACGTCCTGCTTGCGCGCCTTGTTGGAGTGCAGCTCCAGGCAGAACTCGCCGAGGCCGTGCTCGCGCAGGCGGCGGTAGACCACTTCCAGCGCCGCGGCCTTCTCGGCGACGAACAGCACGCTGCGGCCGAGCGCCAGGTTGTGGGCGATCATGTTGGCGATGGTCTGCGACTTGCCGGTGCCCGGCGGGCCGATCATCACGAAGTTGCGCCCCTCGGCGGCGGCCACCACCGCGGCGAGCTGCGAGGAATCGGCGGACAGCGGAGTGAACAGCTGCTCGGGGCTCAGCCGGCGGTCCAGCTCGCGCGGCTCGACGAACTCGCCGCTCTGCGCGAACGGCTCGCGCGGGGTGTCGAGCAGATGGCGCACCACCGGGTTGTCCTTGAGCTGCTCGACGCGGTCGACCAGATCCTTCCACATCAGGTACTTGGCGAAGGAGAAGGTGCTCAGCAGCACCTCGTCGACCACCTCGAAGCCGTCCAGCTCGAGCACCTCGCGGCGCAGGCGGGTGAGGATGCCGGCGATGTCCAGGCCGCGCTCGTCGGTGGGCAGCAGGGCGTCGAAGCCCTGGATGTCGAGAGCGAAGTCCTGGCGCAGCATCTCCAGGAGGGTGGTGTTGAAGCGCGGCTCGTCGTCGCCGAGGCTCAGGCGGATGCCGGCGTTGATCGACTTGCGGGTCAGGCTCACCGGCACCAGGATCAGCGGCGCGCGGTAGCTGCGCTCCGGCTCGCCGGGACGCCGCCAGCGCAGCATGCCGATGGCGAGGAACAGGGTGTTGGCGCCGCCCTCCTCCAGGTCGGTGCGCGCCTTGCGGTACAGCTCGACCAGGGTGGCATCGAGCTTGTCGGCCTCCAGCGGTGCGAACAGGCGGCCCTTGGCCAGCGCGGCGAGCGCCGCCTGCGCCTGGCCGGCGGCCTCCTCGGGCGTCGCGGGGCCTTCAGCGCTGGCGGGACGCCTGGGCAGCGGATCGACGGCGAAGCTCCTGCCGTCGGCCAGCAGGTCCTCCAGCGCCGCCGGATCGGGCGACAGCAGCGGGATGGCGACCTTGCTGTCGCGCAGGTTGAGCAGCGGATTGCGCAGGGACAGGTCGAGCAGGCGGCGCTGCCACTGCGCCAGGCGCCCGCCCGGACCGGCGGGCAGCTCGTCGTCCGCCGCAGCCGGCACGGCCAGCTCCGGCGCTTCCAGCACGCGCGGGTCGGCGGCCGGCATGGCGGGCGCATCCAGCGGGCGGATCTGCGCGGTGCGCGCCTGGACGAGATCGAGCACCAGCACGAAGCGCTCGTCGTCATTCAGGCGCTGCTGGGCGGCGCGGATCGCCTCCTTGAACGGCACGCCCTGGCCGAGCAGGCCCGTGTCGAACAGCAGCACTTCCTTCAGTTGCACGCGCTTGCGCAGGGCCAGCACGTCGCTGGTGCAGATGCGCGGGAAGCCGCCCTCGCCGTTCAGCCACAGGCCGGCGTAGGCATGCTGGTCCTCCAGCACGATCAGCGGATGCAGGCCGAGGCGTTCGAGCAGCGCGGCGCACAGCAATGCCGTGTCGAGGACGCTGGCGCTGCGGCCCTGGACGATCTGCGCCGGGCTGCGCAGGCGCTGCGCCTCGCCGAGCGGCGCGGGCAGCGCCAGGCCGTCGAGGCGCAGGCTGAGCAGCACGTTCCACAGCGCCGCCGTCTGCAGGCCGAGGCGCGCGGCATCGGCGGCCGCGTAGCCGTGCAGGCTGGCGTCGTGGCCGTTGCGCCTGAGCAGTTCGCCGGCCAGCGCCAGCAGCTTGTCCAACACGCCCTGGCCGGGCAGGCAGAAGGCCGCCAGGCGCTCGGGGGCTTCGCGATAGCCGGGCCACGGGTGACGTTCGGAGCCGGCGATGTCCGTCGCCCCGGACGGCTCGTTCTCCGCGCTGCGGCTCTGCTCCGGGGCAAGGGCGTGTTCGGACATCCGGGGTCTCCAGCGGCGGGCCGCGCTACGACGGCCCGGTGCCGGCGCAACGGCGCCGGCAGCAGTGTTCATGGGGGAAAGGCGCCAGGCACCTGTACGGGCGAACAGTATCCGCGGCTGCCGTGCAGGTAAAGGTTTTTTCCAGCAAAGTCAGGCAGTTGGACCGCACTGTTGAGAAGAAATTGCAGGAAAGGCGATGGGCGGGCAGGCTCGCCCGGATTGCGGCACAATCGAGGGCACCGCCGCCGCCGGAATCGACCATGCAGATCGACGAAGAACTGACCTTCAAGAAGCTGGAAATCTTCCTGGCCTTCATGCGCAGCGGCAACCTGTCGCGCGCTGCCGCCGAGCTGGACACCAGCACGGTCAGCGTGCACCGCGCCATCCATTCGCTGGAGAGCGCCCTGCGCTGCCCGCTGTTCAAGCGCGAGGGACGCAAGCTCACCCCGCTGGAGAGCGCCCACGTGCTGGAGGACCGCGCGCAGAAGCTGGTCGCCGACATGCTCGACACCGTGCGCCTGACCCGCGAGGCGGCCGGCTTCTCCGCCGAGCGCTTCAAGCTCGGTGCGCTCTACTCGCTGACGGTGAAGACGGTGCCGCAGCTGATCATGGGCCTCAAGCTGCGGCGCAGCGAGCTGAACATCGACCTGATCCTCGGCTCCAACGTCGACCTGCTGTACAGGCTGAAGAACCTCGAACTGGACGCCATCCTGGTGTCGCTCAACGACAGCGTGGCCGACCCGGACTGCGAGTCGCTGCCGCTGTTTCGCGACGATATCTTCCTCGCCGTGCCCACCGACTCGCCGTTCGCCCACCAGGCCGAGGTGGACCTGGCCGACCTCAGCGAGGCCACCTTCATCACCCTGACCCAGGGCTTCGCCACCCACCAGGACGCCCAGCGGGTGTTCCAGCAGGCCGGTTTCGCGCCCAGGGTGGCGATGCAGGTCAACGACATCTTCACCCTGCTCAGCATGGTCAGCTCCGGGGTCGGCTACGCCCTGCTGCCCGGGCGCATCGCTGCGGTGTACGAGAACCGCGTGCGGCTGATTCCCCTGCAGGCGCGCTACCGCCTGCAGCAGCAGATCGGCGTGGTGTTCCTCAAGAGCCGCGAGCGCGACCCCAACCTGCTGGCGCTGCTGGCCGAGTGCCGGATGTATGCCAAGCGGCACGCGGGCTGAATACGCCAGGCACCGATTGCAGGCGAAGCGGAAATTGACTACCGTCCGCGCCCGAAATCGAACCACCCTGCGGTGAAGCAAGCATGCGCGCACTCCGAGACGAAGACGACTACGACGACTATCCACGCCGTGCCCCGGCGCCGCGCCGCGAGCGGCGCCTGGCCTGGGAGATCGCCCTGGGCATCTGGCTGGGCGGCATGGCCCTCGCCGTCACCTCCGGACTCGGCTGGCTGCTGGTCGGAGCCCTCGCCATCACCACCCTCAGGTTCGGCATCTGAACCCGGTCCTGTCGCGGCGGGCGCCAGGTAGATCGTCGACTGGGAGCTGAAGTCCATGGCACCCCGCCGGTGAGCAGGTATTTGCCCCACAGCACCAGCGCCGTCAGCATGAAGAACAGGGTGATGCCATTCTTGCCGCCGGCAATCCGCGCGGTCACCGTGCAATAGGCCGCCCAGAGATGGCACCGGCAAAGGCCAACCCGTAGCTGAGCGGGTTGTCCCGGATGTTGGCGGCCATCCCGGAGAAATCCAGCCCCTGCTCGCCGCCCCGCCCCCAGCGCAGCAGCAGGCCATGCACGCTCATGCCCTACTCCTCCGCGTCTGCGCCACTGCGCCGGCGGAACAGCGGGCGCGGTTCGAGCACCGAGCGGCCGTACAGCACGCTGATGCCGCTCAGGCCCTTGAGCGCGTCGGCGGCCGACTTGTCCTCACGCACCGCGAAGGCGTCGAAGCCGCACTGGCGCATGTGGCTGAGCTGGTCGCGCAGCACGTCGCCCACCGCGCGCAGCTCGCCCTGCCAGCCAAGGCGGGTACGCAGCAGGTAGGCCTGGCTGTAGGCGCGGCCGTCGCGGAAGCTGGGGAATTCCAGGGCGATCAGCGGCAGACCGGCCAGCCAGGGCGCCAGCTCCTCCGGCTCGTCGTCGGGTGCCAGCCAGATACCGTCGTGGGTATCGGCGCGCCCGGCCAGCACGTCCGCGCTCTGCCGCTCCCTCCACAGCGCCAGCGGCAGCAGCAGCGGGCCGTCCGGCAGCGGTTCGAGCGGCTCGCGCACCCAGCTCCACGGATCGTCGGCGACCAGGCGCGCGCCCTCTGCGCCCAGCTTGATCAGGTTGTTCATGCCGAAGCCTCCTGCTGGCGGTAGACCCGCTCCTTGAACGGCTCCAGGCCGATGCGCTGCACGGTGTCGACGAAGGGCTCGTCGCCCTCGCGGTAGGCAACGAAGGTGTCGACCAGCCGCTCGATGACCTCGGGAATCTGCTCGGCGCCGAACGCCGGGCCGATCACCTTGCCCAGTGCGCTGGCCTTGCCCTGGGCGCCACCGATGGTGACCTGGTACCACTCGCTGCCGTTCTTGTCGACGCCGAGGATGCCGATGTTGCCGATGTGGTGGTGGGCGCAGGCGTTCATGCAGCCGGAGATGTTCAGGCTCAGCTCGCCCAGATCGTGCAGATGGTCGAGGTCGGCGAAACGCTCCTGGATGGCCTGGGCGATGGGGATCGACTTGGCGTTGGCCAGCGAGCAGTAGTCGCCGCCCGGGCAGGCAATGATGTCGGTGAGCAGGCCGATGTTGGGCGTGGCCAGGCCCAGCTCGCTGGCGCGCTGCCAGACGGCATACAGGTCGGCCTTGCGCACGTCGGGCAGCACCAGGTTCTGCTCGTGGGCGATGCGGATCTCGCCGAAGCCGTAATGCTCGGCCAGCTCGGCGACACCCTCCATCTGCTCGGCAGTGACGTCGCCCGGCGGCATGGCCGGCCCGGGCTTGGTGGACAGCACCACCGCGGCGTAGCCCGCCACCTTGTGCGGCTGCAGGTTGTGTTCGGCCCAGCGGGCGAACGCGGCATCGCTGGCCAGCGCGCTGCCGTAGCCGAGGTCGGCATCGTCCAATACGGCATAGGCCGGCGGCGCGAAATGGGCGGCGACGCGGCGGTACTCGGCCGCGGTCAGCTCGGCCGGGCCGTCCTTGATGTGCTGCCACTCCTCCTCCACCTCGCGGGCGAAGGCCTCGACGCCGAGCGCCTTGACCAGGATCTTGATGCGCGCCTTGTACTTGTTGTCGCGCCGGCCATGGCGGTTGAACACCCGCAGGATGGCCTCGACGTAGGACAGCAGGTGGCGCCAGGGCAGCGCCTCGCGCACCTGCTGGGCGAGGATCGGCGTGCGCCCGAGGCCGCCACCGACCATCACCCGCAGCAGCAGCTCGCCGGCCTGGTCGCGGTAAAGGTATAGGCCGATGTCGTGCATCATGATCGCCGCGCGGTCCTGCTCGGCCGAGCAGATGGCGATCTTGAACTTGCGCGGCAGGTAGAGGAATTCCGGGTTGACCGTCGACCACTGGCGGAGGATCTCGGCCAGCGGCCGCGGGTCGAGCAGCTCGTCGGCGGCGACCCCGGCGAAGGCCTCGGTGGTGATGTTGCGCACGCAGTTGCCGGAGGTCTGGATGGCGTGCATCTCCACCTCGGCCAGGCGCTCGAGGATGTCGCCGACCTGCTCCAGCTCGATCCAGTTGAACTGGATGTTCTGCCGGGTGGTGAAGTGGCCGTAGCCGCGATCAAAGTGACGGGCGATGTGCGCCAGGGTGCGCAGCTGATCCGCCGACAGCGTGCCGTAGGGGATGGCCACGCGCAGCATGTAGGCGTGCTTCTGCAGATACAGGCCGTTCTGCAGGCGCAGCGGCAGGAACTCCTCCTCGCTCAGCTCGCCGCTCAGGCGCCGGGCGATCTGGTCGCGGAACTGCGCGACGCGCTCGAGCACCAGGGCGCGGTCATATTCGTCGTATTGGTACATGGGCTACCTCGTCCGGCCGGCCCGCGCCGTCGCGGCAACGGGCACTCAGGGCGGCGACTATGCCCAGCGGGAGCGCGCAAAAACAGCGTCAGATCCCGCTGAAAAAACCGTATCAGTCCACCTACGCGGCAGCTGTTGCCGGTCGCACTTGCTCATCTGATCCGCTTTTTATCGATGGATCTGAGCCTGTTTCCCCGGCAGTCGATCTCCGATCATGGCCCCATCTTTTGCAGGCCCTTTGGAGCCATCCCATGAGCGAACGCATTCCCGCCCGGATCGTCGAGACGGTCGAGCCGCGCGCCACGCGCCTGACACCCGCCCAGGCCGGCGGTCCGATCCACACCCGCAGCTTCACCGGCCTGTACCGCAACCTGCGCCTGGCCGGCGCTGGCGCGCTGTTCCTGCTGTTCTTCGGCACCGCCTGGCTGAACTGGAACGGGCGCCAGGCGGTGCTCTGGGATCTGGCCGGGCGCAAGTTCTACATCTTCGGCGCCACCTTCTGGCCGCAGGATTTCATCCTGCTCTCGGCGCTGCTGATCATCTGCGCCTTCGGCTTGTTCGCCATCACCGTGGCCGCCGGGCGGGTGTGGTGCGGCTACGCCTGCCCGCAGAGCGTGTGGACCTGGATCTTCATGTGGGCGGAGAAGGTCACCGAAGGCGACCGCCAGCAGCGCGTCAAGCTCGACGCAGCGCCCTGGTCGGTCGGCAAGCTCGCGCGCCGCGGCGCCAAGCACGGCCTGTGGCTGGCGGTCAGCCTGGTCACCGCGCTGGCCTTCGTCGGCTACTTCACGCCGATCCGCGCGCTGGTGCACGACCTGTTCACCCTGCAGCTCGATGCCACCGCCGCCTTCTGGGTGTTCTGCTTCGCCGCCGCCACCTACCTCAACGCCGGCTGGCTGCGCGAGAAGGTGTGCCGCGACATGTGCCCCTACTCGCGCTTCCAGAGCGTGATGTTCGACGCCGACACCCTGGTGGTCTCCTACGATGCCGCGCGCGGCGAAAGCCGTGGCGCGCGCAAGAAGGAAGCCGATCCCAGGGCCCTCGGCCTCGGCGACTGCATCGACTGCACCCTGTGCGTGCAGGTCTGCCCGACCGGCATCGACATCCGCGATGGCCTGCAGCTGGAATGCATCGGCTGCGGCGCCTGCGTCGACGCCTGCGACAGCATCATGGACAAGATGGGCTACGCGCGCGGCCTGGTGCGCTACGGCTCCGAGCGCGAGCTGGCCGGCGGCAAGACCCGCTGGCTGCGCCCGCGCCTGGTCGGCTACGCCGCCGCGCTGCTGCTGATGTTCGGCGCCTTCGGCTGGGCCCTCGACGCACGGCCGCTGGTGTCTCTGGACGTGACCAAGGACCGCGGCCTGTACCGCGAGAACAGCGCCGGGCAGATCGAGAACATCTACCGCCTCAAGGTGATCAACAAGACCCAGCAGGCGCACCGCTATGCGATCTCGCTGGTCGAGCCCGGGGCCTTCGTGCTGCAGGGCGCCGAGGAGCTGCAGCTGGCGCCCGGGGAGATAGTCGACGTCGCGCTGAGCGTGGCGCTGACCGAAGGGCGCGCCGAGGCGAGCACCACGCCACTGCGCTTCGCGGTGGCGGATCTGGACGATCCCGCGGTACGCGTCGTCGCCAACAGCACCTTCGTGTCGCCGCGCCATCGCTGATTGCCAAGCATGCCTGCAGGGGCCCGGGCAGGTAGGGTGCGCCGCGCGCACCAGGCACGGCACGCTGCCGGGTCCCTCAGGTGTGCAGATGAGAGCGGTGCGCGCAGCGCACCCTACAAGATTGGTGCGATGGCCTTGGGAGCCAAGCCATGAGCAGCGGCAAGCAGTTAGACTACCTCACGCCCATCCGCAGGCCGCTGAGCCCGGACAAGATGAAACGCTACGAGAAGTTTGCCGACGAGATCGCCGAGCTGATCCGCTCCGGCATCCTCGCTCCCGGGCAACGGGTGCCCTCGGTGCGGCATGCCAGCAGCACCTACGGGGTCAGCCCGTCGACGGTGTTCCAGGCCTACTACCTGCTGGAGAGTCGCGGGCTGATCGTGGCCCGGGCACGCTCGGGCTACTTCGTCCGCGAGCTGGCCCAGCGCCCGCTGCCGGAGCCCGGCATCAGCGCCCGCGAGGCGCAGACCAGCGTGGTCGACGTCAGCGAACTGGTGTTCTCGGTGCTCGGCTCACTGAAGGACCCGAACACCGTGCCGTTCGGCTCGGCCTTCCCCAGCCCCGACCTGTTCCCCCTCGCCCGCCTGGCACGCTCAATGAGCCACGCGGTGCGCGAGCTGTCGCCGCGCGGGGTGATCGCCGACATGACCGAGGGCAACGCCGACCTGCGCCGGCAGATCGCCCTGCGCTACATGGTCAGCGGGGTGATGCTGCCACTGGAGGAGCTGGTGATCAGCACCGGCGCCATGGAGGCGCTCAACCTGTGCCTGCAGTGCGTGACCCGCCCCGGCGACCTGGTGGCCATCGAGGCGCCGGCGTTCTACGCCACCCTGCAGGTACTCGAGCGCCTGGAACTCAAGGCGGTGGAGATCCCCGTGCACCCGCGCGAGGGCATCGACCTGGCCAGCCTGGAGGACAGCCTCCGGCAGTTGCCGATCAAGGCCTGCTGGTTCATGAGCAGCCTGCAGAACCCGCTCGGCGCGAGCATGGCCGAGGACCGCAAGCGTGCGCTGTACGAGCTGCTGCAGCGCCATCAGGTGCCGCTGATCGAGGACGACGTCTACGCCGAGCTGTACTTCGGCAGCCAGCCGCCCAAGCCGGTGAAGAGCTTCGACCGCGAGGGCCTGGTGATGCACTGCGGCTCGTTCTCCAAGTGCCTGGCGCCGGGCTACCGGGTCGGCTGGGTGGCAGGCGGGCGCTGGGCCGAGCAGATCCGCAGGCTCAAGCTGATGACCACCATTTCGCCGTCGGTGCCGGCGCAGGCGGCCATCGCCGACTACCTGCAGCACGGCGGCTACGACCGCCACCTGCGCCGCCTGCGCCATGCGCTGGAGAGCCAGCAGGCGTCGATGCTGGCCTCGGCGGCGCGGCACTTCCCGGCCAGCACGCGGGTGACCCGGCCGAGCGGCGGCTATTTCCTGTGGTTCGAATTCCCCGAGCAGGTCGACTCGCTCAAGCTGTTCCAGCTGGCCCTGGCCCAGGGCATCAGCCTGGCGCCGGGACCGATCTTCTCAGCCACCCGGCGCTTCGGCAACTGCGCGCGGCTCAACTACGGCCATCCGTGGGACGCGCAGAGCGAGCGCGCCATGGAAGTGCTCGGGCGCATCATCGCCTCGTTCTGATCCGGTCGAACAGCTGGGGCGCCTTCTGCCCCAACGCCAACGGCCCACACAAGGCGGGCCGCTGACGAAGGCATTGCCGATCAGCCGAACAGGCCACGCATCAGGAAGTAGATCAGCGACGGACCGAGCAGGCAGCCGAGGGCGGTGTAGAAGGCCGCGGTCAGGCAGCCGTAGGGCACCAGCTTGGGATCGGTGGCCGCCAGGCCGCCGGCCACGCCGCTGGAGGTGCCCATCAGGCCGCCGAAGATCACCGCGGCGCGCGGGTTGTTCAGGCCGATGAAGGGCGCCACGAAGGGGGTGGCGACCATCACCACGATGGCCTTGATCAGGCCGGCGGCGATCGACAGCGCCATCACCTCGGAGCTGGCGCCGATGGCCGCGCCGGTCACCGGGCCGACGATGTAGGTCACCGCGCCGGTGCCGATGGTGGTGAGGCTGACCGCGTCGGTGTAGCCGAAGGCCAGGGCCACGCCGGCGCCGGCGACGAAGGAGGCGAAGATGCCGACGAACAGCGCCAGCACCCCGCTGGCCCCGGCGCGCTTGAGTTCGGCGGGATTGACGCCGAAGCCGGTGGCGATGATGGCGAAGTCGCGCAGCATGGCGCCGCCGAGGATGCCGATGCCGGACAGCAGCGGGATGTCCACCAGGCCTTTCTGCCCGCCGGTGTACAGGCCGCCGACATAGGACAGCACCAGGCCGATGAGGATGGCGATGGCCGAGCCGTGCAGGCGGCCCTTGGTCAGCCTGGCGGACATCCAGTAGGACAGCCACATGGTCGCGCCGATCACGGCGAAGCCGCTGATCATGCCGTAGCCGTTGAGTACCTTGGTCAGGGATTCGAGGATCATGGCAATCACCGTTGGGCGCAGGAGGTGGCGGGTTTGCTGGCAGGGGCGGCGGGCTTGGCGTCAGGCTCCGGGGTCACTTCGTCCTTGCGGCCGAGGCGGTCGAGCACCGGCACCAGGGCGAAGCTGATGGAGACCGCCGCCAGGCCGGCGAGGATCGCCGCCGGACCGCCGGACAGCGCGCCGAGCACGTTCTGCTGGGCAGCCATGGCGACCACGATGGGAATGTAGATGGCGCTCCAGAACTCGATGCCCTGTTCGGTCTTGCCGGCGAGCAGGCCGCGCTTGCTGAGCCAGCCGCCGCCGAAGATCAGCAGGATCATGGCGATGCCGACACCGCCGACGTTGGAGGGCACACCCATGAGCACGCCGAGCAGGTCGCCGACGAACAGGCCGGCCAGTGTGCAGATGGACAGCAGGGCTACACCGTAGATGATCATTGTTGTTGTCCTTTAGTGGATCGAAGTTGTTGTTCTTGTACTTCGCGAAGGGGCTGTCAGCGGTCGGCGCAGCCCTCCTCGCGCAGCAGCGCGATCAGGGTGTCGAGACGGGCGCCCTGGAAGGCAGCCACGGTTCCCTGTCTCATGACCCGGCGGGCCAGTCCGCTGAGGACCGTGCCCGGAGGCAGTTCGATGTGCAGGCGCACGCCGCGTTCCCAGGCGTTGCGCAGGGCGCCCTGCCAGTCGACCAGGCGGCACATGTTGAACGCCAGGTCGTCGCGCAGGGCGCTCGGCTCCATGACCAGGCGTGCCGAGCTGCTGCTGAGATAACGCAGCGTCGGGCAGCGCAGCTCCACCTGAGCGAAGGCGGCGGCCAGTTGCGCCGCCGGCGCTTCCAGCAGCGCGCAGTGCGACGGCACGCTGACCGCCAGGCGCTTGACCGCGCCGGCGCCGAGGGTCCGGGCCCGCTCGCCGACCGCCGCCATGGCCGCCTCGCTGCCGGCGATCACCAGCTGGTTGGCGGCGTTGACGTTGGCCAGGTACACCGGGCTGTCGGCGCCGTTCACCTCGGCCAGCAGGCCTTCCACCACGGCCCGTTCCAGGCCGAGGATGGCGGTCATTCCGTAGCCGCTCGGCCAGGCGCGCTCCATCAGCTCGCCACGCAGGGCGACCAGGCGCACCGCATCGCCGAACGCCAGCGCCCCGGCGGTCACCGCCGCGGCCCAGGCGCCGATCGACAGCCCGGCCACGTAGTCGGGCCGCGCGCCGCGCGCCATCAGCAGGCGGGCGCAGGACACCCCGGCGAGCAGCAGGCACAGCTGCACGGCGCGGGTGGAACGCAGGGCTTTCTCACTATCCAGCGCCAGCACGTCCTCGTCCAGCACCGCACTGGCCTCGCGCAGACAGGCGGTCACCTCGGGGTAGTCCGGCAGTTGATGAAGCATGCCCGGCTGCTGGGCGCCCTGGCCGGGGAAGGCGAACAGACTGCTCATGCCGCCACCTCCTGCCAGGGATCGCGCACCAGACACGGGCCTTGCTGAGTCTTGAGCAGCACCTGCGGCGCCGGGCCTGCCCATTCGCGCAGGGCGATGGCGCCCACCGGGGTTTCCAGCTGCAGGTCGACCCGGCACGGCGCGCGGTCGAGCAGGGCCAGCAGTTCGGCGGCAGCGGTTCGCTCCAGCGGCTGCGGCGCGCGCAGCAGCAGGTCGAGGTCGCTGTTGGCGTGCAGCACCGGCGCTCCGGTGGCCAACTGATAGCCGGCGCCTCCGGTGACGCCCCAAGCAAGATCCAGGGCGTCCAGCTGCGGCGCCAGCCAGGCCAGCGCACGCAGGGCCGGCCAGGCGTCCTGCCCTGCCCCGCCGCCGGTCAGCTGCTCCGGCGTCACGCGGCGGCGGATCGCCGCCAGTGGCATCCAGCTGGCGTAGCGCTGCTCGCGGCCGCGGCCGCGCACGCCCACCGCGACCTGCCCCTGCGGCGCCGGGCCACGGCGCACCACCACCGGCAGGCCGGCGGCGAGCACCTCGCGCGCCCAGTCCGGCGCGCCGGCGTCGAGCTGCGCGGGGTGCATGCCCCAGAGCAGGTCGTGGGCTTGCGGCTGGAAGTCGATGGCGGGCATGGGCGTTTCCTCCCGGTTACCACTGCGCGCGCAGCAGCTCGCGCACGCGCTGCGAGGCGGCGCGGTTGGCGGCGCCGAGGCGGCCGCGCAGATCCGAGCCCTTGTCGCGGATGTCGGCCTGGGCCTGTTCCAGGCAGGCCTGCACCCGCGCCAGGTCGTCGCCCTGCGGCGTCTCGATGGCGTCCACCGAGAGGCTTTCCCAGAGCAGGCCGAGGCTGGCGTAGCTGTCGAGGTCGTAGGCCATCGGCGGCACCTTGGCGGCGAAGGCTTCCAGCTCGTCGACCGTGCGCAGGGTGACCCGCGCGGCGGATTCCTTGCCCATGGCGTGGACCATCACCCCCGGATCGCGCAGGGCGACGATGCGGTTGGCCTGGTAGCCGTGGGCGAGGAAGGCGCCGGACATGGCCTTGCCGACCAGCAGGGCGATCACCGGATGGCCGGCCAGGCGGGCGCGGGCGTAGCCGTCCACCGCGCCGGCCAGTGCCTGGTGGATGCCGAGGGCTTCCTCGCGGCGGCCGTAGGCCTGGCTGGGCACGTCGACAACGGCGACCACCGCGCGCTTCACTGCGGCATCGCGGTCGGCGGCGATCACCTCGTCCAGCGCACGGCCGAGGCTCCAGCCTTCGAGCAGGCCGACCTCGCCGCTGCGGGCGCGCGGGAAGCGGTTGGCGGCATCCGGCACCACCGCGATGTAGCGGGCCGGCTGGCCGCCGAGGCGGGCGTCGACCACGCGGACCGAGGCCGGGTAGCCCGGCTGCTCGGCGGCATTGCCGGTCAGGGCGCGCAGCCAGTTCAGGCCGCGTTGCGAAAGGACGGTGCTCATGCCTGGTCTCCTTGGTAGAGGGCGCGCACGGAGGCGGCGTCGGCCTGCGGCGTGGCGTCGAAGCGTGCCAGCAGGTCGAGGAAGCGGGCGTACTGGCGACTGCGCGGCAGGGCATCGCCGGGCTGGGCGAGGGTTTGCAGCAGGCGCTCGCGGATCGCGTCCACCTCGTCGGCGACGTAGGCGTCGACCAGACCGCAGGCGAAGCGCTGCTCGCCGCCGGTGAGGCTCCAGATGAACGGACGGTCGCGCGAGTCGTACTCGTCGAGGCCGGCTTCCTGCTCGATCACCTGCGGGCCGTTGAGGCCCAGGCGCGCCTCGCGGGTGACCAGCAGGTGGCTGCACAGCGCGGCGGCGATCGACATGCCGCCGAAGCAGCCTACCGGGCCGGCGACCACGCCGATCACCGGCTGGTACTGGCGCAGCTCGACGATGGCGGCCTGCACCTCGGCGATGGCGGCCAGGCCCAGGTTGGCTTCCTGCAGGCGCACGCCACCGGTTTCCAGCAGCAGCACGGCGCAGGTGGGGATGCCGTTGCGGTTGTCCTCGGCGGCCAGCTCCAGCGCGCCGGCCAGCTTGGCGCCGCCGACCTCGCCGAGGCTGCCGCCCTGGAAGTTGCCCTCGATGGCGGCGATCACCGCCGGGCGGCCGCCGAGGCTGCCCTTGGCCACCACCACGCCGTCGTCGGCCTGGGCGACTATGCCCTGGGCCTCCAGCCACGGCGACTTGACGCGGGCGAAGGGGTCGAGCAGCTCGCGCATGCTGCCCTGATCGAGCAGGGCCCTGGCGCGCTGGCGGGCACCGAGTTCGACGAAGCTGCGGCTGTGCAGCAGTGCATTCAGGTCAGACATCGCTCACCTCCTCCAGCGCCTGCTCCAGACGCAGCCGCACCACACCGGGGGTGGCGCCGAAATCGTGGATATCGACGTTCAGGGCCGGCGGGTTGCCACCGGCGAACATGCGCTCGAACAGGTGGCGCCAGCGCTCGGCGCTGCCGTTCACCGAGGTGACCACCTGGATGCTCAGGGTGCCGGCCTGGCCGGGTTCGAGCAGCACTTCCAGGTCGCCCGAGCCGACGCAGCCCACCTGGGCGCGCCGGCTTGCCGGCAGGCCGGCGGGAAAGGCAAAGGACAGGGTTTCCATGTTCACAGGCTCCCAATCTGCGCCCGGAGCTGCGGCTCCAGGCGGTCGAGGAATAAAGTCGCGGCGAGCAGATCGGCTGCACCGCCGGGCGAGGCATTCAACCTCAAGAGACAGACGTCCAATTCCCTGAGCCGGCGGCGGCCGGCCAGGCTGGCGCTGCCGCCAGATTCCAGTACCGCGCGGGCCCCGTCCTGCATGCAGGCCAGCCCTGCGCTGCCGGCACGGTGCAGCACGCAGGTGTCGTCGAGCTGGGCCATGATCGCCAGCAGCGCGTCCAGGCGGGCGTGGCTCTCGCCGGCGCCGGCGGCGCGGCTGCGCTTGAGCTGCGGCAGGCCGTGGTGCAGTGCGCCGGGGAAGCCGGCCTGCGCCTCGGCGCGCGCGCCGCCGACGCCGTAGCGCTGACGCACCCGCTCGCCGTTGCTCGGCGCGCGCTGCGGGATATGGCGATCCTCCAGACGCGCCAGCCGTGCGGCGCGCAGGGTCACGCCTGCCGCACTCGGCTGCGCTTCCTGGGCGGCGGCAGTGACCAGCAGGCCCAGCGCCCAGATCGCTCCGCGGTGGGTGTTGACCCCGCCGGTGACCTCCAGCATCTGCGCCTCGCCGTCGCGACCGAGGCGGCCGAGGGTCTCGCGCAGGGCCACATCGACCTGCCCGGCTTTCTCGCCGGCGGCGGCCATGTCGTGGAAGGTCGCCCACAGCGACCAGGCCGAGGCGTGCATCAGCTCCAGGCTGAGATCGTGGTGGGCGCCGCTGCCGCGGCGGTCGACCAGCGCCGGCTTGGGCGACAGCTCGACCTCGTCGATCAACGCCTCGACGGCCAGATCGGCGAGCGCCTCGGCCAGACTGAGTTGCGGGCGTGCCGCAATCCGGGCGTTCATCACCAGCTCCTGAACTTGGCGGGCGGGTTGTACAGGCCGCCGGACCAGTCGACCAGCTCGGCGATGCTCTTGGCGGCGAGCAGCTCGCGGGTCGCGTCGGTGCGGCGGATGCCGAGATCCTCCGGCAGGGCGATCAGCCCTTCGCGGCGCATGCGCTCGGTGTCTTTCGGATCATGGCGCAGGCCGATGCTGGTGACCCCGGCCACCGCGGCGATCATCGCCTGGCGCTCTTCCAGCGAGCGCGCCTTGTACAGGTAGGCGATGCCCTCCTCGGTGAGCAGGTGGGTGACGTCGTCGCCGTAGATCATCACCGGCGCCAGCGGCATGCCGACCTTGCGCGCCACCTCCACCGCGTCGAGCTGCTCGACGAAGGTGGGTTTGCCGCCCTCCTGGTAGGTCTCGACCATCTGCACCACCAGCTTCCTGCCGCGCTCGAGCAGGGTCACCGGCTCGGTCATGTCCAGCCAGGCGGGGGTGGCGTGACGGCGGCCGCGCGGGTCGTGGCCCATGTTCGGCGCGCCGCCGAAGCCGGCCAGGCGGCCGCGGGTGACGGTGGACGAATGACCGTCGCCGTCGACCTGCAAGGTCGCGCCGATGAACAGGTCGACCGCGTACTGGCCGGCCAGCTGGCACATCATGCGGTTGGAGCGCAGCGAGCCGTCGCGGCCGGTGAAGAACACGTCCGGGCGCGCCGCCACATAGTTCTCCATGCCCAGCTCGGTGCCGAAGCAGTGCACGCTCTCCACCCAGCCGGTCTCGATGGCCGGGATCAGCGTCGGGTGCGGGTTGAGCGTCCAGTTGCGGCAGATCTTGCCCTTGAGGCCGAGGCGCTCGCCGTAGGTCGGCAGGATCAGCTCGATGGCCGCGGTGTTGAAGCCGATGCCGTGGTTGAGCGACTGCACCTTGTGCTTCTCGTAGATGCCGCGGATCGCCATCATCGCCATCAGCACGTGCACCGGCTTGATGTGGCGCGGATCGCGGGTGAACAGCGGCTCGATGTAGAACGGCCGGTCGGCCTGCACCACGAAGTCGACCCAGCTGGCCGGGATGTCCACCCGCGGCAGGTCGCGCACGTCGTCGACGATCTGGTTGACCTGGACGATGACGATGCCGTCGCTGAACGCCGCCGCCTCGACCAGCGCCGGGGTGTCCTCGGTGCTCGGTCCGGTATAGATGTTGCCCGCGCGGTCGGCGATGAAGCCGGCCACCAGGGCGACGTTGGGGATCAGGTCGACCAGCAGGCGCGAGTACAGCTCGATGTAGGTGTGGATGGCGCCGACTTCGAGCAGGCCGTCCTCCATCAGCTGGCCGATGCGCAGGCTCTGCGGGCCGGCGAAGGAGAAGTCCAGCTTGCGGGCGATGCCGCGCTCGAACAGATCCAGATGCTCGCTGCGGCTGACGCTGGGCATGATCATGTGCAGGTCGTGCAGCTTGCCCGGATCGGCCTTGGCCAGCGAGCGCGAGAGGAAGTCCGCCTGCTTCTGGTTATTGCCTTCCAGTACCACGCGGTCGCCGGGGGCGAGCAGCGCTTCCAGCGCGGCGACGATCCTGTCGGTCGGCAGGACCACGCCGTCGGCCAGCTGGCGCACCTGGGCGAGGCGGCGCTGCTTCTCGCTGCGCCGGCGCGACCACTGCGGCGGGGGGGAAATTGTTGTTGTCATGGCTACTCCACGAGGTTCCGCTGTCGTGGAGTCACGGTAGGGTTCGGAGCGGGGGCGTTCAATCAAGCCCGGCGGTCGATCGTTACGCTCAGGTTAACGATTACTTTGACGACCGGCTGCGCAGAGCCCCATAACGCCCAGCCGCACTCCGTTCGCCGCTGGGCGGGCAAGGCCCTAGATCAGTGGATCCCAGCGCTGCGACCAGTCCCGTTCCTGCCGGGACACCTCGCGCAACAGCGCGAAGGCCTGCTGCAGCTCCGCGGTGTCGCGCTCGCGGACGTAGACCAGATACACGGGGTAGCTGAACTCGGGAGCCCGGGGCACCCGCTCCAGCAGGCCGCGCTCCAGGTAGGCCTGCACCACCCGGGTGCGGAAATAGCCGGTGCCGCCCTGCTCCAGCAGGTACTGCAGGGCCAGCGGACCGAGGTTGAAACTGAGCCCGGCCCGCGCATGTTCGGGCAGGGCCGCGTCGTGCCCGCGGCGGAAATCCTCGCCCCAGTCGATGTACAGGTAGGGTTCGGGGTTCTTCACCGAGCGCACCAGGACGAGGCGCTCCTCCAGCAGCGGCTCGACCTGCAGGCCGGCCCAGTAGACGGGGCTGTGGACCAGCGCCGCATCCAGGCGGCCATCCTCGAGCTGCTCCAGCAGTTGCGCGGGAGCGCCGGTCTCGGCGCGTATGGCGTGCTGCGGGAAGCGCTCGCGCAGGCGCCGCACCCACTGCAGCAGCAGCGGGCTGCTCAGGCTGACCTCGCCTCCCACATGGAGCAGCTTGCGGTACCCCTCGGGCAGGGGCAGATCGCGCTGGGCGGCCTCCCAGGTCTGGATCAGCTGGTTGGCGTAGGCGACGAACGCCGTGCCGTTGGCGGTGAGCGTGGCACCGGAGCGGTTGCGCACGAAGAGCTTGCAGTCGAGCTGCCCCTCCAGGTTCTGCACCCGCGCGGTGATCGCCGTCTGGGTGACATGCAGCCGCTCGGCGGCGGCGATGAAGCTGCCGCAGCGGACGATTTCGAGGAAGGTGCGGGCAAGTTCGATGTCCATTTTTTGCGCGTTCCGGTGGAGGCTGCCAAGTGTGGGCGGGGGCCTTGCGGTGGTGCATGGCACCCGGCCAACCATCAAAAATAATGCATTTATAGCTCACAATTATTAGTTTGTTGAATTATTCCGTGCGCGCCAGACTATCGCGGCCTTGCCAAGGCCCGATTACAGGGCAAAAACCCAAAAACCTGCGTGCATCCGGAACATCCATGACAACTGAATTCGTTCCCGACTCCGAAGCCACCTACAACTACAGGGTGGTCCGCCAGTTCGCGCTGACGACCCTGTTCTGGGGGGTGTTCGGCATGGCCATGGGCGTCGTCATCGCCGCCCAGCTGGTCTGGCCCGAACTGAACCTCGGCCTGCCCTGGACCAGCTTCGGTCGCATACGGCCGATCCACACCAACCTGGTGATCTTCGCCTTCGGCGGCGGCGCCCTGTTCGCCACGTCCTTCTACGTGGTGCAGCGCACCAGCCGGGTACGGCTGATCTCCGATCGCGTGGCCAGCTTCGTGTTCTGGGGCTGGCAGGCCGCGGTGGTGGCCATCCTGTTCAGCTATCCGCTGGGCTTCACCACCTCCAAGGAATACGCCGAGATGGAGTGGCCCATCGCCCTGTGGGTGACCATCGTCTGGATCGCCTACGCCTGGCTGTTCTTCGGCACCATCGCGCGGCGCACGGTGCGCCACATCTACGTCGGCAACTGGTTCTACGGCGCGTTCATCATCGTCACGGCGATGGTCCACATCGTGAACCACGCGGTCATCCCGGTGGGCCTGCTCAAGTCCTACCCGCTGTACTCGGGCGCCACCGACGCGATGATCCAGTGGTGGTACGGCCACAGCGTGGTGGGCTTCATCCTCTCGGTGGGCTTCCTCGGCATGATGTACTACTTCGTGCCCAAGCAGGCCGAGCGGCCGATCTACTCCTACCGCCTGTCCATCGTGCACTTCTGGGCGATCATCTCCCTGTACATCTGGGCCGGTCCGCACCACCTGCACTACACCGCGCTGCCCGACTGGGCGCAGACCCTCGGCATGGTGATGTCGGTGATCCTGCTGGCACCGTCCTGGGGCGGCATGATCAACGGCATGATGACCCTCTCCGGCGCCTGGCATAAGCTGCGCACCGATCCGATCCTGCGCTTCCTGGTGGTGTCGCTGGCCTTCTACGGCATGTCCACCTTCGAGGGCCCGATGATGGCGATCAAGACCGTCAACGCCCTGTCCCACTACACCGACTGGACCGTCGGCCACGTGCACGCCGGCGCGCTGGGCTGGGTGGCGATGATCAGCATCGGCACGCTCTACCACATGATCCCGCGCCTGTACGGCCGCGAGCGGATGCACAGCATCGCGCTGATCAACGCGCACTTCTGGATGGCGACCATCGGCACCGTGCTGTACATCGCCGCCATGTGGGTCAACGGCATCTCCCAGGGCCTGATGTGGCGCGCGGTCAACGCCGACGGCACCCTCACCTACTCCTTCGTCGAGGCGCTGGAAGCCAGCCATGCCGGCTACGTGGTGCGCCTGATCGGCGGCGGCATCTTCGCCAGCGGCATGCTGCTGATGGCCTGGAACGCCTGGTGCACCGTGCGCAGCGGCGAGCGGGTGGCGCCGCGTATCCCTGCCGCCGTCGCGCACTGAGGAGAACCGCCATGCTGATCCTGTCCTGCCTCACCCTGCTGAGCCTGTTCGGCCTGTACCGCAGCCTGAAGGGCCATTCCGCCGAGGAGCTGGACGCTGCCGCGCACCTGCCCTTCGCCGACGATCCCCAGGCCATGTGGCGCCTGGCCGCTGCCGAGTCGCGCCGGCTGGTCGCCTGAGGGCCAGCCGCCAACCGGGTGTTCCATGCCATGGATGGCGCCCCGTCCCACGAGGACGCCTTGGAGCCCGCCGCTACCCGCGCGCGGGCTCGTCTTTTCCCCGACATCTTCGGCAACCTGGCCGGCGGCAAGGGGGATGACGAGCGGGCGGCCGGGAGTTCAGCGCAGAGACGTTGACTCCGTCACATTTCCCGCTCCCCTGCGCATGCGCTAAAGTCGCGCCCTGCTTGGATTTTTCACAGGGACGAGGCGATTCATGGCGGTGCCTGCGCAACCGAAGTGTCTGGTATTCGATCTGGAGGTGGTGCCGGCAACTGCCGACCAGCCGGCGCGGATCATCAAGCTCGGCGCCCTGCGCCCGGACACCGGCGCGGAGCTGGAGCTCGACACCCCGTCGCCCCAGCGCCTCGACGCCGCCCTCGGGCAGCTGGACCAGTTGGCCGAGGGCGCCAGCTTCCTGCTCGGCCACAACCTGCTGGCCCACGACCTGCCGCTGCTCGAGGCGGCCGCTCCCGGCCTCGCCCTGCTGCGCCTGCCGGCCATCGACACCCTGCGCCTGTCGCCGCTGGCCTTCCCGCAGAATCCGTACCACCGGCTGATCAAGGACTACAAGCTGATCCGCGCCAGCCTCAACTCGCCGCTGGCCGACTGCCGGGCGACCCTGGCGCTGTTCCTCGACCAGCAGCAGGCGTTCCGCCAGCTGCACGCGAGCCGCAACGAGGAGCTGCTCTGCTACCAGGCGCTGGTCGCGCCGCAGGTCGGCGCCGGTCTCGGCAATTTCTTCATGCACATGAGCGGCCAGCGGCCGCTGCCGGTCGAACGCCTCGGCGAACTGCTGCCGGCGCTGCTGCGGGAAAGCGATCCCACCCTGTCCCGCGATCTCAAGGTCTGCCGCACCCGTCTGGCCAGCCTGATTGCCCATGACCTGCACCAGGCAGAGCGGCACTGGCCGCTGGCCTACGCCCTCGCCTGGCTGCGGGTGGCCGGCGGCAACTCGGTGCTGGCGCCCTGGGTGCGCCACCAGTTCCCGGCGGTCGCCCAGTTGATCGGCGAGCTGCGCGACCAGCCGTGCAGCGATCCCGCCTGCCAGTACTGCCGCAGCGCCCACGACCCGCGCCACGAGCTCAGGCGCTACTTCGGCTTCGACGACTTCCGCCGCGAGGCGGGCGGCGCCAGCGCGCAGGAGGACATCGTGCTGGCCGGCATGCAGGGCCGCTCGGTGCTCGCGGTGCTCGCCACCGGCGGCGGCAAGTCGCTGTGCTACCAGCTGCCGGCGCTCAACCGCTACCACCGCAACGGCAGCCTGACGGTGATCGTCTCGCCGCTGCAGTCGCTGATGAAGGACCAGGTCGACGGCCTGCTGGCGCGCAACGTGCAGTGCGCCGCCGCGCTCAACGGCCTGCTGACCCTGCCCGAGCGCGCCGACGTGCTGGAGAAGCTCCAGCTCGGCGACGTCGGCCTGCTGCTGGTGTCGCCCGAGCAGTTCCGCAACAAGGCGCTGCGCAGCGCCCTCGCCCAGCGCCAGATCGGCGCGTGGATCTTCGACGAGGCGCACTGCCTGTCGAAGTGGGGCAACGACTTCCGCCCCGACTACCTGTACGTCGCGCGCTTCATCCGCGAATTCAGCGGCGACACGCCGCTGGCGCCGGTCGGCTGCTTCACCGCCACCGCCAAGCTCGACGTGCTGGAGGACATCCGCAGCCACTTCCGCGACGCGCTGGACATCGAGTTCCGCGAGTTCATCGGCACGCCCGAGCGCAGCAACCTGAGCTTCGAGGTGCAGCCGGTCGGCGCCGGCGAGAAGTGGCCGCGCACCCACCAGTTGCTCGAGGACGAGCTGGCCGGCCGCGACGGCGGCGCCGTGGTGTTCGTCGCCAGCCGCAAGAACGCCGAGGGACTGGCCGAATTCCTGCAGCGCCAGGACTGGGCCTGCCGCCACTTCCACGCCGGGCTGCAGCCCCATGAGAAGAAGGACATCCAGGACGCCTTCAAGGACGGCCGGCTGCGGGTGATCGTCGCCACCAACGCCTTCGGCATGGGCGTGGACAAGCAGGACGTGCGCCTGGTGATGCACGCCGACATCCCCGGCTCGCTGGAGAACTACCTGCAGGAGGCCGGCCGCGCCGGGCGCGACCAGCAGCAGGCGCGCTGCGTGCTGCTCTACGACCCGCAGGACATCGAGACCCAGTTCGGCCTCAGCGAGCGCTCGCAGCTCAGCCAGCGCGACATCCAGCAGATCCTCAGGAAGCTGCGCGACGAGAGCAAGCGGCGCAAGGGCGGCCAGCTGGTGATCAGCGCCGGCGAGATCCTCCAGGGCGTGCAGACCAGCTTCGACGCCGACGACCGCGACGCGGAGACCAAGGTGGTCACCGCCATCGCCTGGCTGGAGCGCGGCCGCTTCCTGCGCCGCGAGGAGAACCACACGCGGGTGTTCCCGGCGCGCCTGAGCCTGCCGGAAGACGAAGCCGAGGCGCGCCTGAAGCAGGCCCGCCTGCCGGCCCACCGTCTGGAGGAGTTCCGCGCCATCCTGCAGTACCTCTACGCCGCGGAGGCCGACGAGCGCGTCAACACCGACCGGCTGATGACGCTCACCGGGCAGACCGCCGAGGAAGTCGCCGGCAGCCTGCGCCAGCTGGAGGAGCTGGGTCTCTTGGAGAACGACACCCAGCTGACCCTCTACCTGCGCCACGCCATGGCCGACGCCTCGGCCGAGCGCCTGCGCCAGTCGCTGCAGCTGGAACAGGCCCTGCTGGAAACCCTGGCCGAACTGGCGCCGGACGCCGGCGAGGGCGACTGGCAGGACCTGCACCTGCCCGCGCTGACCGCCCAGCTGCGCGAGACCGCCACCCTGCCCGGACTGCTGCCGCTGCACCTCCTGCGCCTGCTGCACAGCCTGGCGCAGGACCGCGACGGCGACCGCCAGCAGGGCAGTTGCCTGGAGCTGCGCCAGCTCAACCGCGACTACCTGAAGCTGCGCCTGCGCAATGGCTACGGCTGGCGCCAGGTGGCCGAACTGGGCGAGAAGCGCCGCGCCATCGCCGCGGTGCTGCTGCCCTTCCTGCTCGGCAAGCTGCCGGCCGGTGCGCGCGGCAAGGACCTGCTGGTGACCACCACCTTCGGCGAACTGCGCGGGTTGCTCGAGACCGACCTGGAGCTCGGCCCGCGCATCCGGCCGGAGCAGCGCCAGGCCGCCCTCGAGCACGTGCTGCTGTACCTGCACCAGCAGGAGGTGCTCACCCTCAACCACGGCATGAGCGTGATGCGCCGGGCGATGACCATCGCCATCGACCCCGAGCGCGACAGGCAGAACTACCTCAAGGAGGACTTCCAGCGCCTCGACGAGCACTACCGCGAGCGGCGCATCCAGGTGCACGTGATGCGCGAGTACGCGGAGATCGCCCTGCGCGAGATGGCCGCGGCGCTCAATCTGGTGCTGCACTACTTCAGCGACAGCAAGCAGGCGTTCCTGCGCCGCTACTTCGCCGGCAGGGACAAGGTGCTGGCGCTGGCCACCAGCGAGGCCTCCTGGCGGGCGATCACCGGACCGCTCGACGCCACCCAGCGCGACATCGTCACCGACGGCGAGCGCAACCGGCTGATCCTCGCCGGCCCCGGCTCCGGCAAGACGCGGGTGATCGTGCATCGCATCGCCTACCTGCTGCGCGTACGCCGGGTGCCGGCCAGCGCCATCATCGCGCTGACCTTCAACCGCCACGCCGCCAACGAGATCCGCCGGCGCATGCTCGAACTGGTCGGCCAGGAGGCCTTCGGCCTCACCGTGCTGACCTACCACGCCATGGCCATGCGTCTGACCGGCACCAGCTTCACCCGCCGCGACAAGGTCGACGAGCGCGAACTGGAAGCCCTGCTGGAGCGCGCCGCCGAACTGCTCGAGGGCCGCCAGTTGGTGGAGGGCGAGGAGGACGACCTGCGCGAGCGCCTGCTGCGCGGCTACCGCTACATCCTGGTCGATGAATACCAGGACATCGACGAGCGCCAGTACCGCCTGGTCAGCGCCCTGGCCCAGGCCAGGCGGCGCAGCGAGGATGGCGACGCCGACCTGTGCATCCTCGCCGTCGGCGACGACGACCAGAACATCTACCAGTGGCGCGGCGGCAGCAACCGCTACATCGAGCGCTACCGCGCACAGTACGGCGCCGAGATCAGCTACCTGGTGGAGAACTACCGCTCCAGCCAGGCGATCATCGTCGCCGCCAACCGGCTGATCGAAGGCAATCCGGGGCGGCTCAAGGCCGCGCAGCCGATCCGCATCGACCGGCAGCGCCAGGCCGAGGCGCACGGCGGCCGCTGGCAGACGCTGGATGCGCAGCGCCAGGGCCGCGTGCAGCTCCTGCAGCTGCCGGCGAGCGACCGCGAGCACGGCAACCTGCAGGCCCAGGCGCTGCTCGGTGAGCTGCAGCGCCTGCTCGATCTGGAGCAGTGCAGCGACTGGCAGGGCTGCGCCGTGCTCGCCCGTACCCGCCGCTACCTGCAGCCGCTGCAGGCCTGGTGCGAGCAGCGGGGCGTCGCCTACCACCTCGCCGACGACCAGGACAGCCTGCCGCTGACCCGCCAGCGCGGCTTCGTCCGCGCCATCGAGCGGCTGCGCGCGGGCGATGCGCTGCCGGACGTCGCCGGGCTGCGCGCAAGCCTCACCGAGTGGGCGGCCGGGGCCGAGTGGCGGACGTTCTTCGCCACCGCCCTGGAGCAGCTGCAGGGCGAGCTGGGCGACTGCCGGCTGTCGCGCGCGGCGCTGATCGACTGGCTGTACGACTACGCCCGCGAACTGCGTCAGCAGGCGCGCCCCGGCCTGTACCTGGGCACCGTGCATTCGGCCAAGGGCCTGGAGTTCCGCCACGTGGCGCTGCTCGACGGCGGCTGGCAGCAGCGCCCGGAGCAACTGGAGGAGGAGCGCCGGCTGTACTACGTGGGCATGACCCGGGCGCGGGAAACCCTGACCCTGGCCGCCTTCCAGCCCGTCAACCCGTTGTCCCGCGCCCTCGCCGGCGAGGTGCAGGAACGGGACTTCGCCGGCCGCCACGACCCGCGGCTGGCGACCCGCTACCGCACGCTCGGCCTGCAGGAGATCGACCTCGGCTTCGCCGGCCGCCACCCCGCGCAGGCGCCCATCCACCAAGCCATCGCCGAGTTGCAGCCCGGCGCCCCACTGCAGCTGCGGCAGGACGGCGAGCGCCATCTGCTGCTCGACGGCCAGGGCCGCTGCGTCGGTCGCACCTCGCTCGCCTTCCGCCACGACCTGGAAGTCGGGCACTGCGAGGTGGCCGGCATTCTCACCCGCTACGCCGAGGACGAAGCGGAGGAGTTCCGCAGCGGCCTCAGGTGCGCGCAGTGGGAGATCGTGGTGCCGCGCCTGCGCGGGCGGGAGCGCGGCGCCTGATGACGATGGGCGAAGATGCTGACAAGCTTACGCCCCCACATTTTCCAGGCATGACGACGGCCCGACCACTGTCCCCGAGACGCAGGCTGTCGCCGAGGCCGGAGGATTACACTTGTCATCGGACAACGCTGCCAGCGACGAAGAGTGAAGCCATGACCGCATCCCCCACCGGCCAGCCCGCACCCGGCTGGCTGCCCTCCCCCGCCCTGCTGGCCCTGCTCGACGGTCTCGGCGAGGACGACTTCCTCGACCGTTTCCTCGACTGGGTCCACGCCGTGCTGGGCGCCGACCAGTGCATGCTGTTCTTCTGCGCCGCGGACAAGCGCGTCTCCACCCTGCTGTACAAGGACTTCGCCCAGGACGAGTCGGCCCGCGCCCTCGCCCACTCCTACATCAGCGAGCGCCGCTACATGCAGGACCCCAACTTCGCCCTGCTCAAGGAATGCCCGCCGGGCGAGCTGCACGTGCTGCACCTGGAACACCTGGGCAACGAGATGGGCCCCAACTACCGGCGGCGCTTCTTCGACGAGCCGGGCTTCAAGGACAAGCTGTCGATCATCCGCGGCCACGCGGCGGGCAACTACTACCTCAACCTGTACCGCCGCGCGGGCAGCTTCAGCGAGGTGTTCCGCGATCCCGAGGACGAAGCCGCCGCCGCGCGGATGCTCAGCAGCCTGCTGGTCAAGCACTACCTGATCAACCAGAAGATGCTCGCCCAGGGGCCGCTGGCCTTCCTCTCGCACCGCGAGCAGCAGGTCTGCCAGGCGGTGCTGCAGGGCAAGAAGAGCGAGCTGATCGCCGACGAACTGGGCGTCTCGCTCAACAGCGTGGCCACCTACCGCAAGCGCGCCTACGAGAAGCTCGGCATCTCCAGCCGCGCCCAGCTGTTCGCTCTCTGCCAGTGAGCTGTCACCATTTTCAGGTGACAACCCCCGCCGACAGGCTCCATTAACCTGATCTCTTCGTAGTAGTCACCCACTACAAGAATCGAGAGAGAGCGTGCCCATGAAACCCGAGAGCCACATCAAGCAAGCCGGTCGTCCGTTCAATGGCGAGGAATTCCTCGCCAGCCTGCGCGACGGTCGCGAGGTCTACTACGCCGGCGAGCGCGTCGAGGACGTCACCACCCACCCGGCGTTCCGCAACTCGGCACAGACCGTGGCCTCTCTCTACGATGCCCTGCACGCCCCGGAAACCAAGGACAAGCTGTGCTGGGCGACCGACACCGGCAACGGCGGCTACACCCACAAGTTCTTCCGCTACGCCCGCTCCCGCGAGGAGATGCTCGAGCAGCGCGACGCCATCGCCGAATGGGCGCGCATGAGCTACGGCTGGATGGGCCGCACCGCCGACTACAAGGCCGCCTTCGGCGACACCCTGGGCGCCAACCCCGAGTTCTACGGCCGCTTCGAAGGCAACGCGCGGACCTGGTACAAGCGCATCCAGGAAAACTGCCTGTACCTGAACCACGCCATCGTCAACCCGCCGATCGACCGCAACAAGCCGAGCGACACGGTCAAGGACATCTACGTCCACGTCACCCGCGAGACCGACGAGGGCATCTACGTCAACGGCGCCAAGGTGGTGGCCACCAACTCCGCGCTGACCCACTACAACTTCATCGGCCAGACCGCGGCCCAGGAGATCGGCGACGATCCCGACTTCGCCCTGTTGTTCATCACCCCGATGAACGCCAAGGGGGTCAAGCTGATCTCCCGCGTGTCCTACGAGAAGAACGCCACCGACACCGCCTCGCCGTTCGACTACCCGCTGTCCTCGCGCTTCGACGAGAACGACGCGATCCTGATCCTCGAGAACGTGTTCATCCCCTGGGAAGACGTGCTGATCTACAAGGACAAGCAGAAGCTGGTGCAGTGGGGCTTCGCCGCCGGTTTCGGTCGCCTCTACCCGCTGCAGGCATGCACCCGCTTCGCGGTCAAGCTGGACTTCCTCGCCGGCCTGCTCGAGCAGGTGCTGGAGTGCACCGGCGCCATCGACTTCCGCAGCGTGAGCGCCGATCTGGGTGAAGTGGTGGCCTGGCGCAACCTGTTCTGGTCGATCACCGACCACATGTGCCTGGCCGCCGAGAAGTGGCAGAACGGTGCCTACCTGCCGCCGACCGAGTCGGCATTCAACTACCGCACCTTCGCGCCGATGGCCTACGACAAGATCTTCCACATCATCAAGACCACCGCGGCCAGCGGCCTGATCTACCTGCCGGGCAGCAACGTCGACCTGCAGAATCCGGAACTCGACGCCGCCCTGGCCCGCTACTGCCGCGGCTCCGGCGACATCAAGCACACCGACCGGATCAAGATCATGAAGCTGATGTGGGACGCCATCGGCACCGAGTTCGGCGGCCGCCACCACCTGTACGAGCTGAACTACGCCGGCACCGCCGACGCCATCCGCATCCAGTGCCTGGGCAGCGCCCGCGCCACCGGCGAGATGAAGAAGATGCGCGAGCTGTCGCAGAAGTGCATGAGCGAGTACGACGTCAACGGCTGGAAGATCCCCGGCCTGAAGTAACCGCCCGCCCCACGAAAAAAGCCGGACCCTGTGTCCGGCTTTTCTTTTGTGTGCCCCGCAATCGCCGCCGCCCACCGCTCCCAGCATCGATCATGCCACCCCAGGCAATTCTCGCCTAAAGTCGTAGAAGAGTTTCAAGTAAAACAACAGGCTGTGTGATATTTTCGCCACCCGTTTGAAACCGGCGGCCTGACGTCCTGCACTCCTGCAGCCAGTCCGGTGTCGCCGCGGTGTCAGGACGATTGCCAGGAGGCGCCTTACCCACCTGTTGTCCCGCAGTGTCCTCGCTCGTTCGCAGACATGCAGACCATGCAGTCCAAGGTCAGGGCTCTCCTGTTTGTTGAACGTAGATGCGAGGCACTTCTTTATGAGCAATACCCGGGTCCAGTCCCATCAGGATCAGGTCGCAGCGGAGTCCGTCGATTCGTCGGGACTGGAGGTCACGCGCCTGAGCTTCCTCGAGGCCGTGGCGATGATCGTCGGCACCAACATCGGCGCCGGCGTGCTGTCCATGGCCTACGCCAGCCGCAAGGCCGGCTTCATGCCGCTGCTGATCTGGCTGGCAGTTGCCGGCGTGTTCACCACCATTTCCATGCTGTACGTGTCGGAAACCGCGCTGCGCACCCGCACCCACAGCCAGCTCAGCGGCCTGGCCCAGCGCTACGTGGGCTCGTTCGGCGCCTGGGCGATCTTCGTCTCGGTGGCGGTCAACAGCATCGGCGCGCTGATCGCCTACATGAGCGGCAGCGGCAAGATCCTCAGCGCTTTCCTCGGCATCGACCCGGCGCTGGGCAGCCTGCTGTTCTTCGCGCCCGCAGCGCTGGTGCTCTACCTCGGCCTCGGCGCCATCGGCAAGGGCGAGAAGTTCATCAGCATCGGCATGGTCAGCATGATCGTCATGCTGGTCATCGCCACCCTGGTCCACGACAACACCGACGTCGCCCGCCTGTTCGAGGGCGACTGGGTGTACATGGTGCCGGTGTTCAACATCGCCGTGTTCTGCTTCTCCGCCCAGTACATCGTGCCGGAGATGGCCCGCGGCTTCAGCCACGCGCCGGCACGCCTGCCCAGGGCGGTGATCACCGGCATGGCGCTGACCTTCGTGCTGCTGGCCATCGTGCCGATGTCGGTGATTTCCCTGACCGGCCTGGAGAACCAGACCGAGGTGGCCACCCTGGCCTGGGGCCAGGCGCTCGGCCAGTGGGCGTTCTACACCGCCAACACCTTCGCCCTGTGCGCCATGCTGACCTCCTACTGGGGCCTGGGCGGCAGCTTCCTGACCAACATCTTCGACAAGTTCCACTCCCTCGGCGCGGAAACCCAGCCCAAGACCCGCCTGGTGGTGCTCGGCCTGGTGTGCGTGCCGCCCTTCGTGCTGGCCTACAGCGGCATGGTCGGCTTCGTCAACGCGCTGTACTTCGCCGGCGCCTTCAGCGGCGTGATCCTGTCGATCATGCCGATCCTGATGCTGCGTGCCGCGCGTCGCCACGGCGACCTGCAGCCGGCCTGGCAGTGCGGCTGGATCGCCCATCCGGCGGTGCAGGCGACCATCGTGGCGATCTACCTGGCCAGCGCCGCCTACGCGGTCTGCAGCGCCCTGGACCTGCTGCCGGCCGGCTGGTGATCCCGCCCCGCAGGAGCCCGCAGAGCGGGCTCCTGCGTCTATCCGCCACTCGCCAGGACAATCCTTGATCCGCACCATGCGCTACCCGCACACAGCGCGGCACACGACGAGCCAGCGATTCCCGCCGCATGGACTTCCATGCGTTGCGGATACTGGCCATGCAGCCCCAGGAGACGACTCATGAAGCATGGTGTCATTTACGGCGGCCTGGCCGGCGCCGCCTGGGGGCTGGTGTTCCTCTCGCCGGCCCTGCTCCCCGACTTCTCGCCCCTGCTGCTCAGCTGCGGGCGCTTCCTCATGTACGGCCTCATCGCCCTGCTGATCGGCCTGCCGCTGGCACGCAGCCTGTGGCGCCGGCTGACCCTGGCCGACCTGCTGGCGCTGGTGCGCCTGTCGCTGACCGGCAACGTCGTCTACTTCATCCTGCTGGCCGCCGCCGTGCAGCGGGTCGGCATCGCACCCGCCTCGCTGGTGATCGGCGTGCTGCCGCTGACCATCACCCTGCTCGGCCGCAACGAGGCCGACGCCCCGTCCCTGCGCCGGCTGCTCTGGCCGCTGCTGGCGGTGCTGGCCGGCATTGCCTGCATCAACCTGGAGGCGCTGCTGCTCGGCGGCGCTCCGGAACAGCCGCTGGGCGAGCGCGTACTGGGCATGCTCTGCGCGCTGCTGGCGCTGGCCTGCTGGAGCTGGTTCGCCGCCGACAACGCACGCTGCCTGAAGCGCCAGACGCACTTCAACAGCAACGAGTGGTCGCTGCTCACCGGTGTGGTCACCGGCCTGCTGGCCGGCGGCCTGTGGCTGGCAGCCGACCTGCTCGGCCTCGCCGCCGCCCGGGTCGAACTGCCCACCGAGCGCTGGCAAGCCTTCTGGCTGGTCAACCTGACCCTCGCCGTGGTCGCCTCCTGGCTCGGCTACACCTTCTGGAACGCCAGCACCCGCCGCCTGCCGCTGACCCTGTCGGGACAGATGGTGGTCTTCGAGACCCTGTTCGCACTGGTCTACGGCTTCGTCTACCTGCAGCGCCTGCCCAGCCTGCTGGAGGCCTTCGCCATCGTCCTGCTGCTGGGCGGAGTCTGCGTTGCGGTGACGCGGCACAGCCGGCCGTCCGCTGCGGGCGCCAGCACCTGACGCCACACCTCGATGCAAACAGGGAGAGGCTGAAAAAAACTTCCACATTTCAGAAGCTTAGTGTATAGTCACCCTAGTTTTCCGGCATACGGAAACACTTCGGGGCGTAGCGCAGCCTGGTAGCGCACTTGCATGGGGTGCAAGGGGTCGAGTGTTCGAATCACTCCGTCCCGACCAAAAATCCCTAGAAAATCCAAGCACTTACGGGTGCTTGGATTTTTTTATGCCTGCCGTTTGGGGTGACCAGTGCGCAATGAGCCTTTTTGGTCACCGTTGGGTCACCGTTAGCAAAAAGCTTCGTGAAGCCGCGAGCGAACAGCTATCAGCCCTGCTGCCAGGTGACTGATTTCTCTTCCCGTGATGCTGCTGGCTCGCACACAACGATGAAGCTCGCCCTTGAATACATTCACCAGATCAGCTGCTAGGAGTCCTGCACAGTTTCGGCCAGCCTCTGACTTCGGAAGGAAGTCGAACCTATTAACTTTAGGCGGCATCCAGGGCGCCGTGCTGGTCGCTGGTGGAGAGTTTTGAGGTGTCCTGCTCGGCTGGCCAGCTCACGGGGCATCAGCCGGATGCAGCCTCAGGTGCGCGTGGAGCACATGGTCAAACAATGATGCAATGTCGTCTTCACCCATGGGGCCGGCTTGATGATGATGCGCTGGCCGCAGCACCGTTGTGCCGCCTCTGGTCTTCCAGTCAAACACAAAAAAGTGCGCCCCTTCTACTTCACTCAATGGCTTCACTAGTTGCCAGGTCCGGGTGCTGATCGCATAGAAGGCCAAAAACAGGCTGAGCGCCTGTCGACTGCGCTCATCAGGCACAGGCAGAGCATCGTACTCACACAGCGTGTCGGCCAAGATGTCCCCAGGCTGCGGGAAACGTCGAACCAAATCCCCCATCAGGTCACGGCGCGACATCATGCTCCGGTACAGGCGAGCTCCGGCTTGCGTCACAAGTCTCGGGCCGGCTTCGATGTTCACGCTATACAGCCACAGTTTTACGGGGTTGATGGCGAGATCTAACGAGTCTAGATTCCACCCAGCATCCTTATGAATGCGACTCAGCATCGCGAGGCGGTAGCGGTCAAGGTCGCTCCCATGAGTCATCGTCTTCCTCCAAAAAACAAAGGTTGGAAGCTGGAAGCCTCCGGGGATACAGGATTGCTCGTGTGCCTGGCTGCAGGGCTGGACCTTCCGGGAAAGCAGGCGACCTGAGGGCTACGTCCCTCTCTCGCGAAGGCGAAAGGCTGTCGAGGAGCATGGCGATATGGCAGTATCATGCATGATTGAAGGGTGAAACTGATACGGACCATAGGGAGCTGGCATGGATTGGGATGCCCTAGTGCAACGCTTGTGGGGAGTAATCGAGTCCCGAGGGTTCGAGGCGTTCTCAGCACGTCTGCGATCTGCGTTGCCGGATAGGTCGTGTGAGGCACTGACACAGGCCGTCCGGTGTCTCCATGCAAGTGGTCATTCTGACATCGCCCAGTCCCTGTTGGGTGAGTTCCTGTCGCATCACGCATATTCGAGCGGGATCAAGCGTCGACTGCAGATGCTCCTGTTGTTCGAGACGCGCTATACGCCTGAAGGACATGGCACTCCCTCGGACATCGAATCCGTGATGGCGGAGGTCCGGCATCTGCTTGACTCGAGCAGTTTCGACAAGGCGACCAAGCTGATTCTTGACGCACTGGAAATGTGCGATGACCCCTACCTCCTCGAGCTGCTGGGGCGCGTTCATGCGTTGCAGCACGCATCAGGAAAAGATACAGAAAATGTTTCGCCCCGCACCGCTGCGTCCATGGCTGCCGCCCCTCAGGATCAGGACGACTACTCAAGAGATGAAGTCGACGATCTTGACTTCGTCTGGCAGGAGACATCCCTCTCTACGCAGCAGGCTCATGACAGCGAGTGCGTGAAAGCTGCCGAAACAGTGCAGGCAGTCATCTCCGCCAGTATTCCAAGAGCTCCAGATGCCATCGAGTGGCTGGTCGAGCTCGATGACGAAAGTGACGCCCCATTTCTGGAGGCTCGTGGCTCAACGCCTGTCATCGCCAACGAGAAAGCTTCAGTTGCAGCCAGACTGCCTTCATTCCCAGATGAATGGCAGGCGGATGATCATGCTCACCCTGTTTCGTCCCCCAAGTTAATCACCACCCAAAAGCGCTCCAAGTTTTACCAGCAGGAGCAACAGGCCTTGGCCTTCATTCAGGCTCATCCGGCGTGCTTGGTCGCGGATCTGGCTGCGGCCCTAGAGCTGCCCATGGAGCTGGCCAACTACCTTGCAGCAACCCTACAGACTGACTGGATCGAGAAAGACCGACTGGGCCGACTCACGATCAAGCGGAAGCCCCAACTGCCTTCTACAGAGCCCGAGTCCGTCAGAGATGATCGGGATGGCGCCGGAGCCATGCCGTCCCAACATGAGGATGACACCCCGGCATCTACGGGCAGCGCCAGCAAACCGGCCACAGATATTGCTGCCAAATGCGCTGCACTGCCAGAACGATCAAGGCAATTGCTTCGCTACGTCATCGACAACCCCGGGCAGACAACACATACCGTTGCAGAAGCGCTCGGCCTCAGTCTTGCAGTAGTGCACAACCTGCTGAACGGTGGGCTTGGCGAGTATCTGGAATGCACCAACTTCGTGGTACACCCTCGCCCGGAGGTTGCTGCTGCTCCGAAGGGCTCTCAGCTTGAGACTTCGCATCCGGCGGCGGCGCTACAAGGCCAACGGAGCATGACGTCTACCGCAGCGTCCACACCGGGGCGAGAGCTACCAGATGACCTGGATGTGTCTTCTGCCGATATTGCAAAAGCTGCAAAGCTGTCACGCCTTTCTCCCTCAAGCAAAAGGCTCCTGGGACTCCTCCATACGGAGCGACAGGCTCTAAGCAAGGATCTTGCCCAGAAGCTTGGCCTTGAGATCGAGCAGGTGAATCAGGCATTGCTCGGCGCACTCAGCGAACATGTCACTGTGAAGCACAGCTTCTGGCGCTTGGATGAGCGAGCCGTTCCAGCACTCAGGCTTGCCGGCATCATCTAGATGGAATTCCTGCCTTCGGGTACGGGCCATGCGATGAACGGCAGCTCCGAGCCGCGGATGAACTCATACAGCCACGCCAGATCCGGAGCCGGAGTCCTGAGACCACATTCCCACAGCTCGATGACCCGCCAGCCGTCCATCAACAACTGCACCCGACTCCTTGCATCACGCTCCACGTTCTGGTGGAACTTTTGCTGCCAGAACTCAGGTCGCGTTGCAGGGACAGTCGAGTATCGACACCCTTCGTGGCGATGCCAGAAGCATCCATGTACGAAGATGCAGACCCTGTATCTTGGGAGAACGATATCGGGGGAGCCTGCAAGGTGCCTCACATGCAGCCGATACCGGAAGCCCTGTGCATGCAGCAATCTGCGCACCTTCATTTCCGGCCGGGTATCCTTACCGCGGATGCGGGACATCATGCGGGAGCGGACTTCTCTGCTGACTATGTCCATTCGTAATTTCCCCGTATTCGGGTCCGAAACTCACATCAAGGCGTCATGAATCGCGTGCAACCAATCCAGGTAGTGGATCTCTTTGCCGGCCCGGGAGGGCTTGGGGAAGGTTTCTCATCATATGACAACGGCCAGAGGTTCGAGATTGTTGTCTCGGCGGAAAAGGATCCCGTGGCCCACCGAACCCTGCGGCTTCGTGCATTTTTCAGGCTGCTGAAGCAAAACAACCCTGAAGCCTTGAGTGACTACTACGCCTACTGCAATGGTCTTGCCAGTGAGCCTTGGTCATCACGTAGCGAGCATGAGTGGAAGGAGGCCGGGGATGAGGCGCGCTGCATCACTCTCGGCTCGGAGAAGGGAAACGAAGAGCTCGATTCGATACTGCAGCGGCGCCTGGACCGAGAGCTACCATGGGTACTCATCGGCGGACCACCCTGTCAGGCCTATTCGCTGGTGGGGCGAGCCCGCAATCGAGGTAATGCCGACTATCGCCCGGAAGATGATCACCGCCACTTCCTCTACCGCGAATACCTGCGCATCATCCAGCGCTATCGGCCTACAGTGTTCGTCATGGAGAACGTCAAGGGCATCCTTTCCTCCAAGGTCGGCGGGAAGGCCATCTTTCCCGAGATCCTGCAGGACCTCGCCAACCCCGATGTCGCTCTTGGGTTCACCGACGTGGGCCGGCGCTATCGCATCTGCTCGCTGGTCACCGATGAGACATACACTGCTGGCACCGATCCTGCCACGATCGACTCGAGTGGGTTCGTCATCCGCGCAGAGCGGCATGGGATCCCGCAGGCACGTCACAGAGTAATCCTGCTCGGGATCGCCGAGGACGAACAAGGCATGGTCCCTGAGCACGGCAAGCTAGATTTGCGTGGCGAAGTGACGGTCGGCAAGGTTCTAGAGAAACTCCCCCCTCTGCGCAGCAGCCTGTCCAGGGGGCGCGATTCCAACGAGGCCTGGTACACGGAGACATGCGACCAGCTGGACCTTCTGTACAGGGAGCTGCAGGAACGCCCGTTCAAGAGCGGCTCGGATAGCAAGCTCCTGCTGGCCATGGAGCTGCAACAGATTCGCAGGGACATGCTCAACAAGGCTCCGGACGATATCGGTGGGCTGCGCTATCGCAGATACGAGAGCGAGGGCCGAACCGGAGATCGCGAACTGGATCGCTGGTATCTGGATGATAGGCTGCAGGTCTGGCTGAATCATGAAGCTCGTGGCCACATGCCTTCCGACCTCAGGCGCTATGTCTATGCTGCAGCCTTTGCGAAAGTGGCGGGTTACTCGCCAAAAGGCCATCTGGAATTCGACCTGCCCAGCCTTGCCCCGGAACACAAGAACTGGGAAAGCGGCAAGTTCAGTGACCGCTTCAGGGTGCAGCTGAGGAACGCGCCATCAACTACCGTCACCAGCCACATCTCCAAGGATGGTCACTACTTCATCCATTACGATCCTGTGCAATGTCGCAGCCTGACAGTCCGAGAGGCCGCAAGGTTGCAGACCTTCCCAGACAACTACTTCTTCCAGGGTAACCGTACCCAGCAGTTCCACCAGGTAGGAAATGCCGTCCCCCCGCTCCTGGCAGCAAAGATTGCTGCCATCGTTGCCGGCGTGGTCGATAAAGGGCATCGGTCAATTGCGGATGCTGCCGACAGACCGGAGGTGCTCGATGCTCGATAGTGGTGTTTACAACGTGGCCTCGAGACATGCTCCGCCGCGTGCAAGTGCGATGATCGAAGCACTGAGAGGCCTCGGCTACAATACGGCAACGGCACTGGCAGACATCATCGACAACAGCATTGCCGCAGGTGCCGATCTGGTGCAACTGCAGTTCGACTGGCATGAAGATGCCAGCCGGATACACCTGCTGGATAACGGTCGAGGCATGTCGTCTGCCGAGCTGGACAAGGCAATGCGACTCGGGGAGCGCAGCCCACTCGAGGTCAGGGAGGCTTCGGACCTCGGCCGCTTCGGCCTTGGATTGAAGACGGCATCCTTCTCACAGTGTCGTCGCCTGACGGTTGCAACCATAAATCAGAACGGACTTGAGTGTCTGCGCTGGGATCTGGACGTGCTGGCGGCCAGCGCCGATGACGGTTGGCATCTGCTGGAAGGTGCCCACGCAGGATCAGAACGGTTTCTCCAGCCACTCGTCGACGCAGGCAAAGGCACCATGGTCCTGTGGGAAGTACTGGACCGGATAGTTACCAAAGGATACGCGGTACAGGACTTCATCGACTTGACGTACCAGGTGGAGCAGCATCTCGGAATGGTCTTCCATCGCTTCCTTGCCGACAAGCGTCTGCGAATCCTGCTCAATGGCCGCGCAGTCCGGGCATGGGATCCATTCCTGACCGGCCACCCGGCCAAGCCCTGGAGTCCTCCCCCAGCTGCCTGCCCGGTCGCGCGGGAAGTAGTTGCACAGTGTCATGTGCTGCCGCACCGTGACCGCCTTTCGAGCAAGGAGTACGACGATGCAGCGGGCCCCAGAGGCTGGACAGCCCAGCAGGGCTTCTACATCTATCGGAACGAACGCCTGCTGGTAGCTGGAAGCTGGCTCGGGCTTGGCTCGGGTCGTGGCTGGACCAAGGACGAAGCCCATCGGCTGGCTCGCATTCGACTCGACATCACGAATACCGCCGATACCGACTGGAAGATCGATATCCGCAAGTCGACAGCCAGACCTCCGGTAGCCATGCGCGCATGGCTGATCCGCCTTGCCGAGGTGACACGTGCAAGAGCACGCAGGGCCTTCGCACACAGGGGCAAACCGGTCGGCGTCGCCCAAGGGAAGCCGATCATCGAGGCCTGGAAGTCAGAGAAGTTCAGCGGCGGCACACGATACCGCATCGATCTCGAGCACCCGTCCGTGCGAACCGTACTGGACGAGGCAGGCTCGCTGCTCCCTCAGATTCGGGCCATGCTGCGGATCATAGAAGAAACGGTACCAGTCCAGCGCATATGGGTCGACACTGCCGAAGACAAGGAAACACCGCGCACCGGATTTGCCGGGGAGCCTCCTGCCGAGGTGTCCTCGATACTCGAGGTCATTTACGGCAACCTGATAACACACAAAGGCTTCTCGCCCGAACGGGCCCGAGAGAAGCTGTTGCATACGGAGCCTTTCCACAACTTTCCCGAGCTGATCGCCGCACTGCCGGATCAGCCCTGAAACAGGACAACAGCAGGAAGCAAGGATGTCTGAAGAAAGCAAGAAGAGCGTCATCAAGATCGTGCAGGAGTTGCTGGTAGCACAGAACACCGACGCCGAAGTGACCCCCGGCATGATCAGCGAGATGATCGACCGGGTACTGCTGCTGAACCCGGCCTGGGGGAGCGGTCTTGATCGCGATGCGGTCACCGACGAGCTCATCCGGCGCTTCAGCGTCTGGGTCGGACAGGATGCGACACTGGTCGACAATACCGATCATGTGCCGTGGTTGACACCTGACAGGAAGAGAGACTGGCGCTACTGGCAGCGCTATCGGGAGTGGCAGGAAAACAAGCTGCCATGGTCTGCCGTGGAGTCCATGGAAAAGTCCACCGATGCGGTCCTTGGGCTGCTGGAGGATCCGAAGCGCGATGGCCCCTGGGACAGACGGGGGCTTGTGGTAGGTCATGTGCAGTCGGGAAAGACCGGCAACTATACCGGACTCATATGCAAGGCGGCCGATGCCGGCTACAAGATGATCATCGTGCTTGCCGGCCTGCACAACAACCTCCGCTCGCAGACCCAGATGCGTCTGGATGAAGGTTTCCTTGGGTACGAGACGGGGTCAGACCCTGAGGCAACCCAGCTGATCGGGGTCGGGAAGATCGATGGCTCCCCGTCAATCAGACCGCACTACGCCACGAACAGGACTGAGACGGGAGATTTCAACACCAGGTTTGCGAAGAACCTCGGCATCTCACCTGAGGAGCGCCCTTGGCTGTTCGTAGTCAAGAAGAACAAGGCTGTACTGACCCGACTGCTCGACTGGTTGCAGAAGCATGTGGCCAACAGTCAGGACAAGGAAACCGGCAGAAAACTGATCAGTCATCTTCCCCTGCTGATGATCGATGACGAGGCGGATCACGCCTCCGTGGATACCGGTGAAAAGGTGGTTGGCGAGGATGGCTTGCCGGATCTCGAGCATGAGCCGACCACGATCAACCGGCTCGTACGACGGATACTGCACACCTTCACCCGCAAGGCCTATGTCGGGTACACGGCCACGCCTTTTGCCAACATATTCATCCACGAAAAGGGCAACACTGCCGAAGAAGGGCCAGACCTTTTCCCGGCAGCCTTCATCACCAACCTTGCTGCCCCATCGTCATATGTCGGTCCGGCGCGGGTCTTCGGGCTGTCTGGCGAGGATGGCCGTGAAGGTGGGCTGCCGCTCATCCGAACCGTGACGGACCACTGTAGCGAGGATGGCCGTACCGGATGGATGCCGCTTCGTCACAAAAGCTCTCACCTGCCAGCTTATCCCGGGCCTCATGGCATGCCGGAGTCCCTGGTCGAGGCGGTCAATGCATTCATCCTTGCCTGTGCCGTCCGCAACCTGCGTGGGCAGGGTGCGGAGCACTGCTCGATGCTGGTACACGTGACACGCTTCAACAAGGTACAGGAAGTCGTCCATCGTCAGATCGAGGCCTATGTCGGGAGAGTCAAACAGCGCCTTGCCCGTGGCATCGACAGCGCTACTCTGCTGACGGAGCTGCATCGACTGTGGCTGCAGGACTTCGCACCGACCAGTGACAGGATTGTCTCTGAACTGGAGCTCACGGATGAGTGCGTAATCCCTGACTGGACTGAGGTGCAGGCCCAGCTGCTTGATGTACTCGACGCGTTGGATGTTCGCATGATCAACGGCTCCGCCAAGGATGCTCTCGACTACGCAGACAGTCCGGTCGGACTCAAGGTCATAGCAATCGGTGGCGACAAGCTGGCACGGGGTCTCACCCTGGAGGGGCTCGCAGTCAGCTATTTCCTGCGTGCCTCGAAGATGTACGACACCCTGATGCAGATGGGCCGCTGGTTCGGATATCGTCCGGGCTATCTCGATCTCTGCCGCCTCTACACCACTGCCGACCTTGTGGAGTGGTTCGGACACATCGCCGATGCCTCGGAGGAGCTGCGAGAAGAGTTCGACTACATGTGCGCGAGTGGCGGCAAGCCGATCGACTACGGGCTCAAGGTAAAGTCGCACTCGGTACTCATGGTGACTTCGCGCCTGAAGATGCGTTCGGCAAAGCCCCTGTACCTTTCGTTCAGCGGCCAGATCTCAGAAACGATTGCCTTCTTCAGGGAGCCGGATGCCCTGAAGAGAAATCTTGTGGCATTCGAGCGTTTTGCGGGTCAACTCGGTGTAGCCGGCCCCATCCCGGTACAGAAGCGAAACGGCAAGACGGACACTTGGCAGGGGGCACTGTGGAGCAACGTCGAAGCAGAACACGTCGTCTCCTTCCTGCATGACTACGAGACCCACCCTGAATCCCTGAAGGTGAACAGCAAGCTGCTGGCGAGATTCATCGATGAGATGAGCAGAAGCGGTGAGCTTACACGCTGGACGATAGCTGTGGTCTCGGGCGGCAGCCAGAAGAGTTACCTGGCAGGCGGGCAGGAGGTTTTCCTGATGAAGCGGAGTGGCAAACAGTTGGCGGATCGCTATGCGATCGGCAGGCTGCTTTCACCCCGGGATGAAGCCCTAGATCTTGATGAGGCTGCATGGACTGCTGCGCTCAAACTGACCCAAGATGCATGGCACGCCGACGAAGGCCGCCGAAAGAGCAAGGAGTTGCCTGATGCACCCAATGGAATTGCCATCCGCCGGGTTCGCGGCTTCGGTGCCGAGGGTGTCGTCCCCCATCCGGAGCGCGGCCTACTGATCATCTCGCTGCTGGATCCGCAGCAAGCCGAAGAAGGCTTCGCTCCGGATACTCCGCCTGTGGTTGCATTCGCGATCAGCTTCCCCGGAAGCAACTCGAATACCAAGGTCGAGTACATGGTCAACAACGTCCTTCTGCAGAGCTGGGAGCAACTGTATGGCGCGTGTGACTGAGTCGGAATTGCTGGCAATCTGGCGCCCCTTGGCAGGAGGCGGCCTCGAAGAGGGCTGGCGTAGCATCGCCATGGCCGAATATGGCAGCTGCCGGGTTAGAGCTGCCCGCCGCTTTCCGGGCAACGAGGAGGCTCTGCTGATCGGCTTTCCTTCCCTGAAGCTGCCGGCGCAGAATCAGCTGCCGCAGGGGCGTGGCTTCCGAGTGGAGAGAGTCAACCTCGGAGATGCCGGACGAGGCTTGGGCTGGCTTTCCTTGGTGCGGCAGTCTGCCGGCAGCCTCGAGCTCTTCGCCAAAATGGTTGTCGATATCCTTGCTTCGCTGGAGGAGTGCGCACAAGCCGGAGAGGAAGTCCTTTTCCAGCGATATCTGGGCCGGATACGTGCGTGGCAGGATTTCATGCGCAAGGGCCGAGATGGCCTGAGTCCGGAAGAGGAGCTCGGGCTGATCGGAGAGCTGGAGTTCCTGAGCCAGCTGCTAGGTGAGGATATCCCGCTGTACACGGCAGTAGATGCATGGAAAGGCCCACTGGACGGACTGCATGACTATGAGCTCGGGAATGGCTCCATCGAGATCAAGACGACCACCGCCAGTGAAGGCTTTCCAGCAAAGATCGATTCATTGGAGCAGCTTGACGACTCACTGCGATGCCCGCTCTACCTGGCGGGTGTCAGGCTGCAACTGAATGAGGATGGACTCACCCTCCCACAGCAGATCGCCCGGATTCGCGAGCTGGTGAAGTCGGATCCTGAGGCCACCAGGTACTTCGAGAATGCGCTGCTACATGCGGGCTATCTGGATGCTCATGCAGACCTCTACACACGGCCGTTCCTGCTGGCGGAGCTGGCGATCCATCGTGTGGGTGACGGCTTCCCCAGGCTGACACCGTTCAATGTACCGCTTGGCGTGCTGCGCGTGAGATATGAAATCGATCTCGGACTCGTTCAGTCTGAAAAGGTCGGGATCAAGGACGTATTGCAAGAAATTGGAGTATTTTGAAATGGAACTCGTGGAGTATCTCAAAGAATTGCAGGCAGAGATCCGGGAAGCTGAGCTCGCATTCGACGCCCCCGGTGAAACATATCCGTACCCCGAACAGGTATTTACCGAGAAGGTCATGCAGCACATGGCCGAATTCGGCATGACCTTCGAGCCTCAGCTCTGCTACTACGAAGCACAGGCTGCTACACGAGGAAACCCGAAGCTTAAATTAAATGGTTACTCTTTCTCTGAAACCGATGAAGATGAAGCGCCTGAGCAACTGGATCTTTTTATAAGCTTGTACAGGGGTGCCGATGAAGTCATTACAGCCCAGCAGAGCGATATGCAGTCCGCAGCAAAGCAGTGCCTACGCTTCCTGCAGCACTGTGTCGACGACAGGCTCGACATGGACGAAACCAATGAAGCCTATCCGCTGCTTCTCAGCATCAAGCGTTACTTTTCAAGCCTTGAAAAGATACGAATTTTCGTGATCACGGACATGTACATGGCAAATCGGTCAGAATTTGCCCAGACGGATTACCGGGGGAAAGCTGTTCAGCTGGAATTAATGGATATCCAGCGTCTTTTCAATCGCATCAAAGAGCACAGGCCGCGAGCCGAGATATTGATAGATTTTGCAGAAATTTCCGGAAGCCCACTACCTTGCGTTTGGGTTCCCGGGGATACTGGGGAATATGACTATGCACTGACAGCAATACCGGCCGAAGCACTGCGCTACATATACGACAAATATGGATCACAAGTTCTCGAGGCCAACGTAAGATCCTTCCTCAGTGCCACGGGAAAGATCAACAAGGGAATACGCGACAGCCTGCGCGAAGAACCAGAACGATTCATGGCTTACAACAACGGCGTTGTGCTTGTGGCTGATGGAATCGGCGTGACCCGGACCGCCGATGGTTCCCCCGGTATTCACTGGCTGAAAGGCATGCAGATCGTTAATGGCGGTCAGACCACAGCATCCATCTACTTCACGAAGAGGAAATATCCGGACACCGACCTATCCAAGGTCAGGGTGCCCGCCAAGCTGATCATTCTGCACGCCTCTGAGGATGAGGAGGAAGAAGATCTGATATCCAACATTTCGCGCTATGCAAATAGTCAGAATGCAGTCAAGGCATCGGACCTGTCAGCAAACCATCCCTTCCACACCGAACTGGAGGCCATTGCCAATCGGACCTACTGCCCGGATGGTGTCGGCCGCTGGTACTACGAACGATCAGCAGGCAGCTACAAGGTCATGCTGGAGCGGGAGGGGAAGACCCCGGCAGGGATCAAGAAACTTCAGAAAAGCATTCCGTCGACCCGTAAGATTACCAAGACTGATCTGGCAAAATATCTGAACACATGGGCCCAGAAGCCTCATCTCGCAAGCTTGGGTGGTCAGAAGAACTTTAATGCCTTCATGGAGGAGATTGATAAAAGTCAAAATAGCGGGCTCGCGAGAGTACCGAGCTCCACCGAATTCAAGCAGGCAATGGCCAAGGTCATCCTATTCAAGGATGCCCAGAAGATAATCCGCCCGCTGTTCCCCGCATTTCAAGGGAACGTGACGATCTATACACTATCCCTCCTGTCTCAGAGGGCAGGCGGATCCTTCGATCTGGACATGATCTGGCAGAAACAAGGTATTTCGCCTGAGCTTTCCAGGCAGATCGAGAAATGGTCCAGAGAAGTCAATGAAGCCCTGCACCGTGGCGCAACGGGCCGGATGATCTCGGAGTGGGCGAAAAAGCTGGAGTGCTGGTGGTTCGTTAGGGACTACAAATATTCGGAGTTGGCTACGGGAATTCCAGAACTGAGGGTTACTGCAGAGGCAAGAGTGTAAGTCTCAGAACTGCCCTGCCGGAGTTTTCGCTGAGGGCCATCGGTGATGGGGTGGAGCTGTCTGCCGTGACAACCAGAGCGCAACGTTGCACTCAGATTGTCCTGATGAGCACGCGGCTCCTGCCCCAGCTGAGCTTGCCTGCGCCATGAGCTACAATCGCGGCATCTGCCTACAGGTTGCCTGTCATGTCACGCAAGAAGCTGCCCATCGGTGTCCAGACCTTCGCCCGCATCCGCGAGGATGACTGCTACTACGTCGACAAGACCGGCATCGCCCTGCAGCTGATCGAGGAAGGCAACTACTACTTCCTCTCTCGCCCGCGGCGCTTCGGCAAGAGCCTGTTCCTCGATACCCTGGCCGAGCTGTTCGAGGGCAACGAACCGCTGTTTCGTGGCTTGGCGGTGCATGGGCAGTGGGACTGGAGCCGGCGCTTTCCGGTGATCCGTCTCAGCTTCGGCGGCGGAGTGATCCGTGATGCAGCGGATCTGGGTACCAAGATCGACGAGCTGCTGGGCATCAACGAGCGCCGACTGCAGGTCAGCTGTACACAGCGCGATAACCGTGGCCGCTTTGCCGAGCTGATCCGCGAAGCCGAACGCCTGCATGGCCAGCGGGCGGTGATCCTGGTCGATGAGTACGACAAGCCGATTCTCGACAACCTGACCCGCCCCGAGATCGCCCGCGAGATCCGTGACGGGCTGCGTGATCTGTATTCAGTGATCAAGGACAGTGACGCACACATCCGCTTCGCCATGCTCAGCGGGGTGTCCAAGTTCAGCAAGGTCAGTCTGTTCTCGGGGCTGAACAACCTGCGCGATATCACTCTGTCACCCGGCTATTCCGCCATCTGCGGCTACACCGACGAGGACGTGGATACGGTATTCGCCCCGGAGCTGGCCGGCCTGGATCGGGATGAAGTCCGCCAGTGGTACAACGGCTACAACTGGACCGGCACCTCGGTTTACAACCCGTTCGATTTGCTGCTCTTGTTCCGTGAACGCGAGTTCCGCCCGTTCTGGTTTGAAACGGGGACGCCGACCTTTCTTGTAGACCTGCTGACGACACGACGAACCTTCACGCCGGATCTGGAGCGGGTCATGGCGCTGGAAACCCTGCTGTCCAGCTTCGATGTCGACCACATCCCCGTCGAAGCGCTGATGTTCCAGGCCGGCTACCTGACCATCGACAGCGTGCGGCGCTTGCCGGGGCAGTTGCACATGACCCTACGCTATCCAAATCTCGAGGTTCGTAGCTGCCTGAACAGCGCCCTCCTACAGGCTTGGAGCGACGATCCGGCGCGTTGCGGCGTTCATATGCCACAGCTCTACGACCGGCTGCTGGCCAACGACTTCCAGGGCCTTTCGGCACTGTTCACATCTTTCTTCGCCAGCATTCCCAACGACTGGTATCGCAACAACCCTATTGCCCAGTACGAGGGCTACTGGGCGAGCGTTTTCTACAGCCACTTTGCTGCGCTGGGACTGGATATCCGCCTGGAGGATGCGACCAACCGTGGACGCATCGACATGGCCGTGCTGTTCAATAGTCAGGTCTATCTGTTTGAGTTCAAGGTGGTGGAGCTGGCGCCCGAGGGCAAGGCGCTACAACAGATTCGTGATCGCGGCTACGCAGAGAAGTATCGCTCTCGGGGAGAACCGATCCATCTGATCGGCGTGGAGTTCAGCCGCGAGAGCCGCAGCGTGGTGGGGTTCGAGGTCGAGCGAGACTCAACGCACTGAGCAGCGCGAGCTCTCTGGCAGAGACGGGCTCATAACGGCTTGCGGAGGATCTGCAGAACCCCCTCCAGTTCGACGATCATCTGCCGGATCAACTGGTGGTACTGACTGCTGTCGTCGCGCGCTTCGGCGCCGGAGAGACGCTGGCGGGCGCCACCGATAGTGAAGCCCTGCTCGTAGAGCAGTGCGCGGATCTGACGGATGGTCAGGACATCCTGGCGCTGGTAGTAGCGGCGGTTGCCGGCACGCTTGACGGGACTGAGCTGAGGAAATTCCTGCTCCCAGTAGCGCAGCACGTGCGGTTTGACCGCACACAGCTCGCTTACTTCGCCGATGGTGAAGTAGCGCTTGCCGGGAATCGGCGGCAGTTCGTGGTTATGGCTTGTCTCCAGCATGGGCCTCGACCCTCGCCTTGAGTTTCTGCCCAGGACGGAAGGTGACCACGCGACGGGCGGTGATGGGAATCTCCTCGCCCGTCTTGGGGTTGCGGCCCGGCCGCTGGCGCTTGTCGCGCAGGTCGAAGTTGCCGAAGCCGGACAACTTGACCTGCTCGTTGTGCTCCAGCGCCTGACGAATTTCCTCGAAAAACAGCTCGACCAGCTCCTTGGCTTCCCGCTTGTTCAGGCCCAACTCCTCATGGAGGCGTTCGGCGATCTCGGCTTTCGTCAGGGCCTTCATACGCTTACTTCCTTAACGTGGCTTGGAACCTTTCTCCCAGGGAAGCAATGATACTTTGCAGGTTTTCATTGACTTCTTCGTCGTTAAGAGTGCGCGATGGATGCTGCCAGGTCAAGCCGACTGCCACACTTTTGCTATGTGGATCAATACCTTTGCCCTGGTAGACGTCGAACAGCCGCAGGTCGGTGAGGCACTCGCCGGCCTGGGCGCGGATGTCGTCCAGCAGGCTCTGTGCCGGCACCTCGCGCCCGACCAGCAGCGCCAGGTCGCGACGCACTTCGGGGAAGCGCGACAGCTCGCGGAACTGCGGCAGGCGACCGGCGGCCACCTCGGCCAGCACCAGCTCGAACAGGTACACCGGCTGATCCAGGTCCAGCGCCTTGGCCAGTTCCGGATGCAGGGCACCGAGGAAGCCGACCAGCTGGCCGTCGCGCTCGATACGTGCGGTCTGTCCCGGATGCAGGGCCGGATGCTCGCCGATCGTGAAGGAAAAGGCGGAGCCGGCGCCGGCGTAGCCGAGCAGCGCCTCGACGTCGGCCTTGAGGTCGTAGAAGTCCACACCCTCCTTGCCGTTGGCCCAGCCTTCCGGCAGACGGCTGCCGCAGATCACCCCGGCGAGCATGGCCTCCTGCTTGAGGCCGTCGAGCTGGCCGACGAAGCGCAGGCCCGACTCGAACAGGCGCACGCGGCTCTGCTGGCGGTTGAGGTTGTGCTGCAGCGCCTTGACCAGCCCCGGCCACAGCGAGGCGCGCATGGCGGCCAGGTCGGCGGAGATCGGGTTGGCCAAGGTCAGCGGTGCGACGCCCGGGTGGAACAGCTCGAACCACTTGGGATCGATGAAGCTGAAGGTGACCGCCTCCTGGTAGCCGCGGGCGACCAGCAGGCGGCGCAGCTGGCCGAGTTCGGCGCGCGCCTCGCTCTGCGGCTGCGGCGCCAGGCGCGCCTCGGGGTAGCGCACCGGCAGCCGGTTATAGCCGTACAGGCGGGCCAGCTCCTCGATCAGGTCCACCTCGATGGACAGGTCGAAGCGGTGGCTGGGAATCTCCACCTGCCACTGCCCTGCCCCGTTGGCGGCAACCTTGAGGCCCAGCGCGGTCAGCAGGCGCTCGACCTCGACGGCCGGAAGCGAAAGGCCGAGCATCTGCTCGATGCGCTCGGCACGCAGGGTGACCGGGGCGACCTGCGGCAGGTGCTCTGCGCTGACCACCTCGACGATCGGGCCCGGCTCGCCGCCGACGATCTCCAGCAGCAGCGCGGTGGCGCGCTCCATGGCCTCGCGGGCCAGCTGCGAGTCGACGCCACGCTCGTAGCGGTGCGAGGCGTCGGTGTGCAGACCGTAGGAGCGGGCCTTGCCGGCGATGGTGATGGTGTCGAAGAAGGCGCTCTCGAGGAACAGGTCGCGGGTGCCGGCGGCCACGCCACTGTGCTCGCCGCCCATCACGCCGGCGATGGCCAGGGCGCGCTCGTGGTCGGCGATCACCAGGGTGTCGGGACGCAGCTCAACTTCCTGGCCGTCCAGCAGCACCAGCTTCTCGCCGGCCTCGGCCAGGCGCACGCGCACGCCGCCCTTGATCTCGGCGAGATCGAAGGCATGCATCGGCTGGCCCAGTTCGAGCATCACGTAGTTGGTGACGTCGACCGCCGGGTCGATGGCGCGCACGTCGGAGCGGCGCAGGCGCTCGACCATCCACAGGGGGGTCGGCCGCGACAGGTCGACGTTGCGGATCACCCGGCCGAGGTAGCGCGGGCAGGCGCTGGGCGCCAGCAGCTCGACGCTGCGCACCTCGTCGTGCGCAGCCGGCACCACGGCGATGGCCGGACGGCTGACCGGAACGTCGTACAGGGCACCGACCTCGCGGGCCAGACCGGCCAGCGACAGGCAGTCGCCGCGGTTCGGGGTCAGGTCGACCTCGATGCTGGCGTCGTCGAGGTTGAGGTAGCTGCGGATGTCCTGACCGACCGGCGCATCGCCAGCCAGCTCGAACAGGCCGGAGTCGTCGTCGCTGATCTGCAGTTCGGAGGCCGAGCAGAGCATGCCGAACGATTCGACGCCGCGCAGCTTGGCCTTCTTGATTTTGAAGTCGCCCGGCAGTTCGGCGCCGAGCATGGCGAAGGGGATCCTGATCCCCGGACGGGCGTTGGGGGCACCGCAGACCACCTGGAAGGTCTCGCTGCCGTTGCTCACCTGGCAGACGCGCAGCTTGTCGGCGTCCGGGTGCTGTTCGGTGGCGAGGATCTCGCCGACCACCACGCCGCTGAAGACTCCGGCGGCCGGGGTGACGCTGTCCACCTCGAGGCCGGCCATCGACAGGCGGGCCACCAGTTCATCGCGCGACACCTGCGGGTTGACCCAGGTGCGCAGCCATTGTTCGCTGAATTTCATCCTGTTCTCCTGAAAGCGGGTTGACCGGTCGACCTAGCGGAATTGCGCGAGGAAGCGCAGGTCGTTGTCGAAGAACAGGCGCAGGTCGTTGACGCCGTAGCGCAGCATGGCCATCCGCTCGACGCCCATGCCGAAGGCGAAGCCCTGGTACTTCTCCGGATCGATGCCGGACATGCGCAGCACATTCGGGTGCACCATGCCGCAGCCCATCACCTCCAGCCAGCCGGTCTGCTTGCACACGCGGCAGCCCTTGCCGGAGCACATCACGCACTCCATGTCGACCTCGGCCGACGGCTCGGTGAAGGGGAAGAACGACGGACGGAAACGCACGCCCAGCGGCTTCTCGAAGAACACGCGGAGGAACTCCTCGATGGTGCCCTTGAGGTCGGCGAAGCTGACGTTCTCGTCGACCAGCAGGCCTTCGACCTGGTGGAACATCGGCGAGTGGGTGATATCGGAGTCGCAGCGATAGACGCGGCCGGGGCAGACGATGCGGATCGGCGGCTGGGTCGACTCCATGGTGCGAACCTGTACCGGCGAGGTATGGGTGCGCAGCAGCATGTTGGCGTTGAAGTAGAAGGTGTCGTGCATCGCCCGCGCCGGGTGGTGGCCGGGGATGTTGAGCGCCTCGAAGTTGTGGTAGTCGTCCTCGACTTCCGGGCCCTCGGCAACGTTGTAGCCGATGCGGGTGAAGAACTGCTCGATGCGCTCGAAGGTGCGGGTCACCGGGTGCAGGCCGCCACTGGCCTGGCCACGGCCCGGCAGGGTCACGTCGATGCGCTCGGCGGCCAGCCTGGCTGCCAGCGCGGCGGACTCGAGGTCGGCCTTGCGCGCATTGAGGGCATCCTGAACGCTGGTCTTGGCGGCGTTGATCAGGGCGCCAGCCTTGGGGCGCTCCTCGGCCGAGAGCTTGCCCAGGGTCTGCATGAGCTGGGTCAGCTCGCCCTTCTTGCCGAGGTAATGAACCCGGAGCTGCTCCAGGGCATTCACATCTTCGGTGTGTCGCACGGCCTCCAGGGCTTGGGAGACCAGCGCATCCAGGTTTTCCATGTACGGACTCCAGATACAAAATAGGGGAAGGGCACAAAGGCCCTTCCCCTATCGGTGACGTTGCCCGGGCCCGAGGACCCGATGATTGTCGTGGGGCTTAGGCCAGAACGGCTTTGGCTTTCTCGACAATCGCAGCAAACGCCGCTTTTTCGTTCACTGCCAGATCGGCCAGAACCTTGCGGTCGATCTCGATGGAAGCCTTCTTCAGGCCAGCGATCAGACGGCTGTAGGACAGGCCGTTGACGCGTGCGCCGGCGTTGATACGGGCGATCCACAGAGCGCGGAACTGACGCTTCTTCTGACGGCGGTCACGGTAGGCGTACTGGCCGGCCTTGATCACCGCCTGCTTGGCAACGCGGAATACGCGCGAACGCGCACCGTAGTAGCCTTTGGCGAGTTTCAGAATCTTCTTGTGACGACGACGGGCGATGACGCCACGCTTAACACGAGCCATGTTGTAACCTCTTGATTATCTTGACCGGATTAACGAACGCGCAGCATGCGCTCGACTTTGGCAACGTCCGATGCATGCATCAGCGAGGTGCCGCGCAGCTGACGCTTACGCTTGGTAGTCATCTTGGTCAGGATGTGGCTCTTGAAAGCGTGCTTGTGCTTGAAGCCGTTTGCAGTCGGCTTGAAGCGCTTCTTGGCACCGCTCTTGGTTTTCATCTTTGGCATGTTTAGTACTCCGCATTCAGTGATTACGCATAACCGCAAGGCCTGCCAGTGCCCTGGAGGTTACTTTCTCTTTTTGGGGGCGATGACCATGATAAGTTGGCGTCCTTCCATCTTCGGATGCTGCTCAACGGCGCCGTATTCGGCGAGGTCGTTTTCGACCCGCTTCAACAGCTCCATGCCCAGCTCCTGGTGGGCCATCTCACGACCGCGGAATCGCAGGGATACCTTGGCCTTGTCCCCCTCGCTAAGGAAACGTACCAGGTTGCGTAGTTTTACCTGGTAATCCCCTTCTTCCGTACCGGGACGGAATTTCACTTCCTTGACTTGTGCCTGCTTCTGGTTCTTCTTCGCCTCGGCAGCCTGCTTCTTCTTCTCGAACAGGTGCTTGCCGTAATCCATGATCCGGCATACAGGCGGAACCGCGTCAGCAACGATCTCAACCAGGTCGAGCTTGGCGTCTTCGGCAGCCTGCAGGGCTTCGTTGAGAGAAACCACGCCGACCTGTTGACCATCCACACCGATCAGGCGAACTTCGCGGGCGGTGATGTTTTCGTTGATCGGGGGCCGGGACTGTGCTCGCCTGTCTTGTCTCATGTCGCGCTGCTTAATAGTGATTACTCCAATGGGTTACCGACCGCGCCGCGATACGGCTTCGGCCAGCAGATTCTGGAACTCGCCTACGGTCATGGAGCCCAGATCCTGTCCGTCGCGCGTACGCACGGCGACGGTCTTCGATTCGACTTCGCGATCCCCGATCACCAGCAGGTAGGGAACCTTGAGCAAAGTATGCTCACGGATTTTAAAGCCGATCTTCTCATTTCTCAAGTCGGCCTTGGCACGATAGCCATTGGCCTCGAGATCTTTTGCCACCTGAGCGGCAAATTCACCCTGCTTGTCGGTGATGTTCAGCACCACCGCCTGGGTCGGCGCCAGCCAGGCCGGGAACGCGCCCTCGTAGTGCTCGATGAGGATGCCGATGAAGCGCTCGAAAGAGCCGAGCACCGCGCGATGCAGCATCACCGGGTGCTTGCGGCTGTTGTCCTCGCTGACGTACTCGGCACCGAGGCGGATCGGCAGGTTGAAGTCGAGCTGCAGGGTACCGCACTGCCAGACACGGCCGAGACAGTCCTTGAGGGAGAACTCGATCTTCGGACCATAGAAGGCGCCCTCGCCCGGCTGCAGCTCCCACGGCAGACCGGCGTTGTCCAGTGCCGACTGCAGGGCGGCCTCGGCGCGATCCCACAGCTCGTCGGAGCCGACGCGCTTCTCCGGACGGGTCGACAGCTTGAGCTGGATGTCCTTGAAGCCGAAGTCGGAGTAGACGTCGAGGGTGAGCTTGATGAAGGCCGCCGCCTCGTCCTGCATCTGGCCCTCGGTGCAGAAGATGTGCGCATCGTCCTGTACGAAGCCGCGCACACGCATGATGCCGTGCAACGAGCCGGACGGCTCATTGCGGTGGCAGGCACCGAACTCGGCCAGACGGATCGGCAGCTCGCGGTAGCTCTTCAGGCCCTGGTTGAACACCTGCACGTGGCACGGGCAGTTCATCGGCTTGACCGCGTAATCGCGGCTTTCCGACTCGGTGGTGAACATCAGGTCGCCATAGTTGGCCCAGTGACCGGACTTCTCCCACAGCACGCGGTCGACCACCTGCGGCGTCTTGATCTCCAGATAGCCGTTCTGGCGCTGCACGCGGCGCATGTACTGCTCGAGCACCTGGTACAGGGTCCAGCCGTTGGGATGCCAGAACACCATGCCGGGGGCCTCTTCCTGAGTGTGGAACAGGTCCAGGCGCTTGCCGATCTTGCGGTGATCGCGCTTCTCGGCCTCCTCCAGGCGATGCAGGTAGTCCTTGAGGTCCTGCTTGCTGCCCCAGCAGGTACCGTAGATGCGCTGCAGCATCTTGTTCTTCGAGTCGCCACGCCAGTAGGCGCCGGCCACCTTCATCAGCTTGAACGCCTGCAGCTTGCCGGTGGACGGCACGTGCGGGCCGCGGCACAGGTCGATGAAATCGCCCTGGCTGTAGAACGACAGCTGCTCGTTGCCAGGAATCGACTCGATGATCTCGACCTTGTACTTCTCGCCGAGCCTGTCGAAGAAGGCCACCGCCTCGTCGCGCGACATCAGCGAGCGACTGACCGGGAAGTCGGCCTTGGCCAGCTCGTACATCTTCGCCTCGATCTTCTCGAGATCCTCGCTGGTGAAGGGACGCTCGCAATCGAAGTCGTAGTAAAAACCGTCGTTGATCACCGGACCGATGGTGACCTGGGTGCCGGGAAACAGCTCCTGCACAGCCATGGCCATCAGGTGAGCACAGGAGTGACGCAGCACGTCGACGCCCTCGGCATCCCGGGCGGTGATGATCGACAGCGCGACGTCAGCCTCGATGACATGCGAGGTGTCGACCATCTGGCCGTCGACCTTGCCGGCCAGGGCGGCCTTGGCCAGGCCGGCACCGATGGACTGGGCCACCTCGGCCACGCTGACCGGCTGCTCGAACGAGCGCTGACTACCGTCGGGAAGAGTAATGATGGGCATGGCGCCTCCTCTCTCAGTGGTGACCCCTACCAAAGGCCACATGGGGTGGGATGAGCCAGTAAGCGGCGCCCGACGGGAAAACTGCCTCACGATGGCAGGACCGGAAAAACGGCCTTCCCGCACACAGGCGGAGATCACTGGAAAAATTAGCCCGACATCGTTTCAGAAAAGCCGCTCAGGCGCAAGCAAAGCGCCATCCAGCCGGTCAGAGCGACTCGAGGAACTCGCCCACCAGGCGATTGAACAGCGCCGGACGCTGCACATTCATGCCATGCGACACCCCCGGCAAGAGCACACAGCGCGCCCCCACCAACTGATGCTCGAGCATTCGCAATATTGCCGGGAACGGCTGCGGGCTGCGCTCACCGCCCAGCAGCAGGACAGGACAACGAACCCCGGCCAGCAGCTTCGCCGATATCGGCTCCGGCCCATCCTCGACCTGCCCCACCAGGGTGAAGGCATTGTCCAGCGCCATGTGCCGGAAACGCGCCGAGGAGCGCTGCCAGATACCCGCACCGCTGACGGTGTCGACGAACAGCTGCAGGCCAGCCTCGGCCTGCCCCTCGCGAATCAGGCGCAGAGCTTCGAGGCGGAACTGATTGCGCTCGCCTCCGGCAACCGGCGCCGGCACCCCGGCCGCCGCGAACAGCCCGGACGCATAGTCACCACCCGGATCGGCAAGGGCGAGCGAGCGCACCAGATCCGGACGCTGCGCGGCAAGGCGCAGGGCAATGTTGCCGCCACGGGAATGGCCGAGCACATGCATGGGCTCGCCGTGGCGCTCGATCAGCTCGACCAGGTCGGCCACATGCTGCCCGGTGGAGAAACCGCCGCCCCGGCCATCCCAGCGCTCCGGAAAGCAGCGCCGCAGGCTCGGCGCCAGCACCCGCCAGCGCTCCGCCAGCACCGGAAGCTGCGCCGACCAGAAGCGGTGGTCGCACAACGAGCCATGCACCAGCAACAGCGGCACTCCATCGCCCAGCTGGACACCCTTCAGCGCGTAATCCGCCAGATGCCATACCGCCGTTTCCACCCACACACCTCACGCAGCAATTCCAAGACGCAGAAAACAGAAAAGCCGGTCAAAATGACCGGCTTTTCTGTAATTTGGTAGGCACAATTGGACTCGAACCAACGACCCCCACCATGTCAAGGTGGTGCTCTAACCAACTGAGCTATGTGCCTGCAATTTGGTAGGCGCAATTGGACTCGAACCAACGACCCCCACCATGTCAAGGTGGTGCTCTAACCAACTGAGCTATGCGCCTGCAGTGGCGCGAATACTACGGAGCATCCCCAACCCCGTCAACACTTTTTTCGCTAAGCCACTGAAAAAACTCCATCTTTTGGTTCTCCGGGCAATTTCAGGCCGTGCTGCCCCCCGGTGGTCGCCACGGCCAATCCGGCGTAGGATCGAAACGCTCGTAAAGGATATTCGACAGAGGCTCAAGATGACGCACACCTCCTACCCACAGTCCTATTACGCCTTTTCCGCCCACCCGGCTCCGGAACGTCCGGCGCTGCAGGGCGAACAGGAGACCGACGTGTGCATCATCGGTGCCGGCTACACGGGGCTGTCCACCGCGCTGTCCCTGCTCGAGCATGGCTTTCGCGTCATCGTGCTGGAGGCAGCCAGGGTCGGCTTCGGCGCCTCCGGACGCAATGGCGGCCAGATCGTCAACAGCTACAGCCGCGACATCGATGTCATCGAGCACAGCACCAATGCCCCTGCCGCACGCTTGCTCGGCGAGATGGCCTTCGAGGGCGGACGGATCATCCGCGAGCGCATCCAGCGCTATGGCATCCAGTGCGACCTCAAGGACGGCGGCGTGTTCGCCGCCTTCACCGCCAGGCAGATGCACCACCTGGAAACCCAGAAGAAGCTGTGGGAGCGCTACGGCCATACCCAGCTCGAGCTGCTGGGCCGCCAGGAGATCCGCCAGGCGGTGGCCACCGACAGCTATGTCGGCGGCCTGCTCGACCGCAGCGGCGGCCATATCCATCCGCTCAATCTGGCCCTCGGCGAGGCCGCGGCCGTGGAGTCGCTGGGCGGTGTCATCCACGAACAGTCGCCGGTGCTGCGCATCGAGCGCGGCAGCAGCCCGGTCGCGCATACGGCAGAGGGACGCGTGCGGGCGAAATTCCTGGTGGTCGCCGGCAACGCCTATCTGGGCAACCTGCTGCCGGAGCTGGCGGCCAAGTCGATGCCCTGCGGCAGCCAGGTGATCGCCACCGAACCGCTGGGCGAGGAGCGCGCACGCGCCCTGCTGCCGCAGGACTACTGCGTCGAGGACTGCAACTACCTGCTCGACTACTACCGCCTTTCCGCCGATCATCGGCTGATCTACGGCGGCGGCGTGGTCTACGGAGCCCGCGATCCGGCCGACATCCAGTCCATCATCCGCCCGAAGATGCTCAGGACCTTCCCGCAATTGAAGGACGTCAGGATCGACTTCGCCTGGACCGGCAATTTCCTGCTGACCCTGTCGCGCCTGCCGCAGGTAGGACGCCTGGGAGACAACATCTACTATTCGCAGGGCTGCAGCGGCCACGGCGTGACCTACACCCACCTGGCCGGCAAGGTGCTCGCCGAGGCCCTGCACGGCCAGGCCGCGCGCTTCGACGCCTTTGCCGGCCTGCGCCACTACCCGTTCCCCGGTGGGCGGCTGTTCCGCGTGCCCTTCACCGCCATGGGCGCCTGGTACTACCAGCTGCGCGATCGGTTCGGCGTATGACCGGGAAGCGACAACGGCCCCGGGAGGGCCGTTGTCGTTCATGACTACCGCCTAGCGGGGACAGCCCTCCAGAGTCGGGCAGACACCCGCCCCCTTGGCCGCTGGCAGCGCCTCGGCAAACCGCTTGTCCTGCGGCGCCAGTTGCCGGGCGCACTGCCGCGCCCGCTGCGCCTGCTGCGCACAACCCTGTTCGGCCAGCACGTGGGCAAGGTTGCCCCACGCCGGCGCCCAACGGGGAGCTGCAGTGGTCGCCTTGTGCAAGGCAGCCTGCGCCCCCTTGAGATCGCCTGCTGCGTATCGGGAATTGCCCAGGGCAAACCAGCTCATCCCCTTATCGGGCCATTGCTGTACCGCCAACTGGTAGGCACGCCGCGCCGCCTGGGCATGCCCCGTCTGCTCCAGATCGGCCGCAGCCTGCAGCCAGGGCGTCAGTTCGGCCTGCGCCGGCAGCCGGTCGGGTGGTAGCGTCAGCACCGCCCAGCGCCCCCCACGCGCCCAGGTGGCGTCGAAGCTGGCGAAGTCGGTCACCCAGCGCCGCGTGGTGCCGGAACGCAGAATCAGCTGCTGCGCCTTGCGATCGAAGCCGACCAGCACGGCAAAATGCCAGCGCGGGTACCAGTCGAAGGCCAGGTTCTGCAATACCAGGACCGGATTGCCAGCCGCGACCTCGGCCAGCAGGGCGTCCAGGCGAGGCGCCAGGGGATAGGCCAGCAGGTCGTGGTCGCGCGCCGCCGCCACCAACTCGACCTGCAGGCTGCCCTGGCGACCAGGCAGGAACACGCGGTCCTTGAGCAGCCCTGGGGTGGTGGTCACTCCACGCTGGTTGAGCATGGTGGCCAGAGCCGCCGGGCCGCACTGGTACTGCGCCTGAGGGAAGAACGGCACCTCGCTCAGTTCGACTCGCTCCGGCAACCGCTCGACCTGCGGCGACAGCCTCGGCGCCGTCGCGCAGCCAGCGAGCAACAGCAGCAGTCCCGCCCCCAGCAATCTCAGCGATTGATGCATTTGACGAAGGTGAAGAGGTCGGTGGCGCAGAGCAGGTCAGTGATGATGAAGATCACCAGAAACAGCACGATGATGCCGATGATGCCGCCGGCCGGTGCCTCGCTGAGCTGCTGGTTGAACTGCGCCAGCTCGGCATTGGTGAGGCTCTGGATGCGCTGCTCGACCTGCTCCCGCTCGACGCCGAGGGAGGCCAGCTTGTCTCGCACCCCCCTGTCATCCAGCATGGCCAGCAGCTGCTGGCGATCGACCTGCTGTTGCTGAGCCTGCAGGACCTCGCCGGTACCGACCATTGCCGCCTGCGCCAGCGGTACCTGAGCCACCACCAGCAACTGGGATGCCACCAGCACGCTAGCCAGCCGGCGAGAGAATGCTCGCTTGTACATGAAACGCTCCTTCTTCTAGATCCGCACTAAGACTATCGCCAAGCGACAGGGTTCCTCCGCAGAATAGGTTAAGAGACCCCAGCGCGTGCTCCGTCACGTCCGGAACCCTCGCAGATACGCACATGATCATCATCCGGAACGAGAACCCCGCCCACCGTGCGCCGGCAGTCCGCCCATTGCACGGAAGCCACGAGCGGCCCAGCATGGTCGCCCCTATCAATCGGCCGACTGCGCCACCCACGCGCGGCGCGCGCCCAAGGATCCGGTGACGATGACACCCAGCAATCCCCCAGAACACGCCAGCATCTCCCCGCTGAGTCGCTCCCCGCGGGTACGCGGCGAGTTCGCCGTGATCGCCGACCTGCTGCCCTACCTGCGTCCCTACCTGGGGCGCATCTCGTTGGCACTGGGCCTGGTGGTGGCCGCCAAACTGCTCAACCTGCTGGTTCCCATTCTTCTCAAGCAGATTGTCGACGACCTCAATGTCGAACCCAGTCTGCTGCTGTTGCCGGTCGGACTCCTGCTGGCCTACGGCGCGGCACGCATCGGAGTCACCCTGTTCACCGAACTGCGCCAGGTGGTGTTCGCCCGGGTCATGGCGCGCACCTCGCGCCAGGTCACGCTCCGGGTGTTCCGCCACCTGCACGGGCTCAGTCTGAAATTCCACCTCGGGCGGCGCACCGGCGGCGTGGCGCGGGATGTCGAACGGGGCGGCAGTGCCATAGCCGATCTGCTCGACTGGACGCTGTACTCGATCATCCCGATCCTGCTGGAAGTGTTGCTGGTCACTGCCGTGCTGGTCTGGGCCTACGACTGGCGCTTTGCGGCCGTAACCCTCGCCACCCTGCTGGCCTACGGGGCATGGACCTTCGCCGTCACCGAATGGCGCACCCGTTACTACCGCGCCTCGGTGGAGGCCGACACCCGTGCCAACGAGCGGGCGGTGGACTCCCTGCTCAACTACGAGACCGTCAAGTACTTCAACAACGAGGAGCACGAGGCGATTCGCTACGACGAGAACCTGCGGCATCTGGAGGATGCCAAGGTCAAGGCGACGGTCAGCCTGGCCGTGCTCAACCTCGGCCAGGCGGTGGTGGTGTCGGCCGGAGTCACCGCGATGATGTGGCTGGCTGCCGCCGGGGTCGTCGACGGCAGCATGACGGTCGGTGACCTGGTGCTGGTCAACGCCTATCTACTGCAGCTCTCCGCCCCCCTGTTCCTGCTCGGCATGATGTATCGCGAGGTCAAGCAGGCGCTGACCAACATGGAGCGCCTGTTCGGCCTGCTCGATGAGCGCCAGGACGTGCAGGATGCGCCCGATGCCAGAGCGCTGGTCACCCGCCAGCCCCAGGTGCGCTTCGAGGATGTGCGCTTCGGCTACGACCCGCGCCGGCAGATCCTCCAGGACATCGCCTTCGAGATCCCCGCCGGCGGCACTGTGGCGGTGGTCGGCCACTCCGGTTGCGGCAAGTCGACCCTGGCACGTCTGCTGTACCGCTTCTACGACGTCGACGGCGGTCGGATAACCATCGACGACCAGGATCTGCGCCAACTGACCCAGGCCTCCCTGCGCGCCGCCATCGCCATCGTTCCGCAGGACACCGTGCTGTTCAACGACAGCATCTACTACAACATCCTCTACGGCCGCCCGGAAGCCAGTCGCGAGGAAGTGGAGGCCGCCGCTCGTGCCGCACATATCCACGAGTTCGTGGAGAACCTTCCGGACGGCTACGCAACCCAGGTCGGCGAACGCGGCCTGAAACTCTCCGGCGGCGAAAAGCAGCGGGTGGCGATCGCCCGAGCAATCCTGAAGAATCCGGCCATCCTGATCTTCGACGAAGCCACCTCCGCGCTGGACTCGCAGTCCGAGCGGGCCATCCAGGCGGAACTTGAACACATCCAGATCGGGCGCACTACCCTCGTCATCGCCCACCGCCTTTCCACCGTGATGAATGCCGACCAGATCCTGGTGATGGACAGCGGCCGCATCATCGAGCGCGGCCCCCACACGCAGTTGCTCGCCATGAACGGCCAGTACGCGCAGATGTGGCACCTGCAGCAGCAGCGCAGCGAGCAGTCGACGCCCTGACGATGCAGCTGGCAGAAACGGCGGCTACCCTCAGGAGCAGGCCACCCTTGTGAAGTGCGAGGTTGCTGCAGCATGCCTGCCCGACTGCTGGCCCTTCAGGCCGATATCACCAGCCTGGCGATAGATGCCATCGTCAATGCCGCCAATCCATCGCTCCTCGGCGGCGGTGGCGTTTCCGGAGCCATTCTGCGCGCGGCAGGCCCCGAACTGGTCGAGGCGTGTCGCCAGCTCGGCGGCTGTGCCAGCGGCGAGGCGAAGCTGACTGCCGGCTATCGGCTGCCAGCCCGCTTCGTCGTGCACACCGTCGGCCCGATCTGGCAGGGTGGCCAGCAGGGCGAAGCACAGGTACTGGCCTCCTGCTATCGACGCTCCCTCGAAGTCGCCGCAGCGGCCGGCGCCCGCAGCCTGGCCTTCCCGAGCATCAGCACCGGCATCTTCAGCTATCCCAGCGCCGCCGCCGCAGCCATCGCCGTGGCCACCGTGCGGGCCAGGGTCGCGACATTGCCGACCATCGAGTCGGTGGTGTTCTGCTGCTTTTCCGCAGCGGATCTGCAGATCTATACCCAGCTGCTCGAAGCCGGAACCTGAAAGTCCGCCCAGACGCTACCCTACCAGACCTGGCTTGCCCCGCAGCTTGCTGCACAGCGTCACCAGCACGACCACCAGGGCGCCAACCAGCACGCCGAAGGTGGCATCGAGCAGTGTGGGAAGCAGGGCCTCGGCGACAGCGCCGACTGCGGCGAGGCTACCGCTCGCCTGAGCGAGTTGCTCGATGGCATGATGAACCGGGGATATGCCGTGAGTCAGGATGGCGCCGCCAACCATGAACATCGCGGCCGTCCCCACCACGGACAGCCCTTTCATCAGGTAGGGGGCAGCGCCGAGGATGGCGCCACCGAAGCGCTGTGCCAGACGCGACTCCCGCTGTCGCAGATGCAGGCCGAGGTCATCCAGCTTGACGATCCCCGCTACCAGGCCATAGACCCCTACCGTCATGACGACGGCAATCAGCGACAGCACCAGCACCTGCTTCAGAAAGCTGGCCGCAGCGACAGCCCCGAGCGTGATGGCAATGATCTCGGCCGAAAGGATGAAGTCCGTACGGACTGCTCCTTTGATCTTGTCCCGCTCGAACGCCACCATGTCGATGGCCGGGTCATTGAGCGCGTCAAGCTGACGGGCATGATTGGCTTCCTCCTCCGCCTTGCTGTGCAGGAACTTGTGAGCCAGTTTCTCGAAGCCCTCGAAACACAGGAAGGCGCCGCCCAGCATCAGCAGAGGCGTGATCGCCCAGGGCGCAAGCGCGCTGATCAGCAAGGCCGCGGGAACCAGGATCAGCTTGTTGAGCAGTGAACCCTTGGCGACCGCCCATACCACCGGCAACTCTCGCTCTGCCGCAACGCCGGTGACCTGCTGGGCGTTCAAGGCCAGGTCATCGCCAAGCACCCCGGCGGTCTTCTTCGCCGCCACCTTGGTCATCACCGAAACATCGTCGAGGATGGTAGCAATGTCATCGATCAATGCCAGCAGACTGCTTCCGGCCAAGTTCGTACTCCCTGTATGCAGGTTGAGGTATTTGACTACGCGCCAAGCATACGGCCGATACAAGTCATTTTGCCGTGTCATGGCGCACTTACGCGCAGTTTCCGGAGCGAAAGGACGAAACCCCGACCAGCGTGGCTGGTCGGGGTTTCTGTGTAGGTGCTTGACGATGACCTACTCTCACATGGGGAAGCCCCACACTACCATCGGCGATGCGTCGTTTCACTGCTGAGTTCGGGATGGGATCAGGTGGTTCCAACGCTCTATGGTCGTCAAGCAATTCGGTTGGGGCATCGCCATGGCGCTACCCCGAATTGGGCAAGTGATAGTGTATCAGATTCGGTAATTTGCGGTTCTGCAAGCTTTCGGCCTGTCGCACCCACTGTGATCCTGGGATCGCAGATTGTTTGGGTGTTATATGGTCAAGCCTCACGGGCAATTAGTACTGGTTAGCTCAACGCCTCACAA